>NZ_BTFW01000001.1:2927967-3230934 GCF_033242265.1 Novosphingobium sp. IK01 | reverse complement strand
CGAGATGAAGTTGTCGATGCGGTGTGTGGCATTGGGATAGAACAGATAGGCCGCAACAACGATGCCGATACCCCCGACCATCGCCCAGGCCACACGGGACAGCGGCAGGCCCGAAAGCAGCACGAGCACGAACCACACGCCGCAGAACAGCACGGTCGAACCGAAGTCCGGCTGGGCCATGAGCAGCGCGCTGACCAGCCCGATCAGCCCCATCGACAGGCGGATCACCGGCATCTGCGCGTCGCGCACCTTCCACGAGAGAATCCACGCGACCGCGATGGCAAAGCCCGGTTTCAGGAATTCGGAAGGCTGGATGCCCAGAATCCAGCGCTTGGCGCCCTTGACCTCGCTGCCCAGCACCGGAACGAGCATCAGCCCGACGATCATCACCGCCGCCAGCAGGATCGCCGCGCGCCGCGCGGTCTCCTTGGGCAGCATCGAGGCGCCGAACATGGCCACCAGCCCGACCGCCAGCCAGCGCAAGTGCAGCCAGAAGAAGTGCAGGTCGCCCAGTGCTTTCTGATGGGTCGAAAGCCGGTGCGCGCTGGCCGGAGAGGCCGCCGCCACCGCGACCGTGCCCACCACCACCAGCGCCATGACCAGCCCGAGCAACACCCGGTCGATCTCGCGCCACCAGATCATCAGCTCGCTGCGGCGCGTGCGCCGGATGCGCGGGGCCTGTCCGCCACCCAGCACGGAAGGATCGCGCACGACCGGCGCCGTTCCTCCAGACACACCGGCTGCGACACCAGAATCAGCAGGCGCGGCCTTCGCCCCCGAAACCTTCGCCATCACCTCAGCCTTCCGCCGTGAGCGCCGCCACGATCTGGCGGAAACGGTCTCCTCGCGCCTCGTAGTCGCGGAACTGGTCGAAGCTGGCGCAGGCGGGCGAGAGCATGATCACATCGCCCGGCTGTGCCTGCTCCATCGCCGCGCGCACCGCATCGCCCAGCATTTCGGCGCGGGTGACAGGCATCAGCGGTTCGAGAATCTCGGCAAAGCGGGGGCCCGCCTCGCCAATGGTATAGGCATGGACGACATGGCCGAAATGGGGGGCGCAATCATCGAGATCGTCGCCCTTGGGAACGCCCCCCAGAATCCAGTGGATGCGCGGGAACGCGGCCAGCGCGGGCGCGGTCGAGGCCGGATTGGTCGCCTTGCTGTCGTTGACGAAGAGCACCCCGTCCTTCGTCGCCACCCGCTCCATGCGGTGAGGCAGGCCGACAAAGCTTTTCAGGCCGGCCTCGATCACCTCGTCGGTCAGGCCCAGATAGCGCACCGCGCCCACGGCCGCCGCCGCATTGGCGCGGTTGTGCGGGCCTTGCAGCGAGGGCCATTGCGCCTGGTCGCCGGGCAGTTCCACCCCGTCGATGAACGCGAATGTCGCGCCATCGGGGGCAAAGCGCAGCACGTCCTCGTCCATCTCGGCCTTCATGTCGACCAGCGCGAGGTGGCCCATGGCCTGCATCCCGAACAGTCGCGCCTTGGAGGCGACATAGCCCTCGAAACCGTCGTAGCGATCGAGATGGTCGGGCGTGATGTTGAGCAGGACGGCCACGTCGGCGTCGATCCGCTGGGTCAGGTCGATCTGGTAGCTCGACAGTTCGAGCACATAGACGCCGCCTGCGGCCAACGGCTCCTGTTCGAGGATCGGCTTGCCGATATTGCCGCCCATCAGCGCGGGAATGCCCGCCTGCGCGAGCAGGTGATAGGTCAGCGCGGTGGTGGTCGACTTGCCGTTGGTTCCGGTGATCGCCACCACGCGGTGCGCAGGCAGGCTTGCCCGAGCCTGCGAAAACAGTTCGATGTCGCCGATCACCGGCACCCCCGCCGCGCGCGCATGGGCGGCGATGGGATGGCGGTTGAGCGGCACGCCGGGCGAGACGACGACGCCCGCATAGCCGGTCAGATCAATCGCCAGCGGATCGGCCAGCGTCACCCGCCCTTCGAGGGCCACGCGCGGTTCCTCGCGCGCGTCCCACGCGGTCACCTGCGCGCCGCTGGCCAGCAGCGTTTCGACCGTCGCCATGCCCGAGCGGGCAAGGCCCAGCACGGCATAACGCTTTCCGGCAAAGGCGGGCGAGACGATCATCGCACCTTCAGCGTGGCAAGGCCGAGCAGCGCGAGCACGATCGAGACGATCCAGAAGCGGATCACCACGGTCGATTCCTTCCAACCGAGCTGTTCGAAGTGATGGTGGATCGGCGCCATGCGGAAGACCCGCTTGCCGGTCCGCTTGTAGACGAAGACCTGCACGATCACCGAGACCGCTTCCATCACGAAGAGGCCGCCCACGATGGCCAGCACGATCTCGTGATGCGCGGCCACCGCGATGACGCCGAGCGTACCACCCAGCGCAAGGCTGCCGGTATCGCCCATGAACACGGCGGCAGGCGGCGCATTGAACCACAGGAACGCCAGACCGGCCCCCATCACGGCGGCGCAATAGATCGCCAGTTCGCCCGCGCCCGGCACATGGGGAATGCCCAGATAGTGCGCATAGTCGGCGCGGCCCGCCAGATAGGCGATGATCGCAAACGTGCCGCAGGCAATGATCACCGGCATGATCGCCAGCCCGTCGAGCCCGTCGGTCAGGTTGACCGCATTGCCCGCCCCCACGATCACGAAAGCCGCGAACAGGAAGTAGAACGGCCCGAGCGGAATGTAGAGGTTGCTGAAGATCGGCACATAGAGGTTGGTTTCGGTCACCACCAGCCAGGCCGCGATGCCCGCCACGACGAATTCGCCCAGCAGGCGGACTTTGGCCGGAACACCCTTGTGCGCGTACTTGGTGACCTTGTCGTAGTCGTCGAGAAAGCCGATCAGCCCGAAGCCGAGCGTGACGATCAGGCAGGCCCAGACATAGCGGCTCGACAGGTCCATCCACAACAGCAGGCCGATCACCAGCGAGGTGACGATCATCAGCCCGCCCATCGTGGGCGTGCCACGCTTGGCGAGGTG
The DNA here is from genome assembly GCF_033242265.1 of Novosphingobium sp. IK01. NCBI lineage: Bacteria > Pseudomonadati > Pseudomonadota > Alphaproteobacteria > Sphingomonadales > Sphingomonadaceae > Novosphingobium > Novosphingobium pituita. The sequence goes on along the minus strand of NZ_BTFW01000001.1, from coordinate 3,227,973 downwards.
CGATTGCGGGCCGTCCTCGCGGATCGGCTGGCCCTTGCCCTGCTTCATGCGCAGCATCAGGATGAAGCGCGGGCCGACCAGCAGCCCGAACATCAGCGCCGTCAGCAGCGCCGCACCAGCCCGGAACGACTGGTAGCGGAAGAGATTGGACAGGCCTTCATAGTGCAGCCAGTGCGCCAGCAGATAGAGCATTCACCGTTCCTTGGAGACCAGCGCCTTGACCAGCGCGCCCAGGCCTACCGAATTTGAACCTTTGACGAGGATGGCGTCGCCGCCTGCAATGCCGATCCGGGCGAGCATGTCGGCGGCCTCGGCACTCGTTTGCACATGATAGACTTGCGGCCCTGCGGCAAGCGAGGGCGCGTCGTTTTTCCCCAAGGCCCGCGCCAGTGCCGCCATTTCCGCGCCGACCAGAACGACATGATCGATCCGCGCGGCCAGCAGCGGCGCAGCCAGCTCGGCGTGATAGCGATCCTCGTCGGCGCCCAGTTCACGCATCGCGCCCAGCACCGCGATGCGGCGCGTGGCAGGCGTGGCGCCAAGACCGGCGATGGTCACCGCCATCGAGGCCGGATTGGCATTGTAGCTTTCGTCGATGAGCAGGGCCGTGCCGCTGCCGTCGCCATCTTGCGCGGGCACCTGGTGGCGCGCGCCGCGCCCGGCCAGCCCTTCCATTTCCGCCAGCGCAAGCCCCGCCGCGCCCAGATCGCCGCCCACCGCACGCACGGCGGCCATGACCGCGAGCGAATTGATCACCCAGTGATCGCCGGGAGGGGCGACCGTGTAGCACAGCTTGCCCGCGTCAGCGCCATCGCCGAACCCGCCAAGCTGGGCCGTCACCAGCGAGCCGCCGCTGCTGGCGGGAACCGAATCGAGCAGCCGCACATCAGCATGATCGCTGCGCCCGAACGAAACCACCCGTCCGCCGTGTGGCCCGGTGTGGGCCAGCGCAGCCTCGCGCAGAAGCGCAAAATGGGGGCTGTCGGCCGGAATGATCGCCACCCCGCCCGGCTCCAGCCCCTCGAAGATTTCGGCCTTGGCCTGCGCAATGGCCGCCTCGCCCGAAAAATGCCCGATGTGCGCGGGCGCGATGGTGGTGACGATCGCCACATGCGGGCGCACGAGGCGGGTGAGCGCAGCCAGTTCGCCCGCGTGGTTCATGCCCATCTCGAACACGCCAAAGCGCGTGCGCGCGGGCATCCGCGCGAGGCTGAGCGGCACGCCGACATGGTTGTTGTAGCTCTTGACCGAGCGATGCGCGCGGCCCCGGCTGGCGCGGTCGAGCGCGGCGAACAGCGCCTCCTTGACCGAGGTCTTGCCCGCCGATCCTGTCACCCCGACGATCCGCGCCTCGGGGGCCACGCGCGCGCGCGCCGCGCGCGCCAGCGCATCGAGCGCGGCGGTCGTATCCTCGACCAGAACGTGCGGATGAAGCACCGGCGTCTCGACCAGCGCGCCCGCCGCGCCCCGGCCAAACGCCCCCTCGACAAAGCGGTGGCCGTCCGCACTTTCGCCGCGCAGGGCCAGGAACAGGTCACCGGCCATCACCTCGCGGCTGTCGAACGCCACCCCGCCCACTTCGAACGGCGCCGAAGCGCGCCCGCCGGTTGCCCGCGCGATCTCCTCCGCGCGCCAGAGCGCCAGCGGGGTATCGTCCTCGGCCTCGACCGGCCAGGCGAGCAGGGCGGCGGTTGCGCTCATCAGGTCAGTTCTCCCACGCATTCGCGAGCCACCTGCACGTCGTCGAACGGCAGCACCCGCATCGCTTCGCCACGGCCCACGATCTGGCCCTGTTCATGCCCCTTGCCCGCCACCAGCACGATGTCGCCCGCGCCTGCCGCGCTCACGGCGGCGGCAATCGCGGCGCGGCGTCCGGCCACTTCGCGCACGTCGCTGGCAATCGTGCATCCGGCCATGACGGCAGCGCGGATCAGCCCGGCGTCTTCGCCGCGCGGGTTGTCGTCGGTCACGATGACCATGTCCGAACCGGCGCAGGCCGCAGCGCCCATCGGCCCGCGCTTGCCACTGTCGCGGTCGCCCCCGGCGCCCAGCACGGTGATCAGCCGTCCGCCGACATGCGGGCGCAGCGCGGCAATCGCCGCCTCGATCGCGTCGGGGGTATGGGCATAATCGACATAGACCGGCGCGCCCGCGCGGTTGATCGCCGCGCGTTCGAGCCGCCCGCGGACCGGCGCGAGCCGCCCGAGCGCATCGAGCGTGCGCGCGCCATCGCCGCCACTGGCGATCACCAGCCCCGCCGCGACCAGCGCATTGGCCGCCTGATAGGCCCCGATCAGCGGCAGGGTCACCTTGCGAACGGCGCCTTCGCATTCGAGTTCGAGCACCTGCCCGAGTTGCGTGGGCGTGCGCGAGAGCAGGCGGATCGTCTCGCCCTTCCCGCCCACGGTCATCAGCTTGAGCCCGCGCGCACGCGCATGGCCGATGGCCGCCTCGCTCCACGCGTCGTCCGCCCAGATCACCGCCGTACCGCCATCCCCGACCACTTCGTCGAACAGGCGCATCTTGGCGGCGAAATAGGCCTCCATCGTGGCGTGATAATCGAGATGGTCGCGGCTCAGGTTGGTGAAGGCCCCGGCGACAACGCGCGGCCCTTCGTTGCGGAACTGCGAAAGGCCATGGCTCGACGCCTCGTAGGCGACATGGGAAACCCCCTCGCGCGCGAGGCCGTGGAGGTTCGAAAGGAACGTCACGATGTCAGGCGTGGTGAGCCCGGTCGAAACGCTTTCCTGCGCCGTCGTCACCCCGAGCGTGCCGATCGAGGCCGCCGAAAAACCCGCCACATGCCAGAGCTGGCGCACCATCTCCACGCACGAGGTCTTGCCGTTGGTACCGGTGACGGCCACCACCACATCGGGCATCGGCTCGAAGAAGGGCGCGGCCAGATGGGCGAACAGGCGGCGGGGCTCATCGCTGGCGATGTGAAGCGCGCCCTCGACCACGGCCTGGGGCCGCGCGACGACGGCCACCGCGCCCGCGGCAATCGCGGCGGGAATGAAATCCTCGCCATTGACCTGACTGCCCGGAAAGGCCCCGAACACGGTGCCCGGCGCGACTTTGCGATTGTCGATGGCAAAGCCGGTCACATTGATGCCGTCGGCCTGCGCCCCCAGCTCAAGACCGGCCACTTTGGCCATCAAACCCAGATTCATTCACCATCTCCATTGCCGATCAGCGGCGAAAGGTCGGAAATATCCACGTCGCGGCTGGCATCGGGAACGACGCCGAGCAGCGGCCCGATGCGCGGCACCACGCGGCCCACGATGGGCGCCGCGTTCCAGCCCGCCGTGCGCTGGCCCGACGTGGCCGCCGTGCCATGGGGTTCGTCGAGCATGGCGATGACCACGTAGCGCGGCTTGTCCATCGGGAAGGCAGCGGCAAAAGTCGCCACCAGCGAGGTCTTGCGATAGCCGCCCGCCGCCGACTTTTCCGCCGAGCCGGTCTTGCCGCCGACACGGAAGCCGGGCGCATCGGCCTTGCGGCCCGTCCCGTCGACCACGATCATGCGCAAAAGCTGGCGCAGGCGCGCGCTGGTCGAGGCCTTGAACACGCGCACGCCCTCGGGAATGCGCGAGGGATCGAGCTTGAACAGCGTGGCCGGACGCCAGATCCCGCCATTGACGAGCGCGGCATAGGCACAGGCCAGATGGAGCGGGGTGACCGCGATGCCGTGGCCATAGCTGACCGTCATCGTGGTGATCCGGCTCCAGTCGCCTGCCTTGTTCTCGCCGCGCGGGAAGATCGGGAAGCCGCGCGCGGGCAGCTCGATGGTCGGGCGCCGGTTCATCCCCAGCGCGATCATCGTGCGCCGCAGGGCCGGGCCACCCAGCTTGTCGGCCACTTGCGCGGTCACGATGTTGGACGAATGGATCAGCGCCTCGGGCACGTTGAGCGAGGCCCCGAACGCGTGGCTGTCGTGGATCGTGCGCCCCGCGATATGGAGCGGGGTGGCCGGATAGCGCACCGACAGGTCGGTCACCACGCCCGCGTCGATGGCCGAGGCGATGGTGATCGGCTTGAAGGCCGAGCCCAGCTCGTAGACCTGGTTCGACACGCGGTTGAACACCAGATCGTTGAATGCGCGGTCGGAACGGTTGGGATTGAAGGACGGGAGCGAAGCCATGGCGATGACCTCGCCCGAATCGACATCGAGCACGATCCCTGCCGCGCCCTTGGCCTCGGTCTCGGCCATGCCGCGCGCCAGTTCGTCTTCGAGCGCCCCTTGCGCGCGCGCGTCGATCGAGAGTTCCACCGGTTCGCCGCGCCGCGCCGGGTCGAGCAGGCGCGGTTCGAGCACCTGCTCCATGCCGACATGGCCCTTGCCCTCTTCGTCGACATAGCCCAGCACATTGGCCGCAAGCGAGCCTTGCGGATAATAGCGCTGGTTCTCGCGCGGGAATTCGAGCGCGGGCTCGCCCAGCGCGAAGACTCGGTTGGCTTCCTCGGGCAGGACGCGCTTGCGCAAGTAGCTGCCCCGGCCCGACTTCAACCGCGCGACCAGATCCTTGTAATCGGCGTCGGGGAAAATCTGGACGAGCGCATGGGCCACTTCCTCGGGCGTCTTGACCAGCGGCGAGCCCGCCGCGCCCAGCGCCTTGGGATTGAACCACAGCGAATAGGACGGGAACGCGCGGGCCAGCGCCACGCCATTGCGGTCGGTGATCTCGCCGCGCGGGGGCAGCAGCGCATCGGCCAGCGAGCCGCGATCAGGCGCCTGCTCGAACAGCCCGAGCTGGGCGATGCGGACCAGCGCGGTCAGCGTCAGGAACACGAACCCCACGGCCACCAGCAGCACGCGCTTCTTGGCCGTCACCAGCGAACGCTGGCGCACGGTGGCCAACTGGCCACGGCCAGAGGCAATGACAGCCGAGGCGCTCAGCTGGTTCACCGGTTCGTTTTCACTCCTGCCTTGCGGGCCGACTTGTGCTCGCCGCCCGAGCGGGCGTCCTTCTTTTCGCCCTTAGTCGGGCGGGCGGATTCGCGGGAAGGCTTGGGGTGGGCCTTCTCCACCGTTGCCGCATGGGCCGGGGCCGAATGGGCGCGCTTTTCGCCCTTTTCGTCGCGGGAGGCCGGATGCGCCTTTTTCGCAGCGGTCTTTTCAGACGCGCGCGCCTCATCCTTGCGCGCTGACGCAGGGCGAATCGTGCCCAGCTTTTCGGCAAGGGTCGCCGTTTCCTGCGCATGGTCGAGCGCACGCGGGCGGCCCGGCCCGAGGTCTGCATCCCTGGCATCCGCGCCATGCGAGACCGGCTCGGCCTCGTGGGTTTCGGCCAGCTTGCGCACAGCGCCGTTTTCGGCCCGGGCCAGCCCCTTGGCCTGCGTGCTGCCAGACAGTTCGGGAAAAGCCGCCGGAGCGATCACCGTGTCATCCACGCTCGCCACCCGGATCGGCGCGGGGGCACCGGGATCGGCAGGCTTGCTGAGCGCGGCCAACTGGCGCTCGTTTTCGAGATACTGGCCCGCCGTGGGCGCGACATAGCCGAATTCGAGGTCGTTCCAGGCCTTGAGCTGCTGCTGGTTGGCGCGCGTCTCGAACTCGGTCTCAAGATACATCTTCTGCTGCTTGAGCGCGACGATCTGCCCCTCGGCGCGGTGAACCTGGCTGCGCAAGGCATTGACCCGGAACGAAAGCACCATGACCGCCGCCCCGCATACCGCGAGCAGGGCAAGCCAACCGATCGAACGCAGGCGCTGGGCAGACAGGATCATGCCGACACTCTCCCGGCAGGCACGCGCGCGGGGGCGGCACTTCGCCGCGCCCAGCGCAAGGTGGCGGAGCGGGCACGCGGGTTGCGCGCCTCCTCCTCTGCCCCCGGACGGATCGCCCCCGAAGGCTTGTCGAAAACTGCCGCAAAAGCCGCAGCCTGTGGCGGAAGGTGGCGCGAACCGGCAGGCGTCGCGCCGGCTGCTTCGCGCAGGAACTGCTTGACGATGCGGTCTTCCAGACTGTGGAAGCTGACCACGACGAGGCGCCCGCCCGGTGCCAGCAGGCCTTCGGCGGCTTCGAGCGCGGTGCGCAGCTCGTCCAGCTCGCCGTTCACATGGATGCGCACGGCCTGGAACGAGCGCGTCGCCGGGTCTTTGGGCGCGCCGGGCCGATAGCCGAGCGCCTTGCGCACCACGGCGGCAAACTGGCCGGTGGTGGTCAGCGGACGGGCCGCCACGATGGCCCGCGCGATCCGGCGCGACTGGCGCTCCTCGCCATAGAGATAGAGCACGTCGGCGATTTCGGCCTCGTCGGCCTCGTTGAGGAAATCGGCCGCGCTCATGCCGTCCTGCGACATCCGCATGTCGAGCGGGCCGTCGCTGGAAAAGGCAAAGCCGCGCTCGCGCTGGTCGAGCTGCATCGAGCTGACCCCGATATCGAGCACCACGCCCTGCACCTTGTCGACGCCCGCCTGCGCCATCGCCGCCGCCATTTCGGAAAACCGGCGCGGATGGAGCACCAGCACCGGCTCGCTCCCCGGATCGCTCTTTTGCGTCTCGGGCCAGAGGCGGCCCGCGGCAATCGCGTCGGGATCGCGATCGAAGGCATGGACGCGCGCGCCGGTCGACAGGATGCGCCGGGTATAGCCGCCCGCACCAAAGGTGCCATCGACGATCACGTCGCCGGGCCCAGGGGCGAGCGCCTCCATCACCTCGTCGAGGAGGACGGGAATGTGCGGGGCTGACGTGTCAGCGGCGGTCACTTGCGCTTCCCCTTCTGGGCTGCTTCGGCCAGCAGCGCGCGACAGGTCGCCTTGGCGCTGTCCCAGCCGCTGTCCATTTCGAACAGGACTTCAGGCGACCAGATCGTGAAAAATTCACCGCCGCCGTGGAAATAGAGGGCGTCGCTCACGCGCGCCTGCTCGGCCAGATGGTCGGGAAGGATGAAACGTCCGGATTCGTCAAAACTGGCACGCAGGAAACCATAAAGCTGGGCGGCACGGGTATCGGGGTCGAAATCCTCGCCACGCTTGAAGGCCATTTCCTCTTCGCGGGCGATGCGGGCAGGAAAGGTTTCGACGCGGGAGAGCCCGAAGCCGGTGAGGCAGGGGAACTTGTGGTGGCGGTCAAGGCAGAGCAGGCGCTGTCCCTGCGAGGCATCCTTCACGGTGGCGCGGAAATCGGCAGGCAGAACGAAACGGTTCTTCTCGCCTCGCGGCGAAAAGCCCTGCCCCCAGTAGTTTGACGGTGCTCCCGCCACGTCCCGTCACCACCTTGCCCGCCGGACAACAGCTTCCCGTCGCGATTGGCGCACACACCAACCGTGCCATCCCCCGCGGATGCGACATGACAAGCTTGTCCCTATGCGAACAATCTATCGCGGGAGTACCAGGGCGGAAAGGGGAAATTGCGGGAAGATGCGGTCATAACCTGATTCTTTTGCCATTTTTCATATTTCGCAGACCCTGCCCCTAGCACCGTTCATACATTGTTCCAGCCTGAAACCCGCAGTTTTCCGCCATTTCCCGAATCAGAGACGCATCCGATCCGGTTGATCCCGTATTTTCCCGCAAATGGCCCGAACCACCCCGTTTCACCGCCGCCCCATTCCCGCGTCGGTCGGCCCTGTCGGGATGATTCGCGATAAGAATCGCTGCTGTGCCAATCTGGCACAGCAATGGTCGCGCGAAGACAGGCCGCCCCGACTCCAACCGGTGACGGCAGGCGCGCGGACGCAGGCCCTTTATTGCTGCTGGGAAGGTTGCTGCGGCTGCGGCTGCTGCTGCTGCTGGGCCGAACCGCCACCGACCGGCAGTTCGGGCGCGACCCCCATGTCGACCAGCGGGTCGTTGGCGGTTTCCGTGGTGGCGCTGGCTTCGGCCGTGGGGTCGAGCGCCGCGGCGCGCGAGATCAGCTCCGCGCGCTCCATGATCACGTTGGCAAGGCTGATCAGCAGGAGGATGGCGCCCAGCCCGAACAGGCCAACCTGAAGGCGGTGGACCGCCTGGGCGCGCATCTCGCGCGAGGAAGGGCGCACATGGTGCACGGGCTCCACCGGGGTTACCCCCTGCCCGCGCAGCGCAGGGCCCTTGCCACCACGATTGCGATCACGTTGAAAACCCAGAAGCGCCATCGCGCGACTATAGTCGATTGCGCTTATTGCTCAAGCCAGGGGAACACCGGGAGCCCCTTGGCCTTGAGCCAGGCCGGATTGTAAAGCGAGGAGAGATAGCGGAAGCCCGTGTCGCACAGGATCGTGGCGACCCGCGATCCCGGCCCGAGCGCCTTGGCCAGCGCCACCGCGCCTGCCACGTTGATCCCGCTCGACAGGCCCAGGCACAGACCTTCCTCGGCAAGCAGGCGCTCGACCCAGTAGAGGCCTTCCTGATCGGAGATGCGGAACGGCGTGTCGATCGGCGCGCCTTCGAGGTTGGCGGTGATCCTGCCCTGCCCGATGCCTTCGGCGACCGAGGAACCCTCGGCCTTGAGTTCGCCATGGGCGTAATAGTTGTAGAGCGCCGCGCCGTGCGGATCGGCAAGGCCCACGGTGATCTTTTCGTCAAAGGCCTTGAGGCCCATGCCCGTGCCCGCAATCGTGCCGCCGGTGCCCGCCGCACAGATGAAGCCGTCGATCCGGCCTTCCATCTGGGCCCAGATTTCGGGGGCCGTGCTCTCGATATGGGCGCGGCGATTGGCGATGTTGTCGAACTGGTTGGCCCAGACCGCGCCGGGCGTTTCCTCGGCAATCCGGCGCGAGGTGTGGACGAAGTGGTTGGGGTTCGAAAACGGCGCGGCCGGCACGAGCACGAGTTCGGCGCGCAGCGCGCGCAGCGTGTCCATCTTCTCGCGCGACTGGGTCTCGGGCATGACGATCACGCTCTTGTAGCCCAGCGCATTGGCGACCAGCGCCAGACCGATCCCGGTGTTCCCGGCGGTTCCCTCGACGATGGTCCCGCCCGGCTGAAGCGCGCCGCGTTCCTCGGCATCGCGCACGATCCACAGCGCCGCGCGGTCCTTGACCGAGGCGCCGGGATTGGCAAATTCGCACTTGCCGAAGATGTCGGCACCCGCCGCCTCGCTGGGCCCCTTGAGGCGCACGAGCGGGGTATTGCCGATGAGGGAAAGGCTGTCGGGCGTGATCGCGGAAACCGTCATGACGCTTGCGTTAAGGCCCCTTGGCGCGAACGGCAACCTACTTGCGCTTGGGGGTGCTAAAGCTATTCGCGGCCCGCGCGCAGCGCCGCCCCGCCCGCAAAGGGCGCCAGCGCCACGGCCACGAGGCTGCATGCCGCCAGCAGGCCCAGCCCGCCCTCGCCCCCCGGCTGGAGCGAACCGGCCCCGAAGATCAGCAGCGGCACGGCCAGCGGAATGGCCAGCAGCCCGCCCAGCGCCGCCCCCGCGCGCAGACCTGCCGTCAGCGCCGCAATTGTCACCCCGATGGCCGCCAGCCCCGGCGTGCCGAGCAGCAGCCCCAGTTCGACCATCGCCAGTTGCCCGCCATCGAGCGAGAGCAGCCCCGCCGAAATCGGCGCGGCCAGCATCAGGGGCACGCCAAAGCTGATCCAGTGGGCCAATATCCGCACGAGCAGCAGCGCTTCCTCCGACAGGCCGCGCAAGGCCCACTGGTCGAACAGCCCGGCCTCGACATCGGGTTCGACCAGCCGGTCGAGCGGCAGGATCGCGGCCAGCAGCGCGGCCACCCAGATCACCCCGGCCCCGGTGCGCGCCAGCAAGCGCGCGTCGGGGCCCACCGCGAACGGATAGAGCATCGCCACGGCCAGAAAGAACAGCAAGGGCAGCGCCGCCCCGCCGCGCCCCTGCGCCCCGCGCACGAGCAGGACCAGATCACGCCGGAAAATCGGCCAGAGCCGCGCGATCATGCCGCGTCTTCCTCTTCTTCTTCATCTTCGTGCGGAGGCGGAACATGATCGGCCATGACCAGCGTCCTGATCCCCGCCAGTCCGAGCGGCTGGTGCGAGGCGATGACCACCAGACCGCCCCCCGCGCGGTGAGCCTCGATGGCCTCCTGCGCGCGCAGGGCCCAGCCGGTGTCGAGGCCGTTGAGCGGCTCGTCGAGCAGCCAGACCGGCGCGCCCGAGGCCGCCAGCCGGGCGAGCCCCGCGCGCTTCTTCTGCCCGGTCGAGAGATAGCGCACCGGCACGTCGAACAGGTCTTCCAGACCGAACGGATCGCCTTGACCGGCCAGGGTGCCGTCGATCGCCCGCCAGAAACCGAGCGCGCGGCCCAGCGGCTGGTGCCCGTCGAGCGCCAGTCGCTCGTCGATCAGCGCCACCCCGCCCTGCCGTGTCACATGCCCGGCATAAGGCCGCATGAGCCCGGCCAGAATGCGGATCAGGCTCGACTTGCCGATACCGTTGGGCCCGGCCAGATGGAGCGCGCCGCCCGCCTCGACCCGCAGCGAGACCCCGCGAAACAGGATGCGATCCCCGCGCCGGCAGGCAAGATCATGAGCGGCAAGACAAACCGGTTCCATGAGACCGGCCTTATGCCAAAGCCCCATCCCTGCCAAGCAAGCCCAAAGGTCAATCCCGCGCCGCCTCGCCTCGCCCCGTTTCGCCCCGGCGCCGCACCCGCCTGCGCACCAGCCCCGGCACCCAGCGCGCGGCCAGAGCCAGCGCCCGCGCGGTCGGCCCGACGGTCACATGAAGCCGTGCCCCGTGGACCGCGCGCCACGCGGCCTGCGCCACGACCTCGACCGGCGTAATTTCCAGCCCGGCGCGGGTGATCACGTCGCGGATCGTGTGGCCCGAGCCTTCATGCAGACTATGCCCGAGCAGCGGGGTCTCGATGAAACCGGGCATCAGGCTGCGCACGGCAATGCCGCGCCCGCCGGGCCCATCGGCGGCCCATTCGGCGTCGAGCGCCTCGGTCAGCGCGCGCAAGGCGGCCTTGGTCGCCGCATAGACCGACGTGCCCGGCGTGCCATAGAGCGCCGCCGCGCTCGCGGTGTTGAGCAGGCAGGGACGCGTTCCGCCCCCTCCCCCCGCCTGCGCCAGCCAGCGATGGGCCGCCCGCGCGCCCAGAATGGCCCCGGTCAGGTTGATGGCAACGATGCGCTCGATCTCCTCCGGGCTGCAATCGGCCAGATCGCCCCCCAGCGGCACCCCGGCATTGTTGGCGACCACATCGAGCGAACCGCCCGCCTGCGCCGCACAGGCCACCAGCGCCGCATCCCAGCCTTGCGCATCGCGCACGTCGAGCCGGTGTGCCGACCAGCGGGCCAGCCCGAGCATCGCCCCCGTCTGCGCCATGCCTGCCTCATCAATGTCGGCCAGCCCGACGAACCACCCGTGCGCGGCAAAGTGGCAGGCGATCGCCCGCCCGATGCCCGAGGCCGCCCCGGTGATGAAGATCGCGCGCGCGCGCATCATGAGCGGGCCATCAGATGACTGGACCATCAGAGCGCCGGATTGGCATAACAATGCCACGTAAACAACGCGAGCGCACCGCGATGCGGGCGCCAGTCTTCGGCCATCGCGCGGGTTTCGCGCTCGCTCGGGCGTTCGGGCAGGCCCAGGATCTTGCCCATGCCCACTTGCACGGCCAGGTCTCCGGCGGGCCAGATGTCGGGGCGCCCTTCGGCAAAGAGCAGGTAGATTTCCGCCGACCAGCGCCCGATGCCCTTGATCTGGACGAGCCGCGCGATCGCCTCCTCGTCATCAGCCGGCAGCGCGGCCAGATCGAGCCCGCCCGAAGCGACCAGTTCGCACAGCGAGCGGGCATAGCCCTGCTTCTGGCGCGACAGGCCGCAACCGCGCAGGGCTTCTGCATCAGCCGCGAGCAGCACCTCGGGCAGGATGTCCTCGCCCAGCAGCGCCTCCATCCGCGCCCAGACCGAAGCGGCGGCGGCCACGCTCACCTGCTGGCCCACGATGGTGCGCAGCAGCGTGCGATAACCGGTCGCCCGCACGCGCGGTTCGGGATAGCCCACTTGCGCCAAAGCGCCCGCAATCCGGGGGCTGAGGCCCGCCACATGGTCGAGCCCGGCCCGGATCGCCGCAACCGAAAGTCCCATGGCCGTCCCGCTTCCCTTCGCACTTGCCAACACTTGGCGCGGGCATTAGCAGCCGGACGGTCGGGCGAATAGAGACTACCAATCCTGCCCCCATGAGGAGTTTCCAAAATGCCGAGCCTTGTTGTCGTCGATCGTGCAGGTGCCGAAAAGTCCATCGAGGCCGACACCGGCCTGACCGTGATGGAAGCCATTCGCGATAACGGCTTCGACGAACTTCTGGCGCTGTGCGGCGGCTGCTGCTCGTGCGCGACCTGCCACGTCTATATCGACCCCACCTCGGTCAGCGGGCTGCCCGAAATGAGCGCCGACGAAAACGACCTGCTCGACAGCTCGGACAACCGCACCGACGCCTCGCGCCTGGCCTGCCAGGTCCCGGTCATCGATGGCATGAAGGTCACGATCGCGCCCGAAGACTGATCTTTCGGGCCCGGACGGGCACAAAAAAACGCGCCGGGTTTTGCACCCGGCGCGTTTTTTGTTGCCTGTGAGGCCCTTCAGCCGGTCAGAGCGAAAGCCCCGCCGTCTCGGGAAGCCCGGCCATGAGGTTGAGCGACTGCACGGCAGCCCCGCTCGCGCCCTTGCCCAGATTGTCGAGCCGCGCGACGAGGCGCGCCTGCGTGCCGTCCGCGCTCGGGATCACGCTGAGCGCGAGGCCATCCCAGCTGCCCGTGCTGCGGCGCATCAGGATCTCGCCTTCCGCCGGAGCGCCCAGGCTCACGCTGACGATCGGGCTGCCCGCATAGGAGGCGGCCAGCGCATCGTAGAGCGCCTCGCCCTTGCCAATGCCCACACCGGGCAGGGCTTCGAGCGAAAGCGGCACCTCGACAACCATCCCGCGCAGCGCAGGCACGACCGCCGGGCTGAACAGCGGCGCCACGGAAAGCCCCGCATAGGCCTTCATCTCGGGCACATGCTTGTGGCCAAAGGCCAGGCCATAGCCGCGCCAGGCAATGTCGGTATCGTCTTCAAAGCGCGCGATCAGCGCCTTGCCGCCGCCCGAATAGCCCGACACCGCATGGACCACATAGGGCCAGTCCGCCGGCAGCAGCCCCGCGCGCACGAGGGGGGCGACCAGCGCGATGAAGCCGGTCGGATAGCAGCCGGGATTGGCCACGAAGCGGGCATTGGCCACCGTCTCGTGCCCGATCACCTCGGGGAAGCCATAGGTCCAGCCCGGCGCGACGCGGTGCGCGGTCGAGGCGTCGATCACGCGGGTCGTGTCGTTGGCGATCATCGCCACGGCGGCGCGCGCGGCGGCGTCGGGCAGGCACAGGATCACCACGTCGGCGGCATTGATCGCCTCGGCACGGGCGCCATCGTCCTTGCGGCGGGCCTCCTCGAGGGTGATCAGCGAAAACTCGCCGCGACCGGCCAGCCGCTCGGCGATTTCAAGCCCGGTCGTCCCGACCGCGCCATCGATGAAGACCCGCGTGCTCATGCCGCCTTCTCCAGCCCGACCGGCTCGAGCGCATCGAGCGCGACATACCCGACCAGACCGCCATCCTCGTCCGCCGCGCCCAACTGGCCCCAGGCCCAGGCCCCCGCGATGTCGAGCACGGCAAACAGCGCGCCGCCCGGCAGATCGGCCAGAACCTCGCCATCGGCGCGGCCCGCCTTGCGCAAGGCAGTCGCCGCCTTGACCCGGTGCTCCATCGGCACGGCATAGTGCGGCACGAAGACGCGGCCTGCCAGACGCACATGGGCCAGATCACCCCGCACCGGCAGGTGCAGCGCATCGATCTTGACCGAAGGACCAGACAGGGCAAGTTCGCCTTCGGGCGCAAAAGCCGGAGACACGACAAGGACAGAATCGGATTGGGCGGACAAGAGCGGGTTTCCCGAAAATCGCAAAGGCGCGCGCTTAGCCGTCCTTCCCCCGCGATTCAAGGTTTGCGCGTATTTCGCCCGCTCAGCTTGCCCCAAAACGCGCCGAAACAAGCCCCCATGCCGCCCGCAAGCCCAGCGCCTCGCCCCCCTTCGGACGCCCCGGCATCGCCACCGGGCGCCAGGCGAAAGTGTCGAAATGGAGCCAGTCGATCCCCGCGCCGACAAAGCGGTCGAGAAACAGCGCGGCCACGCTCGATCCGGCAAAGCCGTTGCTGGGCGAATTTTGCAGATCGGCCACGTCGGACTTGAGCCATTCGCGATAGCCATCGTGGAGCGGCAGGCGCCAGCACGGATCGGCACAGGCAAGCCCGGCATCGAGCACGGCCTGCGCGGTCGCATCCTCGCGCGCGAACATCGCGGGCAGATCGGGGCCGAGCGCCACGCGCGCCGCGCCCGTCAGCGTGGCGAAATCGATCACCAGCGCCGGATTCTCCTCGCTCGCCCGGCTCAGCGCGTCGCCCAGCACGAGGCGCCCTTCCGCGTCGGTATTGGTTACTTCCACGCTCAACCCTTGCCGCGAACGCAGGATGTCGCCGGGGCGGAAGGCATTGCCCGAAACCGCGTTCTCGACCGCCGGGATCAGCAGGTGCAGCCGCACGGGCAGGCCCTGCCCCATGATGAGCCCAGCCAGCGCGAGGGCATGGGCCGCCCCGCCCATGTCCTTCTTCATCAGCGCCATGCCCGAGGCCGGCTTGATGTCGAGCCCGCCCGAATCGAAGCAGACCCCCTTGCCCACCACCGCCAGACGCGGATGGGCCGGGTCGCCCCATTCCAGTTCGATCAGGCGCGGCGCATGGGATCGCGCAGCGGCCCGCCCCACGGCATGAACCATCGGAAACTCGCGTTCGAGCGCCTCGCCACTGTGGACATGGAGCGTGGCCTGATGGGCCTTGGCCAGCGCGCGGGCCTCGGCCTCGAGCGCGGCGGGGCCCATGTCTTCGGCAGGCGTGTTGACGAGATCGCGCACCATGGCAACCGCCGCCGCCTCGGCCAGCGCCAGCGGCAGGGCATCGACGTGATGGGTGAGCAGCACGCGCGGGGCTTCCTCGCGGGCAGGCGCGGTGCGGTAGCGGTCAAAGCGATACTGCGCGCTCATCCAGCCGTAAAAGGCCGGGACGCAGCCCTCCCCGAGGCCAACCGGGCGATAGGTGCCGCCGGGCAAAGTCTGGGCGGCCCGTGCCAGACACCATGTCGAAAGCTGCGTCCGGTCGGCCACGCCAACCACCGCCTGCCATTCCTCGTCCCAGCCTTCGTGATAGGGCAGAAAGGCGACCTCGCCCGCCCCGCCCTCGAACTTCTGCGCCGCGAGCATCGCGCGGACGCCCTTGTCGTGCCCGTCCAGCCATTGCGGCAGACAGGCCTTGTCGACGATGTGGAGGGGGATCGCCTGCTGGTCGCGATCGGGCTGGATCAACGCGTTGGTATCGGTCATCGTGCGCACGACCTTGCCGCAGCATGGCGCCAAGAGCGAGAGGATTTTGCCCGTCATGGCACGAATTGCCCGATTGCCGTCGATTTCGGTTCTGCCGTCCCTGATTCCGGCCCTGATTCTGGCCCCCCTGTTTCTGGCCGCCTGCTCGCCCCATGCGCCGTCCGCCCCCCCGGCCTCTCCCTCCACCCCCGCCTCCACCGGGGCGGCCCCCGGCACGGAAGCGCCAACGGCCACCGCCAGCCCGCCCCCCCCCTCCCCGGAAAGCACATCCAAAACCCCGCTCGCCCACGCGACCAAGATCGACACCGACACCTATTCGTTCGAATATGGCTGGCCCGCCGCGCCCGACGCCGTGCCGCCCTTGCGCGCCTGGCTCGCCGCCGACGAAGCGACCGCACGCCGCCATCTCGTCGCCGAATCCGCCAGCGCCAAGGCCGATGCCGCGCGCGGGGAATATCCGTTCCACCCGCTGGGCCGGTGGCAGGAATGGCAGGTCCTGGCCGACACGCCCGGCTGGCTGAGCCTGACCGCCCTGATCGGCATCGACAGCGGCGGCGCCCACCCCAACTATGCCTATGCCGCCACGCTGTGGGACAAGGCCGCCGGGCAGCGTCGCAAGACGATCGACCTGTTCACCACGCCCGCCGCGCTCGCCACCGCGATCCACACGCCGTTCTGCGCCGAGCTCCAGGCCCAGCGCGCCCACAAGCGCGGAGGGCAGGCCTCGCTCTCGCAACCTTCGATGGACATGAGCGAATTTGACACCTGCCCCGATCCGCTCGCCCAGACCCTCGCGCTGCGCGCCGACAGCAGCGCCGGTTTCAACCACCTCGTCGTGCTGATCGCGCCCTACGAAGCCGGCCCTTATGCCGAGGGCACTTATGAAATCGCCCTGCCCGTCACCCCCGCGCTGCTGGCCAGCGTGAAGCCGCAATGGCGCAATTCCTTCACGCCGATACGCAAATCGGGCGGGTGATCCTCGCAATCGGCGCGCAAGCACGCTATCTGGGGTCCATGACCGACTATGTGACCGTTGACGACACCGAGACCGTCCTGCGCGACGGGACGATCAAGCTTCATGGCCCCGCAGGCTTTGCGGGCATGCGCAAGGCCGGGTGCCTCGCCGCCGAGATCCTCGACGCGCTGGCCCCGCTGGTACAGCCCGGCGTAACGACCGCCGCCATCGACGATGTCGTGCGCCAGATGACGCTCGACGCCGGGGCGGTGCCCGCCACGCTCGGCTATCGCGGCTATGCCCATTCGTGCTGCATCTCGATCAACCATGTCGTGTGCCACGGCATCCCATCGGAAAAGACCTTCAAGGACGGCGATATCGTCAATATCGACGTGACTCCGCTGCTCGATGGCTGGCACGGCGATTCCAGCCGCATGTATCTGGTCGGCGATGTTCCGCTCAAGGCCCGCCGCCTCGTCGACGTGACCTATGAATGCCTGATGATCGGCATCGAGCAGGCCCGCCCCGGCGCGCGGCTGGGCGACATCGGCGCGGCGATCCAGGCCCATGCCGAACGCCAGCGCTATGGCGTGGTGCGCGATTTCTGCGGCCATGGCCTGGGCCGCCTGTTCCACGATGCGCCCGAGGTGATCCACGCCGGCCGTGCGGGCACCGGCCCCGAACTGCGCCCCGGCATGTTCTTCACGATCGAGCCGATGATCAACCTGGGCAAGCCGGCGGTGAAGATCCTCGACGATGGCTGGACGGCAGTCACCCGCGACCGCTCGCTCTCGGCCCAGTTCGAGCATTCGATCGGCATCACCGAAGACGGCTGCGAAATCTTCACGACCAGCCCCAAGGGCCTCCACAAGCCGCCCTACGCGGTCTGACCTGCCCCCGTACAGGCCCCGAACAGGCTTTTGCGTCGGGAATGCTTAAAATATAGGCAGCCCTGCCTTATATTTGAGCATTATTCCATCACCCCGACGCAACAACCTGCATGATTTTATTCGTTGTTGGGTTGCAATCTTTCTTGGGGCATGCATTTCGGTCTTTCGTCCGAGCCTGCGATGGCCTAGGGCAATGGATTGAACAGTGGTGCGATTCAGATCAGGATCGCACCCGGTGACACAGGGAAGCCCGTCGCCTCCTTCGCAAGGCACGGCGCGGCATCAAGTGCAGGGGTCTAAAGCCGGTGAAGAAGATCGAAGCGATCATCAAACCTTTCAAGCTCGACGAAGTGAAGGAAGCGCTGCACGAAATCGGCGTCTCGGGCATCACCGTCACCGAAGCCAAGGGTTTCGGCCGCCAGAAAGGCCACACCGAACTCTATCGCGGCGCCGAATATGTCGTCGACTTCCTGCCCAAGGTGAAGCTTGAGGTCGTCGTGGGCGACGCCCTCGTCGACCGCGTGGTCGAAGCCGTGGCCGCCGCCGCGCAGACCGGCCGCATCGGCGATGGCAAGATCTTCGTGATCCCCATCGAAAGCGCCCTGCGCATCCGCACCGGCGAACGCGACAACGACGCGATCTGAACCAGTTCAGGCCGCATGACCGGGCCCTGCCTGCGCAAGGGCATGCCCGGCATGCGGCATACAAGCGGGGGTGGCCTTGGGACGGGCGGCCTCCAATTCCATACCACCCCTGAAAGCCCGGACAGATATTCCGGAACAACAGTAAGGACCAGCGATGGCAAGTGCAAAGGACATCCTCGCCCGTATCAAGGAAGAGGAAATCGAGTGGGTTGATCTCCGCTTCACCGACCCCAAGGGCAAGTGGCAGCACCTCACCATGGTGTCGTCGGTCCTGGGCGAAGACGAGCTGGAAGACGGCCTGATGTTCGACGGTTCGTCGATCGAAGGCTGGAAGGCCATCAACGAGTCGGACATGATCCTCAAGCCCGACCTCGACTCGGTCTATGTCGATCCGTTCTCGGCGACCCCGATGCTGATCATCAACTGCGACATCGTCGAGCCCTCGACCGGCGAACTCTACGCCCGCGACCCGCGCTCGACCGCCAAGCGCGCCGAAGCCTTCCTCAAGTCGACCGGCATCGGCGACACCATCTACGTCGGCCCGGAAGCGGAATTCTTCCTGTTCGACGACGTCAAGTTCTATGACGGCTACGATGGCAACGGCTTCAAGATCGACGACATCGAGCTGCCGACCAACTCGAACAAGGAATACGAAGCCGGCAACCTGGCGCACCGTCCGCGCGTCAAGGGTGGCTACTTCCCCGTCGCTCCGGTCGACAGCTGCGTCGACATCCGCGGCGAAATGGTTTCGACCATGCTCGAAATGGGCCTGCCCTGCGACAAGCACCACCACGAAGTGGCCGCCGCGCAGCACGAACTGGGCCTGACCTTCGGCACCCTGGTGCAGACGGCCGACCGCATGCAGATCTACAAGTACGTCGTGCAGCAGGTCGCGCAGGCCTATGGCAAGACCGCAACCTTCATGCCCAAGCCGATCATGAAGGACAACGGCTCGGGCATGCACACCCACATGTCGATCTGGTCGGAAGGCAAGCCCCTGTTCGCCGGCAACGGCTATGCCGGTCTGTCGGACATGTGCCTGTACTTCATCGGCGGTGTGATCAAGCACGCCAAGGCCCTGAACGCCTTCACCAACCCGACCACCAACAGCTACAAGCGCCTGGTGCCGGGCTATGAAGCCCCCGTGCTGCTGGCCTACTCGGCCCGCAACCGTTCGGCTTCGTGCCGCATCCCCTATGGTGCAGGCACCAAGGCCAAGCGCGTGGAATTCCGCTTCCCCGACGCGATGGCCAACCCCTACCTCGCTTACGCTGCCCTGCTCATGGCCGGCCTCGACGGGATCAAGAACAAGATCCACCCGGGCGAAGCCATGGACAAGAACCTCTACGATCTGCCCCCGGCCGAACTCTCGCTGGTGCCGACCGTGTGCGGTTCGCTCCGTGAAGCGCTGGACTCGCTGGCCGCTGACCACGACTTCCTGCTCGATGGCGGCGTGTTCACCAAGGACCAGATCGAAGCCTACATCGAACTCAAGTGGCCCGAAGTGTTCCGTTGGGAAACGACGCCTTCGGCCGTTGAATTCGACATGTACTACAGCTCCTGATCGGGAGCTGCCCGGCGGCGTCCCCACTTTGCGTGGGTGCGCTGCAAGGCGGCATGGAAACGACGCCCGGACCCTTGCGGTCCGGGCGTTTTTCTTTGGGGCCCGGTACGCCATGCTGCACGCGCTGCTGCGACAATGCTGCATCACGGCAAATTATCCACAGACCGCCCGGTCGCGGGGCAAACGGTTTGTCGCACACGGTGAAGCGTGGAACCGGGCGGTTCCACAATCGGGCACAATCCCTAAGGTAGGGCCATGCTTCGCACCGCCCTTGCCGCCCTGCTCGCCCTCCTCTCGATCGCCGCCCTGCCCGATGTGGCCCAGGCCCGCCTTCAGTGCGTGACTTATGCACGCCAGGTCTCGGACGTGCAGCTTTCGGGCAATGCGCGCGACTGGTGGGGCAATGCGGAAGGCAGCTATGCCCGCGGTCAGGCGCCCAAGGCTGGCGCCGTCCTGGCGTTCCGCGCCTCGCACGCGATGCCCTATGGCCACGTCGCCGTGGTCAGCAAGGTGGTCGATGCCCGCCATGTGATGCTCGACCACGCCAACTGGTCGCGCCCCGGCATGGTCGAACGCGGCGTCATGGCGGTCGACGTCTCGCCCGAAGGCGACTGGAGCGAAGTGCGCGTGTGGTACGGTCCGACCCATTCGCTCGGCATGCGCCCCTCGCCCGCTTTCGGCTTCATCTATCCCCACACCGAAACCGCCTCGGCTGATCTGGCCACCGACAAGGCGGAAGGCTGAGACCTTTCAACGGGTTTTACCGCTTGCGAGCATGCACGAACGGAACGGGCCGCCTCCATCAGGCGGCCTTTTTTGTGTCTGCACCTTTTGCGCTCTCTTGTGGTTTTGATGGCCTGAAACAGCCCGGCTTCACCCGCGCCAAGGAAGGCGGCGGGTTCACATCGCGTGGCGAATCTGGCGGCTGATGACGGTCACGTCGCTGTCCTGATCGAGCAGCGCGCGCGCCTGGTCGGGGCAGGCAAGGCCGGCCAGAACAGATGGCCCTGCACCATCTCGCACCCGGCCATATGCACCAGACGGCGCTGGCTCTCGGTCTCCACCCCCTCGGCCACGACTTTCATGCGCAGGATATGCCCCAGCGAGGCAATCGCGCTCAGGATCGACTGGGCATCACGATCGGTCTCGATGTTCTGGACGAACGAACGGTCGATCTTGATCCGGTCGAACTGGAACGCACGCAGATAGCTGAGCGAGGAATAGCCGATCCCGAAATCATCGAGCGCGATGCGGAACCCCATGCTCTGCAAGGTGCGCAGCAAATGCGCGACATGCTCGCTGCGGTCGAGCATGACCCCTTCGGTCACTTCGAGGATCACCCGATGCGGGTCGATGCCGGTCTCGTCCACCAGCCCGGCTATCGTTTCGACGAAGCCCTGGGCCATGATCTGCAACGGCGAAAGGTTGATCGAGATGTCGCAAGCGGGCCAGTCGCGACACTGGGTGAAGACCCGCCGCATCATCCACGTACCCAGCGGCACCATCAGGCCCGACTGCTCGGCAATCGGTACGAACACCCCCGGACTGATCGCCCCGCGCCGGGGATGCGGCCAGCGCAGCAAGGCCTCGAAGCCCGATATCCGCCGCGTGGCGAGGTCGACGATGGGCTGGAAACAGGCGTCCAGTTCATTGGCGGCCAGAGCGCGGCGCAAGTCGAGTTCCAGCTCGCGCTGCATCTGTTCGCTGGCGTCCATCCCGGTCGTATAGCTGCGGAAATGGGCCCGCCCGCCCTGCTTGGCCCGATAGAGCGCGATGTCGGCCCGCCGCAGCAATTCCCCCGGATCGTCGGTCTGGGCAGGCCCCCAGCTGATCCCGCACGAACAGGTCACCCCCAGACTGTGCCCGGCGATGATGAACGGCTCGGCCATGAGCCCGATGATCTGGCGTCCCAGGGCATTGGCCGCTCCCTGCCCGCCGCTCGCCCGCCGTAGCACGACGAATTCGTCGCCGCCCAGCCGCGCAATCAGGTCGCTTTCCGGCAGCCGTCCGCTCAGTCGCCGGGCCACCTGCTTGACCAGTTCATCGCCGACATGGTGGCCCATCGTGTCGTTGACGGTCTTGAAGGCATCGAGATCGATATAGGCCACGAAAACGTCGTCTTCCCCGCCCTCTTCGACCAGAACTGCCAGTTCGGCCTTGAGGCGCTCGACGAAATGGAGACGATTGGCCAGCCCCGACAACGCATCGTGGAGGGCGTTATACTGCGCCTGCGCCTCGCTCTCGACAAGTTCGCGCGTGGTGCGCCACATCCGCCGGACGATCAGCGTTCCGCCCCCCAGCGCCAGCAGGAACAACAGGATATAGGCCACCAGCAGTGGCGCGGTCCCCCGCCAGATGGAGGGGCCGGGCAATTGCGGGGTCCACAGGAAGAAGCCGACCGGCGTGCCATCGGCGCTGTGGGCCGGTATGCTGTTGACCGTCCCGCTGCGCGGCAGGGCCGCTGCGAAGCGAAAATCGGGAAGCAACAGGTCTGCCCCCACCCCGCGCAATATGGTGCGATCGATCATTCGCACGGTGATGAAATAGTCGGGCTCGCGGGTCAGCAGCGCGTAAGTCTGGTCAGGCACGATGGCCGCCGCCGTGATCAGGAACGGGCAGCCGCCCCGCCAGATGATCGTGCCCGCCCAGCGCGAGAGCGGTGCCCCACTCGACGCCATCGGCCAGAGCGTATCATCGAGTTGCCGGAACTGGCCGAGCTTTCCGGTCAAACGGTGATTGCGGCGCGCCGCCGCCAGAACCGCCTCGACCTGCCAGCGCAGCGCGCCATAATTATAGTCCGGCGCGAACCGGCCGAAACGCCAGGCCCGGACCAGCTTTCCGTCAGCATGAACCAGCATCGATTCCTGCGCGCGCTGGTTGGTCCAGGGGAAGCTCCCCAGTTCCCGGTCCATCCACGCCAGATCCCGCCCCAGCACGGCCCGGCGCATGGTTTCATCCCAGATCAACAGCCCCGTCTGGGCCACGATCAGCCCGCGCATCCGGCCTTCCAGATAGCGCGAAACCATGACCTGCTCTTCCTTGCGGGTAAAGGCATCGGCCACGTGGATCGAATGACTGAATGCGGCCAGCAGCGCCGCCGAAAGCGCCAGCAGCGCCGCAAAAGTGGCGCCGATGATCCAGCTCGTGCGCTGTTCTTCGCTCAACACGAACTCTCCTGGCCGACAGGCAGCCCATGCCACCGTCTTTTTCTGGCCGAGAGTGACGGGAGATTACCAAGAAATGGTTATCAAACTGATATTTGCCATATCGGTTCAAGAAATGACCTTCCACAGCACCTTCGGCACGAACAATCCGAAGGCAGGGAACCGCACGGCGGCCCCACAGTTTTCCTGACACAACAAGCGCCACATACCATTCTTGCTGCGGCGTAAACCCGTCATCAGAGGCATTCTGTCCGGTGCGGGCAACCTGTCTGGGGAGATTTTTCATGCTCTTGACTATCGCTCTTGTTCTGCTTGTCCTGTGGGCACTTGGCGTTTTCGCGTTCAAGGTGACGGCGGGGCTCATTCACATCCTGCTGGTCCTCGCCCTCATCGTCGGACTGGTGCAACTGTTCACCGGCCGCAGGGTGGTCTGATTCGCTCGAACCAGCCCCACTGGCCGCCCCTCAACGAGCCGCAGGGAGAGGGCATGTGCCCTCCCCTGCCGCCGATCCGTTGCATTTCACGACCCGTCTTGCCATTGTCGCACCCCGCCCATAAAAAGTTAGCCAACCTAACTTTCCCAATCGGAGTGAGCGCGATGCGCGAGAGCCTGCAACACTATATCGACGGCCAATGGGTCGATAGCCTGGGCGGTCGCCGCCACGAGGTGATCAACCCGGCCACCGAAGAGGCCTGCGCGGTCATCACGCTGGGCACGAGCGCCGACGTCGATCGCGCCGTGGATGCTGCCACCCGCGCCTTCGCCACGTTCAGCCAGACCACGCGCGAGGAACGCCTCGCCCTGCTCGAAGCCATCGTCGCCCAATACAAGAAGCGCATTCCCGATCTGGCCCGCGCCATGGCCGAGGAAATGGGCGCGCCCGTCAGCTTTGCCGGAACCGCGCAAGTGGGCGGCGGCCTCGGGGGCTTTATCGGCACGATGAAGGCCCTGGCCAAATTCGAATTCGTCGAGGATTACGGCACCTATCAGGTCGCCCACGAGCCGGTCGGCGTCATCGGCCTGATCACCCCGTGGAACTGGCCGCTCAACCAGATCGCGCTCAAGGTCGCCCCGGCGATTGCCGCAGGCAACACGATGATCCTCAAGCCTTCGGAAGAATGCCCCGGCAATGCCGCGATCTTTGCCGAGATCATGCACGATGCGGGCGTTCCGGCGGGCGTGTTCAACCTCGTTCAGGGCGATGGCCCCGGCGTGGGCACCGCGATCAGCAGCCATCCGGGCATCGACATGGTGAGCTTCACCGGCTCGACCCGCGCCGGGATTCTCGTGGCGAAGGCGGCTGCCGACACGGTCAAGCGCGTCCATCAGGAACTGGGCGGCAAGTCGCCCAACCTCGTCCTGCCCGACGCCGATTTCGCCGCACAACTGCCCGCCACGGCCTCGGGCCCGCTGGTCAACACCGGCCAGAGCTGCATTTCGCCCACCCGCATCCTCGTGCCCCGCGCCCGGCAGGACGAAGCCGTCGCCGTGGTCAAGGCGATGTACACCGCCGCCAAAGTCGGCGATCCGCTTCAGGAAGGCGATCACCTCGGCCCGGTCGTCAACAAGGCCCAGCACGAGAAGATCCGCGCCCTGATCCAGTCGGCCATCGACGAAGGCGCCCGCCTGGAATGCGGCGGCGTGGACCTGCCCGCCGAAGTCAACCGGGGCTACTACATCGCGCCCACGCTGTTTTCCGATGTCACCCCTGCGATGCGCATCGCCCAGGAAGAGATCTTCGGCCCTGTCGCCACGATCATTCCCTACGATACCCTTGATGAAGCCATCGCCATCGCCAACGATACCCCCTATGGCCTTTCGGCCTGCATCACCGGCGATCCGGCGCAGGCAGCCAAAATCGTGCCCGCGCTGCGTGCCGGGATGGTCGCGGTCAATGGCTGGGGCCCCATGCCGGGCGCCCCGTTCGGCGGCTACAAGCAATCGGGCAATGGCCGCGAAGGCGGGCTCTATGGCCTGCGCGATTTCATGGAAGTGAAGGCCATCAGCGGCATTCCCGCCTGAGCCCGCCCAGCCTGCACACCACAGGCATGAAAGGCCGTCCTCATCCGGGGGCGGCCTTTTTTTCGTGGTATCAGGCGCCCGCCTCGCGCAGTTCGGCCGACAGGCGGTCCAGTTCGTCCTTCATCTTCACCAGTCCCTCGACCGGCATGTCGATGGCCGCCAGAACATCGAGCGGCACGCAATCGACCGCCCGGACCAGCCCTGCCCCCGCCTCGGCCAGGGTTACGCGCACGACCCGCTCGTCGCGCGGATCGCGCCGACGGGCGACCAGTCCGGCGGCTTCCATCCGCTTGAGCAGCGGGGTCAGCGTGTTCGATTCGAGAAACAGCGCCTCGCCCAGTTCGCCCACCGTCCGGTCGACACCGCGTTCCTGCGCCTCGGCCAGCGCGACCAGCACCAGATATTGCAGATAGGTCAGCCCGTGCGGGGCCAGGATCTGCTTGTAGAGGCGGTTGAACGCGAGCTGGGCCGCATAGACCGAAAAGCACAACATGTTGGAAAAAGGCCGCCCTGCCGTGCCCGGCGCGAGCCGCTCGCCGGTTTGGGCCAGATGGGCCGCCAGAATCGGGCCGGTGGGAGAGGCCGGCATCGCGGGCTCTCCTGCTTGGGTCGGAAGGGTCTCGTCCATGACGCACGAGATAAATCGCACACGATCCAATCGCAAGGTCTTGACTCCGGGCCTGCTCAGCTCCAATTAGATCGCATGCGATTTAATCGTTATCGATATTAATGCAGGAAAGGATAGTTCCATGACCATCAAGCCCCTCTACACCGCCCATGCCCATGCCACCGGTGGCCGCGACGGCCGCGCCACTATCGCGGGCAGCGACCTTGCGATCACGCTGGCCACGCCCCCCGAACTGGGCGGCAATGGCGCGGGCAACAATCCCGAACAGCTGTTTGCCGCAGGCTATGCCGCGTGCTTCATCGGCGCACTCAAGTTCGTCGCCGGGCAGGACAAGGCGCTGCCGCGCGTTCCCGCCGATGTCGCGATTGATTCTGCGGTCTCGATCGGCACGCGCGATGAAGGCGGCTTCGGACTGGCCGTGATCCTGACCATCCACCTCCCCGGCGTCGATCCGGCGGCGGCCCAGGATCTGGTCGACCGCGCCCACGCGACCTGCCCCTACAGCAACGCGACGCGCGGCAATATCGACGTGACGCTCAAGATCGCGGCCTGACCCGCGGTATCGGCCCGTTCCGCCCGAAGCCTGTCAGGCCTCGGGCGGAACGGGATAGCTTTCCAGCACCGGGCCGAGCGCGTGGCGCAGCGGATCGAGCCAGCGGTCGAACAGCTTCCAGTGGTCGACCGCATCGGTGTAGATCGGGCGGCGCACCTGCTCCGAACTGGCCGTGCGCACCGCGCGGCGGTTTTCCCAGAACGACAGGCACCCTTCCTCGAAGGGCAGACCCAGATGGTCGAGCAATGCGCGCACCTGTCCGGGCGTATCGGCGACCATGTCCTCGTAGATCACGCGGTGCACCCGTCCGGGCGCGGCGCGGTCGAACGCGGCCATCTGGCGGACATAGGCGGCATAATAGCGGCCAATCTCGCTCAGGTCATAGCTGAACACCTGCCCGCGCGCGAAATACTGCTTCCAGCCCGAGAAACAGCAGCCCAGCGGATGGCGCCGCGCGTCGATCACTTTTGCCTGCGGCAGGATCATCGCAATCAGGCCCACATGCTGCCAGTTGTTGGGCATCTTGTCGATGAAGAAGGGCCGGTCTGTCTTGCGGTGGATCCGCGTGCGCTCGATATATTCCTCGCCCAGACGGCGGCAATCGGCCGGGGACAGCGCGGCCAGCGCGGTGGGGAAATCGGGAAATTCGCCGTCTTCCACCCGCCCTTTCAGGCGATCGGCGATCAGCATCAGATCGGGCAGTTCCATCGTGCCCTCGATCTGCGAATGGCTGGCGAGAATCTGCTCGACCAGCGTCGAACCGCTGCGCGGAAGGCCGACGACAAAGATCGGGTCGGGCGCCGCACAGCCCTGCCCCGCGCGGGTGTGCAGGAAGGGCGCGGTAAACAGCCCGGCGTGATCGGACACCGCACGTTCGGTGCGCGCCGGATCATAATCGAGCCCGGCGCGGCGCAGCGCATTGCCGCGTGCATAGTGGGCAAAGGCCTGCTCGGCCTGCCCCGCGTCCTCGTGGGCCTTGCCCAGCGCGAAGTGGAGCTGCGCGATGTCGTCCGCGCGCTCGTCGCCCACGCAATCGAGCGGAAGTGCCGCACGCATGGCCGCAATATCGGCTTCATCCAGCCGCACCGTCTTGAGGTTGGCGAGGCTCCACCAGGCCTCCCCGGTCGCCGGATCGAGGGCCGCCGCCCGTCGATAGGCCTCGACCGCAGCAGCCTGATTGCCCAGCGTCTTCTCGACATGGCCGAGGTTGAGCCAGACGCGCGGACGCCCCGAATCCTGGGCGATGATCCCGCGATAGAGCGCGCGCGCGCCCTCCTGATCGCCGATCCGCACCAGGAGCGAGGCCTTGAGCATGGCATGGCCGCCATGATCCGGGTCATCGGTCACCAGCCGCGCAGCATGGTCGAGCGCCTCGCCCACATCGGGTCCGAGTGCGAGCACGCGCACCAGCAATTCACGCGCCGCGACAAAGGCAGGTGCCCGCGCCACGGCGGCCCGCAGGGGATCGAGTGCCTCCTGCACTTCGCCCTTGCGCCACAGCACTTCGCCCAGCAGGCGCAGCGCCGCCGGATCGCCGGGTGCCGCGCCAAGGCGCTGGCGCAACATGGCGAGCGCCTCGTCCAGACGCCCCTCGCCCATGGCCATGGCCGCGCGCAGCAGGAGCGGGTCGCGCGAAGCAGCCTCGATGCCCTGCACTTCGGCTTGCGCAGCCTCCCCGGCTTCCCCGGCGGCGCGCAATTGGCCCGCAAGGGCATACCAGGCATGAGCGAGATCGGGCTTGAGCGCGACCGCGCGGCGCAAGGCGGCAATGGCCTGCCTGCGCAGCGAAGCGTCCTCCGCCTCCCCCTCAAGCGCGATCAGCGCAAGGCCCAGTTCGGTGAACGCGGCAGCCGCGCTCGGCTGATCCCTGACCAATGCTTCAAGCACCACGCGGGCCTCGTTCGGGCGCCCGGCCAGGCGCAAGGCCTGCCCTTCGATCAACAGTGCATGGGGATGGCCGGGTACGACCCGCAAAATCTCGCGCGCCTGGGCAAGGGCAATCAACGGCTGGCGGGCGAGGAGGCGTCCGGCATGAACAAGAGCTGCTTCGAGCGTGCCGGTCGCCCCGCCGGCGCCCGCAGCATCATTCCCCCGTGCAACGTCCCGAGCCATCGCCGTTTCCACCATCCGCAGCCGCCTTCCACATGGTCTCCGGCACCTGTTCCCCGGCGCCCGTTCTGTGCCGCAAAGCATGACAGGCCCGGAGGATTACGCAACCGCGAAACGCACCTGCACGCATCCAAATGATGCAGATGAGTACAATCTGCGATGCCAGATTGCGATTGCATATTGACAGTGCCGGATTCGATGGCACTATTCACTCCCGAACAGTCATGCACAATCATGCCGCAACGCGGTATGCCACACGACATTCCGGGGCTCATTTAATTCTATCCTTTGCTGCACCGGCGCGGTGCAGCGCACCGTTGCGACCACGGGTCGGGACGGCATGGTTCACCCGCGCCCGCCCGCCCTTCGCGGGCGATCACAGTTCACGCCGGAATGGCCCATAACAGCAAGATCACCAACGAAGTTTCAGAAAAGCATAAAAACACAATAACAAGAACAACACCGCCGTTTGCAGGAAAGCGGACAAACAAAAACGTCAGGCCATCAGGGGGCATGAAACAATGGTGTTTGAACGACGGGCGCCGATGAGGCGCATGCTCAGCATTCTGGGCGCCTCTACCGTCCTTTCCAGCATGGCCGTGCCGATGGCCGCTTTTGCCGCAGACGCCGCGCCCGACGCGGCCCCTTCACCCGAACAGGCACCTCCCGCCGCCACTGCAGCCACCCCTGCCGAACCCCAGAGCGGAGACGGCCAAAGTGCAGGTGGATTGGGCGAGATCGTGGTCACCGCCACGCACCGCGCCGAAAGCCTCCAGAAAGTCCCGATCTCGATCCAGGCGCTCGGCGCCGAAACGCTGGCCCAGCATCAGGTCACCTCGTTCGCCGACTATGCCGGCCTGCTGCCCTCGGTCAGCTTCTCTGGGCTGGGGCCGGGCCAGAGCGAGGTCTATTTCCGCGGCATCGCGGTCGATGGCGGCTCCCTCTCGACGAGCGGCACCTATCTCGATGACGTGCCGATTTCCGCGCCCGCGCGCATGCCCGAAGTCCACATCTACGACATCGAGCGCGTCGAGGCGCTCTCGGGCCCGCAAGGCACGCTCTATGGCGCCGGCTCGCTGGCCGGCACGCTGCGCATCATCACCAACAAGGCCAAGATCGGCAAGTTCGAGGCCGGATACGATGTCCAGGTCGATGCCTATGGCAAGGGCCAGCCCGGCGCCATGGTCGAGGGCTTCGTCAACATCCCCGTGAACGACAATATCGCCATCCGCATGATGGGGTTCTACGATCACGAGGGTGGCTATATCGACAACACCCACGGCACCTACACCTACCAGCTGGGCGACAACGACCCCAATACGACCTACACCGTCGACAATGCCGCGCTCGTCCAGAAAGACTACAACCCGGTCGACAGCTATGGCGGCCGCATCAACATGACGATCGAGGCCGGGGACTGGGCATTCTACCCCTCGATCACCTTCCAGCACCTCGATGCCAAGGGCTACTTCAACTACGATCCGCGCGTGGGTGACCTCAAGGTTCACGACTACAGCCCGACCGAAAACATCGACCGCTGGCTCCAGGCCTCGCTGACCATCAAGGGCAAGATCGGCGATTTCGACCTCGTGTCCTCGTCGGGCTACTTCAAGCGCAAGATCGACAACACCAGCGACTACACCTATTATTCGGTCCACTACGACCAGCTCGGCCCGGGCTATGAAAACTACCTGAAGTTCAAGGACCACAACGGGAATTTCATCAACCCGACCCAGTCCTACATCGGCCGTATCTGGCAGAGCAAGGTCACCCAGGAACTGCGCCTTTCGGTGCCCAAGTCGTGGGGCTTCGACTTCACCGTCGGCGCCTTCTTCCAGTACCAGAAGCAGTCCAACGACGACGACTACCAGATCCCCGGTCTCTCGAAGATCGATCTGGCCACTTCGTGCGACAATGGCTGCGAATGGAACCCGGCGATCAAGCGCGACGGTTTCTACAATGTCGATCTCGACCAGAAATTCCGCGACTACGCGATCTTTGCCGAAGGCACGGTCCCGATCACCTCGACCCTCAAGGCCACGGCCGGGGTGCGCGGGTTCAAGGCCAACAACTCGGTCTATGGTTTCTCGGGGGTTGCCTCGCTCGCGCTCGGCCTGGGCTGCACGCTGCCCTTCCCGGCCGACCAGCGCCTGACCTGCATCAACAACGACAAGCCCCACTACAAGGAAACCGGCGAGACCCACAAGTTCAGCCTGGCCTGGCAGGTCACGCCCGACAAGATGGTCTACGCCACCTATTCGACCGGCTTCCGCCCCGGCGGGGTCAACTCGCTGGCTGAAATGCAGGCTTACGAGGCCGACCGGCTGACCAATTACGAAATCGGCTTCAAGACCAACTGGAACAACATCCTGCGCTGGAACGCCGCGATCTATTATGAAAAATGGACAGGCATCCAGTACACGATCATTCCGCTCGGCTATTTCGGCAATGGCGGCACGGTCAACGCGGGCGCCGCGCGGGTCTATGGCATCGAGACCGACTTCAGCCTCAAGCTGGGCAAATTCACGATCAGCGGGTCGGGCGCCTACAACAACGCCGCGCTCACGCAGGATTTCTGCGCGCTCGATCCGGCAACGCTCGTCCCCTTGAGCAACTGCTCCGACAACCCCGATGCCGTCGCCGCCGCCAAGGGCACCCGCCTGCCCCGCCAGCCGCGCTTCAAGGGCCAGCTCACGGCCCGCTACGATGGCGACTGGGGCTCGGTGAAGGACTTTGCGCAATTGACGATGCACGCCCAGACGATGTCGACGTCCAACCTCGACACCTACAAGAACAGCCTTCTGGGCAATACCCCCGGCTTCGTCAGCTTCGACATGTCGGCCGGGATCTCGCGGGACAACTGGACGCTGACCGCCTTCATCGAGAACATGTTCGACCGGCGCGGCCAGCTTTCCAAGAACACCTTCTGCGCCATCGAATACTGCTCGGGTTCATCGCGCACGATGCCGATCAAGCCACAGTATTTTGGCCTGAAGTATTCGGTCCGCTACTGACCTGCATTCCGCTCTCCTTGCACCTTCCCCGTCGCGCCTGTCGCGACGGGGACTTTTCCCGCCACGCCGGTTCATGCGCACGGCCGGGAAACGAAGGAGAGCGCATCCATGTGATGCCAGATGGCCAAAAAAGTGCCTGACACCCGTGAATGGAGCTTGACTGTACATGGGCAATCAACAAGTCTCTTCCTGTAACGAAGGATGTCATGACGGGGGCGAAATCAGGGGCGGGGGCACACTTCGAACTGCAATTCTTCCCTCGCCATCAAGCCCTTCATTCACGGGATCACTTCCGCCCTCAGAACCGCTGCGGGCTGCCACATTCAAACCGGGGTCGGCCACGATGACGTTTGCTGCCATCAAGGGACGTTTCTTCGCAACTGCAACAATGGCTCTGGCCCTGCTCGCCACCGGCCAGGCCTCTCATGCCGCACCGATCGCGTCGGTCGAGCCCGAACAGTCCGAGGTGGCAAAGCTTGAGCCACCCAAGACCAGCTGGTTCTTCATCAACCGGGGCTTCACCGAGGCCTCCTCGGCGATCTACGATACCGCCACGGGCAAGCTGCTCGGCCATGTCGAGACCCCGCAGCTCACCGACCTCGCGCTCGATCCGCTCGGCAAGTTCTACTACGTTTCCTCCACGCTCTGGACCAAGGGCATGCGCGGCACGCGGCAGGACTATGTCTCGGTCTTCGACAGCATCGACCTCAAGCATCAGGCCGACATCACCATTCCTGGCCGCCTGCTGGTCGGCGGGCGCAAGCACAATTTCGTGATCAGCCCCGATGGGCGCTTTGGCTATGTCTACAACATGAGCCCGGCCTCGTCGGTCAACATCGTCGATCTCGTCGCGCGCAAGTTCGTCAAGACCATCGAGCTGCCCGGCTGTGCCAGCCTCACCCCCAATCCGGGCGTCGGCCTCTCGGCGCTCTGTTCCGACGGGTCGCTGGCCACCCTCGCGCTGACCGGCCCGAAAAGCGAGATCACACGCAGCGAACCGTTCTTTTCGGCGACCGACGATCCGATCTTCGACAACTACATCAACGATGCCACGAAGAACGAACTGGTGATGCTCAGCTACACCGGCAATGTCTATGTCGCCAAGCTCGGCGCCAAGCCGGTCGTTGCCGCGCCCTTCTCGCTTCAGGAAGCCGCCGGCGTGCCCAAGGGAACGACCGCTCCCAACACGGTCGACTGGTTCCCCGGCGGCAGCCAGCAGATGGCGCTCCACCGCGCCAGCGGCCAGCTCTACGTGCTGATGCACATGGGTGAATTCTGGTCGCACAAGGCGGGCAACACCGAAGTCTGGCAGCTCGACATGGCCAGCCGCAAGGTCGTCAAGCGCATGACCCTGCCCGAAGAAGCCCGCCAGATCGAGGTCACCCAGGAGGCCAGCCCTCGCCTGATCACGGCGGGCGAGGACGGCAACGTCTACATTTTCGATCCGGCCACCGGCAAGCAACTCTACAAGCTCGACCATGCCGGAAGCGGCGTGATCACGGTGGTTGAACCCAAGTGACGGATCTGGCCACCCTCACCCAGGCAGGCGGGGCACTCGCCCTGATCGGGCGCACCAGCGCGGTGGGCGTGGGGCTGATCTTCGCGGGCGCAGCAACGGGCAAACTGCGCCATCGCGCGCTGTTTCCTGGTGTCGTTGCCAATTATCGCATGCTGCCCCAGGGCCTCGTTGCGCCCGTGGCCATGATCTTGCCATGGGCCGAGCTGGGTCTGGGCTGCGCGCTGGCCGGTCTGGGCGTTTCAGGCATGGCCGGGCCCGCCCTGCCGCTGGCCAGCGCCTCGGCCATCGCGCTGCTGCTGGTCTTTGCCTGGGCCATGGCCATCAACATCGCCCGCGGCCGCAGCCATATCGATTGCGGCTGCGGACACAGCGCGCTGCGCCAGCCGCTCGGAAAGCCGCTCGTGCTGCGCAACATTCTGCTCGGGCTGCTGCTGGTTCCGGCCAGCCTGCCTGCCTCGACCGGACTGCGCGCCCTGCCGGACGCCGTTCCGGGCGCGGGCTGGGTCGCGCTGGGCGGCGGCTTTGCCCTGTTCCTTCTGTTTCACCTGTTCAACGCGATTCTGGCGCTGACGGCCATGGCTGCACCAGCCTTGCTGCGGTTCCCTCGCGCGGAGGTACAAGTTCGATGATGACGGCTCTGATCGTGTCGCAAGGGATTTCCTGGGTGGTCATCGCGCTGATGGGCCTGGCCTTGCTGGCCCTTGCCCGCCAGGTTGGCGTGTTGCACATGCGCGTGGCGCCTGCCGGGGCGCTGACCACCGCCGGTGGCCCCTCCGTGGGGTCGAATGCGCAGGCCGTGGCCGCCAAAACGCTCGATGGCGCTTCGGTGAGCGTGGGCGGCACCGCCCACGACACCCCGCTGCGCCTGCTGATGTTCGTCTCGGCCAGCTGCCCCTTGTGCAAGGCGCTGATCCCGATGGCCAAGTCCTTCGCCCGCGACGAGCGCGTGGCGCTGACTTTCGTGGGCGACGACACCCCCGAAGCCCAGCGCGAGATGATCGCCCGCCATGGCCTCGAAGCCTATCCGTTCATCAACGGCCCCGAAGTGGGCCAGGCCTATGCCGTGGGCAAGCTGCCCTATGCCGTGCTGCTCGACGACCATGGCGTCGTCCTCTCCAAGGGGCTGGTGAACAGCCGCGAGCATCTCGAAAGCCTGGTGATCGCCCATGAAATGGGGGTTCACTCGGTGCAAGACTATGTCGCCCGCATCCATGGTGCAGTTGCCTGAAAAGGCGCCTGAAACGCCACTCATCGAATTCAAGCAGGGGCTTCGATCATGATCCAGTTCAACGCCGACGCCATGGGGGAAAAGATGCTGCGCCGGTTCGCCGGGGGCACATCGCGCCGTGGTATTCTGGCCCGTCTGGGCGCCGCGCTGGTCGCCGCGCCGGTCTTCCCGGTCCTTCCTGTCAGCCGGGCGCAGGCCGCGCCCGCCAAGCCTGACCGCGCCTCGGAATCGCGCACGACGTTTGCCCGCGGCGCACAGGTGACCGACGACACCAAGTGCGATTACTGGCGCTATTGCGCAATCGACGGTTCGTTGTGCACCTGCTGCGGGGGCGGCATCCACACCTGCCCGCCCGGTGCCGAGCCTTCGCCGGTTTCGTGGGTCGGCACTTGCGTCAACCCCGAGGATGGCAAGTCGTACCTGATCGCCTATCGCGATTGCTGCGGCAAATCCTACTGCAACAAGTGCAACTGCGACAACGCCGACCGCGAGACCCAGATCTACGTGCCCCAGCTCAACAACGACATCATCTGGTGCTTCGGGACACAGAGCATGGAATATCACTGCTCTACCGCCGTCCTCGTCGGCGCAGCCTGACCGCGAGCCAGCACCCATGCGTACCGCTCGCATCGCCCTGCTGATCGCCACCGCCACGCTGAGCGCGGGTCTCGCCTCGCGGCTCAGCGCCGCCCATGGCGCGGGGGCGCCCGTCGCGCCGCAGGCGGTCATGGAAGACCCGAACCAGGCCCGCGTCGATTATATCGAGAACTGCGGCGGCTGCCACGGCGTCAACGGCAGCACCGTTCCCGCGCAGTTGCCCGAGCTGATGGGCCGGGTCGGCTGGTTCATGTGCACGCCCGAATCCCGCGCCTATCTGATCCGCCTGCCCAATGTTGCCCACAGCCACCTGCACGACAACGCCGAACTGGCCGACCTGATGAACTACGTCGTCTTCGTGCTGGGCGGCAACAGCGTGCCGGCCGGAACCAAGCCCTTCACCGCGCAGGAAGTGGGGCGCGAGCGTCTGCATGCGCTGTCCAATGCCTCGCTGACCGATGAGCGGCTGCGCCATGCCACGGCGGCGGTCAAACAGTGCCATGCGCCCGAGGATATCAAGTTGCTCTATCCGGGGTATGATCCGGCGACTGCGCACTGATTTTTTCCGAAGAAGAACAAGGGGGAAGGAAGGGGCCATCGCCCCTTCGACCCCATTCATTCCGGTGCATGGGTGCCTGCTGCGGTGGGCTCTTTTCTTCGGGGGGCGCCCGTTTTACCAATCGGGCATGATTGATCCTGCTGCCCGCTGTCATCCGCTTTATGCCGCCATGCCGACCACCGTGTTCGAGCATATGTCCGGCCTTGCCCGCGAAGCGGGCGCGATCAATCTGGGGCAGGGTTTCCCCGACGATCCGCCGCCTGCCGCATTGGCCGAGGCGGCGGCGCGGGCCTTGCGCGAACGGTCGCAGCAATATCCGCCCATGGCTGGCCTGCCCGAGCTGCGCGATGCGATTGCCGCGTTCTATCGGCGGCGGCAGGGGCTGGACCTGACGCGCGAGCATGTCATCGTCACCTCCGGGGCGACCGAGGCCGTGGCTGCCGCAATTCTGGCGACGATCCAGCCGGGCGACGAAGTTCTGGTCCTCGCCCCTGCCTATGATGCCTATGCGCCGCTGGTCCGCCGGGCTGGCGGTGTTCCGGTCTTCGTGCCCCTTGCCCCGCCCGCATGGGCTCTGCCCCTCGCCGCCCTTCGCGCCGCGATCACCCCACGCACCCGCGCGCTGATCTTCAACGACCCGCTCAACCCCACTGGTACCGTCGCGAGTCCCGCCGAATGCGCAGCCCTCGCCAACTTGTGCGTCGAGGCCGACCTGCTGGCGATCTGCGACGAGGTCTGGGAAATGGTCCGTTTCGACGCTCCTGCTCACCGCTCGCTGATGGCCGAGCCGGGCATGGCCGACCGCACGATTAAGATCGGTTCGGCAGGCAAGATTTTCGGCGCGACCGGATGGAAGGTGGGCTGGATCGTGGCCGATCCGGCCCTGGCCACCGTGGTCGGCCGGGCCCACCAGTTCCTGACCTTCACCACCCCGCCGATGCTGCAATGGGCGCTGGCCGAAGGGCTGGCCGACGATGCGATGATGGATCGGCAGGTGCGCGCCTGGGCTGCCTCGCGCGCGGTGCTGAACGAAGGGCTGGCACAGGCGGGCTTTGCCGTGCTGCCCAATGTGGCGACGTGGTTTTCCTGCGTCGATCTGGCGCGCAGCGGGATCGAACTTGACGACATGACTTTCGCCGAACGCGCCGTGCGCGAAGCGGGGGTGGCAACAATCCCGCTCTCCGCGCTGTGGGAAGGGCCCGATGCGCCGCGACAGATCGTGCGGCTGTGCCACTGCAAGCCAGCCGCCATGCTGGAGGAAGCGGTGAGGCGGTTGGCAGACTTCCACCAAGCCTGACAGCCTGCGTTCCTCCCCATGCAATGGGGAGGGGGACCGCCCGCGCAGCGGGTGGCGGAAGGGGCAGCGCTGCTTCCCCTCCGTCAGCCCTGCGGGCTGCCACCTCCCCGCAAGCGGGGAGGATCTTCAGGAAAGAAAGCGGGCCTACTGAAGCGTGGAGAGCCATTCGCCGATCATGGCGCGGCCTGCGGTGACGGCGCCGGCGCCGTGGCGGTCGTGGATGGCGCGCAGGCTTTCAGGGGTGTGGCCCGCTGCCGCGATGTCTTCGGGCGACTGCTCGACCCAGGCTTCGAAGCGCGGGTCTTCGCCCATTTCGGCGTGGAATTGCAGCGCCAGCACATTGCGCCCGCAGCGAAACGCCTGATGCGGGTAGACATGGCTCGACGCCAGCAGTTCCGCGCGCGGCGGCAGGGTGAAGGTGTCGCCGTGCCAGTGCAGCACCGGCACATCGGCCAGATGGCGCAGCGGGCTTTCCGCATCGAGCACCTCGATTGCGTGGAAGCCGACTTCCTTCGCATGGCCGCGATAGACATCCGCGCCAAGCGCCGCCGCGATCATCTGCGCGCCGAAGCAGACCCCCAGCGTCGGGCGGTCGGCTTCGAGGCGCAGCGCGAGGCGGCGCATCTGGCAGCGAATCCACGGATGCTCGGCCTGTTCATAGATCCCCATCGGCCCGCCCATCATGATCAGAAGGTCGGGCTCGCGCAGGTCGAGCGAGGAGAAGGCCGGATCACAGACATCGATACGGTCGACCGTATATCCGGCCTCCTCGATCGGGCGACGATAGCCCGCCACCCCTTCGTAGGGAACGTGGCGGATGATCAGGGCAGACTTCATGGGCTTATCGTGATCAAACCATGACAGGGAGGCAAGGCGAAAAAAGCGGGAATCAAAGCCCCAGTCGGCGGAAAAAATCCTCCCCCGACCGGGGCTTGTCACCGACCGGCCGCGCTGCACCCTGAAGCCGCCACGAAGGATGCGGCAGCGGCGGGACAGCGAGGAGGGATGCCGGGCGGGAGGAACGGAGGGCGGAAGGGCGGCGACGGCCCTTGGCAAGCGCGGTGGAAACGGACATCGTCGTATTCTCCTTTTCACAGGGCCGAACACGAACCTGGCCACGCGGCCTCATTTTCGTGCGCTTTAGCGTTTGGTCTCGCGGAGCAAGCTGGCTGGATCAAAAGCCGCGACCGGTTGGAGCCGATGCATCATCTCTACTCTTTTGGTTGATATTGGTCATTCGAGAAAAACTGAAGGGGGCCCAAGAATCCCTTTTGAGCCCCTCCCCATCCCGACAGGCCCAAAAAAGAAGGCCCGCCGGGCGCGATGGCGTCCGGCGGGCCTTGCCTTTCCTCCCCAGGAAAAGCGACAGTTTGCAAAGTGCGCTTCGGATATTCGCGCGGGCTCAGCGGCCCATGGCGCTCCCGAGGCGGTGATAGAGGTGCGAGAACTTCACCGATTCAGGCTTGTCCTCGATTTCCTTGAGGTAGTGCAGCACCGCCTCACGGATCAGCTTGAAGTCCTCGGTCGAAAGGACCGCGCGGGCACGAGCAGGTTCAGCCATTGTCCTTCTCCTGTACTTGGCTGTGGGTGGCCTTGCGTCGTTTTTGCCTATGGTCTGGCGATTAACGCTTTGGCCGTTTTATCCGGGTATTCCTACAGAACGCATCGCTTGATCCGTTTCACCGATCCGGCCCCGTACCGGGAAGTCCCGGAACCGGATCGGTGATGGATGATCAGGCAGCGGCGAACTGGTTCATCGTGTTGTCGGCGCCGCCAGCCTTGAGGGCCGCATCGCCAGCGAAGTATTCCTTGTGGTCGTCGCCGATGTCCGACCCGGCCATGGCCTGGTGCTTGACGCAGGCGATGCCCTGACGGATTTCCTGGCGCTGCACGCCCTTGACGTAGCCCAGCATGCCCTGTTCGCCGAAGTATTCCTTGGCGAGGTTGTCGGTGCTGAGCGCGGCCGTGTGATAGGTCGGCAGCGTGATCAGGTGGTGGAAGATACCGGCTTCACGGGCGGCATCGCGCTGGAAGGTGCGGATGCGTTCGTCGGCTTCTGCCGCCAGATCGGTCGTATCATAGTCCACGCTCATCAGACGGGCCCGGTCATAGGCGCTCACGTCCTTGCCAGCGGCAGCCCAGGCATCGAAGACCTGCTGGCGGAAGTTGAGCGTCCAGTTGAAGCTGGGCGAGTTGTTGTAGACCAGCTTGGCGTTCGGGATCACTTCGCGGATACGCGAGACCATCCCGCCGATCTGGCCGATGTGCGGCTTTTCGGTTTCGATCCAGAGCAGGTCGGCGCCGTTCTGGAGGCTGGTGATGCAGTCGAGCACGCAACGGTCCTCGCCGGTTCCCGGACGGAACTGGTAGAGGTTCGAAGGCAGGCGCTTGGGCTTCATCAGCTGGCCGTCGCGGGTGATCAGCACGTCGCCGTGACCGATCGCAGCCGGATCGACCGGATCGCAATCGAGGAAGGCGTTGTACTGGTCGCCGATGTCGCCCGCTTCACGGGTGAAGGCGATCTGCTTGGTCAGGCCAGCGCCGAGCGAGTCGGTGCGGGCCACGATCACGCCATCGTCCACGCCCAGTTCGAGGAAGGCGTAACGCACCGCGCGGATCTTTGCGAGGAAGTCGTCGTGCGGAACGGTAACCTTGCCGTCCTGGTGGCCGCACTGCTTTTCGTCCGAGACCTGGTTCTCGATCTGGATGCAGCAGGCGCCCGCTTCGATGAACTTCTTGGCCAGCAGATAGGTCGCTTCGGCGTTGCCGAAACCGGCGTCGATGTCGGCGACGATCGGAACCACATGGGTTTCGTGGTTTTCGATCTCGCTCTGGATCTTGGCCGCCTTGACCTGGTCGCCAGCTTCACGCGCCGCATCGAGGTCGCGGAAAAGCTGGTTGAGTTCGCGGGCGTCGGCCTGGCGAAGGAACGTGTAGAGTTCTTCGATCAGGGCCGGAACGCTGGTCTTCTCGTGCATCGACTGGTCGGGCAGAGGACCGAACTCGCTGCGCAGCGCCGCGACCATCCAGCCCGAGAGGTACAGGTAGCGCCCCTTGGTGGTGCCGAAGTGCTTCTTGATCGAGATCATCTTCTGCTGGCCGATGAAGCCGTGCCAGCAACCCAGCGACTGGGTGTAGTTGGCAGGGTCGGCGTCATAGGCAGCCATGTCGCGGCGCATGATCCCGGCGGTGTAGCGGGCGATGTCGAGGCCGGTGCGGAAGCGGTTCTGAAGCCGCATGCGGGCCACCGATTCGGCCGCGATGCCATCCCAGTGGGTGTTGGGGGTGATCGTGCGGTCGGCCTCGGTGATGGCTTGCTGGTAGGTCATGGCATCTATCCCTTCCGGTGACTTCGTGTCTGTTCCGTTGAGACAGGAAATAGGCAAACGGGGTGAGTCGCGGAATGCGCTCCGGGGTCTTGTTGTCAAACTTTACAGGTTATGCTTGTAAAGTTGTGCAGGCGTGACAAGATCGCCGCGCCACACTCTTTCGGAGCATCTCCCTTGGCGCGTCCTCCTGCCCCGTCCCGCCCGCTTTACCTCGGCCCGCGCATCAAGCGCCTGCGCCGCGAACTGGGGCTCACCCAGCAGGCCATGGCCGAGGAAATGGGCGTCTCGCCCAGCTACATCGCCCTGATCGAGCGCAACCAGCGCCCGCTGACCGCCGACCTCCTGTTGCGGCTGGCCGCGACCTACCGGCTCGACATGGCCGATCTGGCCGCACAGGAACGCGACGACCACGCCCGCCGCCTGGCCGAAGCGCTGCGCGATCCGCTGTTTGCCGAAATCGACCTTCCCGCGCTCGAAGTGGCCGATGTCGCCACCAGCTATCCGGGCATTACCGAGGCTTTGCTGCGCCTGCA
This sequence comes from Novosphingobium sp. IK01, assembly GCF_033242265.1. Taxonomy (NCBI): domain Bacteria; kingdom Pseudomonadati; phylum Pseudomonadota; class Alphaproteobacteria; order Sphingomonadales; family Sphingomonadaceae; genus Novosphingobium; species Novosphingobium pituita. Next base: position 3,188,068 of record NZ_BTFW01000001.1, on the reverse strand, counting down.
TGGTGCCCATGCCCGCGCCAGCCAGGCGCTGGCCGAAGGGCGCGAGGCCCATGCCCCCACCCCGGCCAGCGACCCGCAGGGCGAAGCGCGGCGGTTTCTGGCCGCGCGCGGCCACTGGTTCGCCACGCTGGAAGCCGAGGCCGAGGCGCTGGCCAGCGAGATCGAGGCGATTGGCCCGGCAACAAGCGACCGCCCCGCCGAATGGCTGCGCACGCGCGGGGTGCGGGTGCGCGCCATGCCCGCCAGCGTGATGATGGGCGCGCTTTCGCGCTATGACCGCCACAACGAGCAATTGCTGCTCGACGAAAGCCTCGGCCCCCAGCGGCGGCTGTGGCAGATCGGGCTGCATCTGGCCTATACCTCGCTGCGCACGACGATTGCCCAGATCGTGCGCGGCGAAAGCTTTGCCAGCGCGACGGCGGCCCAGCTCGTGCGGCGGGCGCTGGCCGAGCGCGGCGCGGCGGCGATCCTGATGCCCTACGACCGCTTTGCCCGCGCGGCAGAAGCGCAGGCCTACGACCTCGATTCGCTGGCCGGGTTGTTCGCCCTCGAATGGGTCCATGTCGCGCGGCGCCTCGCCACGCTGGCCAAGCCCGGACAGGAAGGCGTGCCGTTCTTTCAGGTGGAAGTCGACAACGCGGGCAATGTGGTGCGCCGCATGGACGGGGCGGGCTTCCCCTTTGCGGTTCAGGGCGGCAGTTGTCCGCTCTGGAGCCTTCACAGCGCGATGCAGCGGCCCGGCGAAATGCTCTGCCAGTGGCTCGAAATGCCCCATGGCGAGCGCTTTTTCTCGATTGCGCGCACGTTCGACAGCCCCGCCGGGCCGGGCCTTCCCCCGATTCGCCGAACCCTCGCGCTGGTCTGCGCCGCCCAGCACGCCGAGCGGCTCGTCTATGCGCGCGCCATTGCGGCCGAGCCGACCCCGGTGGGCACGACCTGCCGCCTGTGCCAGCGCGCGCAGTGCCTGTCGCGCACCCAGCCGCCGCTCGGGCGCGAGATTCTGCCCGATGACTATCGCAGGCTCGCCGTGCCGTTTGTGTTCAGCGAGAGTTGATTGCCCCTCCACCACCCGCTGCGCGGGCGGTCCCCCTCCCCATTTCATGGGGAGGATCTGGAATTTGATCCGCAGGGCTGACGGAGGGGTATTCCTTGCAGCCCGCGACCATGGCCGCTATCCGCGCGCTCGAACGCGAATCCCCGCGCAAAGGCGCCCTTCCCCTTGTCCACCATCATTCCCCTGGCCGACGTCGACCCGCAACTGGTCGAAGACCTGCTCGACACCGCGTTCGAGCCGGAACGACGCCAGCGGACGGCCTATCGGCTGCGCGAAGGGCTCGACTGGCTGCCCACCCTCTCGTTCGCCGCGCTCGACGATGACGAGATGCTCGCGGGCACGATCCAGTGCTGGCCAGTGGCGCTCACCACGCCCGAAGGCCGCCGCGTGCCGATGATCATGGTCGGCCCGGTGGCGGTCATGCCCGGCCTTCAGGGGCGCGGCTTTGGCCAGGCGCTGATGACCGCCAGCCTGACCGCGATCGACCCGCGCGCGCCGCTGCCCCAGGTGCTGATCGGCGATCCGGAATACTACGAACGCTTCTTCGGCTTCAGCAACGCCCACACCGGCGGATGGCAGCTTCCCGGGCCTTTCGAGCAGCATCGCCTGCTCTGCCGGACCGCCAATCCCGCCGTCCTGCCCGAACAGGGCGTTCTGGGGCCTTGGCGCGGCTGATCAAGTCTGGCATCGGCTGGGGCGTGCCTTATGAACCGCCCCCCGAACTCGCCGGTCTTTCGCTGAGCGAAATCGCCGCCCTGGCGCACGAGCGCCGCCTGCCCCCGCTCGACCAGTGGACGCCCGCGCACAGCGGCGAAAGCCACATGGTCATCCGCGCCGATGGCACCTGGCTGCACGAGGGCGGGCCGATCAACCGCCCGGCGATGGTCCGCGCCTTTTCCTCGCTGCTGATGCGCGATGAAAACGGGCAGCACTGGCTGGTGACCCCGCACGAGCGCCTCGCCATCGCGGTCGAGGATGCCGCCTTCATCGCCATCGACATGGAAGCCCGGCCCGATCCAACCCAAAGTGGCTCCGCGCAGGGCGGCACCGTGCTGGCCTTCCGCCTCAACACCGACGACATCGTGCTGTGCGGCCCGGAAAACCCCCTGCGCGTGGCCGGTACACCCGACCAGCCCGCCTTCTACCTCGCCGTGCGCCACGGGACGGAAGCGCGCCTCAACCGCAGCACCTATGCCCAGTTGATCGAACATGCGCTGGCAAAGGCCGGGCCCGATGCCGATCCTGCCCACCTGACGGTCGAAAGCCGGGGCGCGCGCTTCCCGCTCGTGCCAGCACTGATGCCAGCCCCCGGCGCATGAGCGCGCCATGAGCGCCAGCCTGTTCGAAACCCTGAGCGCGCTCCACCGCGCCGGCCACGAAGGCCCCGCGCCCGATCTCGTGGCCGACTGGCGCGTCGTGGCGCCCGAGAACCTGCGCCCGGCCGCCGTGCTGATCGCCGTGACCGACCGCCCCGGCCACCCCGACGGGCCGGGCGCGCTGCTGATCCACCGCCCCAGCCACATGCGCGCCCACCCCGGCCAGGCCGCCTTTCCCGGCGGCAAGATCGAACCGGGCGAAACCCCGGTGGAAGCCGCCTTGCGCGAGGCGGACGAGGAACTGGGGATCAACCCGGCCTGCGTGCGCGTGATCGGGCCGACCGACCGCTATCGCACGGGCACCGGCTACGACATCACCCCCGTCCTTGCCGTCGTTCCCGATGGCCTGCCCCTGCGCCCCAATCCGGCGGAAGTCGCCGGGTGGTTCGAGCCGCCGCTCGGCCTGCTGCTCGACCGCCGCGGCCATGGCATGATCACGGCCGAATGGAACGGCCAGCGCGGCAAGACCATCGAGATCCTCTGGCAGGGCCACCGGATCTGGGGCGTCACCGCCGCCATCATCGCCAATCTCGCCCGGCGCATCGCCTGGCCAACCGCCTGACAGTCCTGCCATGACCATGCCAACGCCCATTCCGACGCCGATGCCCCAAACGCTGCCCCCCGCCCCCTGGACCGCGCGCGCCGATCTGGCCGCGCTGGTCGCCGCGCTCGATCCTGAGGGGCTCGGCCTGTGCCGCTATGTCGGCGGCGCGGTGCGCGACACGCTGCTTGGCCTCGATGTGAAGGACATCGACATGGCCACCACGCTCCTGCCCGAACAGACGCAGGCAGCGCTGGAGGCCGCAGGCATCAAGCAGGTGCCCACCGGCATCGCCCATGGCACGATCACCGCCGTCCTGCCCGGCGGCCCGGTCGAGATCACCACCCTGCGCCGCGACGTGACCACCGATGGCCGCCATGCCACCGTCGCCTTCTCGCAGGAATGGCGCGAAGACGCCGCGCGCCGCGATTTCACCATCAACGCGCTCTATGCCGATCCCCGCACCCTCGCTGTCAGCGATTATTTCGGCGGGCTGGCCGATCTGGCAACGCGCACGGTGCGCTTCATCGGCGATCCCGAACAGCGCATCCGCGAGGATTACTTGCGCATCCTGCGCTATTTCCGCTTTCAGGCGCGGTTCGGCTCGCTGCCTGCCGACGCAGCCTCGCAGGCCGCCTGCGCGGCGCTGGCGCCGGGGATGAAAGGCCTCTCGCGCGAGCGGATAGCCAGCGAACTGATGAACCTGCTGGCCCTGCCCGATCCCTCGCCCACGCTGGCGACGATGGCCGGGCTGGGCGTTCTGGGCGATGTCCTGCCCGAGGCCGCCCCGGCCGACCTTCCCGCGCTGGTCGCCACCGAAGCGCGCGAAGGGGTGGCGCCCGATGCGCTGCGGCGCATGGCCTGCCTGCTTCCCGCCGATCCGCCGCTGGCCGAACAGGTCGCCGCGCGGCTGCGCCTGTCGGTGGCCCAGCGCAAGCGACTGGCCTGCGCCGCCGCGCGCGGGGCCGACGATGCCGGGCAGTCGGCGCGCGCGCTGGCCTATGCCCTCGGGCGCGAGGAGGCGCTCGACCGGCTGCTGCTGGCGGGGCGCTCCACGGCGGACCTGGCGGGGTGGGACATTCCGCGCCTGCCGCTCAAGGGCGGGCAGATCGTGGCGCGCGGGGTCGGCGCAGGGCCGGACGTGGCGCGCACCTTGCGCGCGGTCGAGGCGCGCTGGGTTGCCGAAGGCTTCCCCGACGAGGCGCGGGTGATGGAACTGCTCGACACGGTTCTGGCGCAGGCCTGAAACCCTTCAGCTCCCGCGCGCGTTCAGCCCTTCCACTCGCGCCGCTCCTGCGCGGCGCGAAGCACTTCATAGGCCAGTTGCAGCTTCTGGAATTCCGCCGCTGCGGCCTCGTCGCCGGGGCGGACATCGGGGTGAACTTCCTTGGCGCGGGTGCGCCACGCCTTGCGGATGGCATCGAACTCGGCATCAGGGTCGAGCCCGAGCGCTTCGAGCGCGCGCAATTCGTCGCGGCTGCGGCTGCCATCGCCCGGCCCGGCCCAGGCCTGCCACGAGGCCGCGCCATAGCCTGACGAAGTCTGCCGTTCGGCCTGTTCGCGCTGCTCGGCCTCTTCCTTGTCGAGGCCCTCGAAATAGTTCCAGCCGGCGTTGTATTCCGCCGCGTGCTTCTCGCAGAAATACCAGCGGTCGGGGCTGTTGGGCGACTTGGGCGCGGGGCAATTGCCCGGCTCGTTGCACCCGGCGCGGTCGCACAGACGCACGGCCGCCGCCTCGCGGGCGCTGCCATAGCCGCGCCAGCGTGGAAAACCCCAGTCCGTCGAACGTCCCTGCCGTGCCATCGGCGCACTGTGCCCTTCTTCACGAGCAAGGGCGCCCCGGATGACCGATTCCCGATCGTCCGGCGCGCCCCCAAACACTGTGCCCATAAACGCCCGAGAGTATCGGGCGCAAGGCTGTCGTGTCGTTCTTACTGGACCGTCACGGTCACCGCACGGCGGTTCTGGGCCCATGCGGCTTCATCCGAACCCAGCGCGATCGGGCGTTCCTTGCCATAGCTCACGACGTTGATGCGCGAAGCATCGACGCCCAGGCTCACCAGATAGGCCTTGGCCGAATTGGCACGACGCTCGCCCAGGGCGAGGTTGTAGTCACGCGTGCCGCGCTCGTCGCAGTGGCCTTCGATGGTGATCTGCTTGCCCGGATAGCGGGCCAGCCACTGGGCCTGGCTCTGGAGGATGGTCTGGCTCTGCGCATCGACGTTGAAGCGGTCGGTGTCGAAGTGAATCGTGTCCGAGGTCACCGAGGCGAGGAAGTCGGCCTGGCTGCCGGGCGTCGGGCCTGCGGGCGGCGGGGTGGTGGTGGTGGTCGCGGTCGGCTGCGGGGGCAGTTCGGCGGCGGTCTTGTTGGCAGCCGAATTCGACGAACAGGCGGCCAGCGAAACACTGCCGGCAAGCACAGTAACAGCAAGAAGCACGCGATTCATGGGGAGTCTCCTCAAGCGTGAAATGCATGTCTGCATCGCACAAATCGGATCGGTAAACGGGGTTCCCGCGTACCGGGTGGGGGGAAGGTTAAAAAGATCAGGGCAAGACCGGACCCCACGCGGGGTCCGAGGCATCGACCGGGGTATTGAGCTTGCGCAAGTTCTCGCCGGTCAGGTCGACCTGCCAGATGCTGGTGTGGCCACTGTTCTTCTCGGTGCGGAAGAACTGGACAATACGGCCATTGGGCGCCCAGGTCGGGGCCTCGTCCTGCCACGAATTGGTCAGGAAGCGCATGTCGCCCCCTTGCGGGTTCATCACCGCGATGCGCAAGTTGCCGCAAATGCAGGTAAACGCGATCTGGTCGCCGCGCGGGCTCCATTCAGGCGTCGCCGCACGGCCGCCAAAGAAGCTGATCCGGTGCTGGTTGCTGCCGTCGGCATTCATCACATAGACCTGCTGCGCGCCCGAGCGATCGCTTTCGAACACGATCTTCTGCCCGTCGGGGCTGTACGAGCCGCCCACGTTGATCCCGAGCGTGTTGGTCAGGCGCACGGGCGTGCCACCGGCGGCCGGGATGCGATAGATGTCGGTGTTGCCGCCCGTGGCCATCGAGAACAGCAGCGACTTGCCATCGGGCGACCAGCGCGGCGCGAACGTCGGGTTGCGGCTCTGCAAGACCAGGTGCTGCTGCCCGGTGCCGATGTCGTAGACATAGATGCGCGGGCTGCCGTTCAGGTAGGACAGATAGGCGATCTGCTTGTAGTCGGGCGAATAGCGCGGGGTGAGCGCGGTGGCCTGACCATTGGTGATGAAGCGGTGGTTGGCGCCATCGGAATCCATGATCGCCAGCTGCTTGCGGCGGTGATCCTTGGGGCCGGTCTCGGCGATATAGGCGATCTTGCTGTCGAAGAACGGATTTTCGCCCGAGAGACGCGAATAGACCATGTCGGCGCACTTGTGCGCGGCCCGGCGCCAGTCGGCGGGCTGGACGACATAGCCCTGACGCGCCAGTTCGCTGCCCAGCGCCACGTCATAGAGGTAGCATCCCACCGTCAGCCGCCCGTCGGGGGCCGCCCGCACGAAGCCCTGCACCAGCATCTCGGCCGAGCGCGCGCGCCATGTATCGAACGCGGGCGCGGTCACGTCGGGATAGGTGATCGCGGGCAGCGCATCGGGCCCGGTCGGCTTGAACAGGCCATTGTTGCGCAAGTCGTTGAACACCACTTGCGCCAGATTCTTGCCCAGCGCAGCCGTATTGCCGCCTTCGGCAGCCGTCGGCAGCGGATTGTCGGTCGGGAAGGCGGGGATGGCGACGCCCAGATCCTGCCAGGCGCCCTCGCCCGTCACCGAGCCGGTCAACCCGCCATCGTCGGAAGATTGCGCGGCCTGCGGCGCGCCCGAGGCGGGAAGAGCGGCCTGCTGGGCCAGGGCCGGCCCGACGCCAAGCGCGAGCGCCCCGGCACAGGCTGGCGCAAACAGGGACAGAACGCGAACCGAGAGGGTCAGACGCTTCATTGCGAGAGCTTCCAGTCAAAGCGGAACGCCGTCACGCGCTTCCAGCTGTTGTAATACTTGGGCGGCAAGTCGAAGGGGGCGGCCAGTTCCACCGCGCGGATCGCCAGTTCGGCGTGGCGGCGGGCCTGGGCACGGTTGGCATCGGTGATCCCGCTTTGCGAAACGACCACGGGGCGTCCGGCCAGCGAGCCATCGGGATTGAGGTTCCACGCCACCACCGTCACCAGCTTGTCCACGTCGACACCCGAAGGGCCGACCCAGTGCGGCTTGATCTGGCGCGAGATGCCCATGGACAGCGAGGCGCGCACATCCGGGCCGATGGTCTGGCCCGGCGGCGTGCGCGAAGTGCCCGGACTGGTCGAACCGGGAACCCCGGAGAGGAAATCGCTGCCGATGCGGCTGCCGCCGGTGGGGGCCTTGTGCGTGGGCGCAGGGCCTGCGGTGCCACGACCGGGCGCGGTTTCGCCCTTGCGCGGCGCCGGAGCGGGCCTTGCAGGCGCATGTTGGGCAGGCGCATGTTGGGCCGGGGCGTGCTGGACAGGTGCCGCACGGGCCGGTTCAGGACGCGCAGGCGCGGGCCTGGCCGGGGCAGGCGCCGGCTTTGGCTGGGGCCTCGGGGCCGGCCTGGGCGCGGGCTGCGGCGCAGGGCGCCGAGGCTCCGGTTTGGGCGGCTCCGGCTTGGGCGGCTGGGGCTTTGGCGGCGCCGGTTTGGGGGGCACCGGTTTGGGAGGCACGGGTTTGGGCGGTTCTGGCCGGGGTTCCGGCTTCGGCTGGGGCGGCGCGGGTTGCGGGGCCGGCTGGGGAGGAGCGGGCTGGGGAGGAGCAGGCTGGGGCGCGGGTTCGGGCGCCGCGGCGGCCTGCTGCTCGCCCAGTTCGGGCGCGACATCGGGCGCGGCCTGCGCATTGGGATCGGGCGAGGTCGAGCGGTCGGAAATCTCGTTGGAGAGCGTCACCACCATGCGCTCGGGCGGCGCCTTGACCGTCTTGCCCAGAGGTGAGAACGCCAGCGCGCCAATCAACCCGACATGGGCCGCCAGCGCCACGCCCAGCGCAATCGCTTCCTCGCGGCGGAACCCGCCACGCGGGGGCTCATCCGGGGAGGCAGACGCCGAAGAGAGGGGGATATGCGGGTCCATGGTGCTCAGGGGTTTGCCGAAGTGCCGTTGGTGACCAGCGAGATCTGCTTGAACCCGGCGGCGTTGAGTTCGCCCATCACCGCCATGACCCGGCCATAGTCGAGCCCCTTGTCGGCCCGCAGCGTGACCAGCGGCGCTTCGCCACCGGGCCGGGCCACACCGGCCAGCCGGTCGCTCAACTCGCCCGGCGCCAGTTCCTGGTCATCGAGGAACAGACGGCCCGCCGCGTCCATGCTGATGGTGATGTCGTCCTTCTTTTCCTGCAAGGCCTCGGCCTTGCTGTCGGGCAGGTCGATCGGCACGCCCGCCTTGAGCATGGGCGCTGTGACCATGAAGATGATCAGCAGCACCAGCATCACGTCGACCAGCGGGGTGATGTTGATCTCGGCCATCGGGGCTGCGCGCGAGCGACGGCGACGCCCGCTGCAGCCACTTCCCTGCCCCAGGTTCATCGCCATCGCTTACTGCTCCAGTTCGCGGCTCAAGGTGGCGTGAAAACGGTCGGCAAAGCGGAACAGGCGCGCTTCGAAGCGGTTCACCGCATTGCTGAAGCGGTTGTAGGCGATCACCGAGGGGATCGCGGCGAACAGGCCGATGGCCGTGGCGAACAGCGCCTCGGAAATACCCGGCGCGACCACCGCCAGCGACGAATTGGCCTGGGCGCCGATGTTGAAGAAGCTGTCCATGACCCCCCAGACGGTGCCGAACAGGCCGACGAACGGCGCCACCGAACCGACCGTGGCAAGGAAGCCCAGACGGCTCGAAAGACGGTCCGTCTCGGCGGCAATCGCGCTGTCCATGGCCGAGGACAGGCGCTGGCGCGTGCCTTCGCGGTCGATGGTCTTGCCCGCCGTGCTGCGGCGCCATTCCGAAAGGGCCGCACCGACCACGCGGGCGGAGGGGATGTCTCCCTTGCCAGCCTCCTTCTGGTAGACGTCGATGTCGCGCGCCTCCCAGAAGCCGTCCTCGTAGCGCTTCGAGCGGCGCGAGGCCCCGGCCATGTGCAGGCTGAACGAGACGATGATCATCCACACCCACACGCTGGCGAGCAAAAGCCCCCCCATCACGAGCTGCACGACAATGTCGGCATGCAGGAACAGGTCAACCGGGTTGAGCCGGGTGGGCACACCGGCGGTCGCACTCGCGGCGGCGGCAAGAAGGGCCAAAGTCATGATCGGGCTTTCTCAAAGTCCGTTTCGGGAAAGGACAGGGTGGAGTCTTGAGGCGGTATTTTCAGAGCAGGATTCAGGGCATCGAGAGCTTGATGCCACGCAGGCGAGAAACGGCGCGGACGGCCACCAGGCGCGACAAAGGCGACCCGAACGCGTGCGGCGCACAAAAGAGTTTCGTGCCTGAACGCCTGCTGAAGGAGGGTGCAACTTGCGCGCGTCAATGTATCAAGACGCGTTTCCACGCGCACCACATCGTCGAGCCGCGCCGGGCTGACATAGCGCAGGCCCATGTCGGCCACGGCAAAGGCGCCCTCGCCCGCCTCGTGGGCGGCGCGCTGGTCGATCCCGACCAGCCGCAGGAGGTCCGAGCGCGCACGCTCGAACCAGCGCAGGTAATTGGCATGGTAAACCATGCCCGAAAGGTCGGTATCCTCGTAATAGACGCGCACCATCAGCAGATGCGTCGCGCCATCGAGCCGACCGGAGGGAGCATCACCACTCATCATCAGCGTTCGTATGTCTCGCCAGAAAGGTCCGACAAAAACACTAGACCAGATTGCTGCATCGCAAAAGGTTCAGCGTGCCAGCATCGGCCCCAGCGGCGCGCCACCGAACAGGTGGACATGCAAGTGCGGCACTTCCTGCCCGCCATGGTTGCCCACGTTGGCCAGCAGGCGATAGCCCGGCTCGACCAACCCCAGATCGCGCGCGACTTTGCCCACCGCGCGCACGAACCCGGCGATCAGCGCCTCGGGCGCACGGGCCGAGAAATCGTCCCAGCTCACATAGGGGCCCTTGGGGATCACCAGCACATGAACCGGCGCCTGGGGTGCGATGTCGTGGAAGGCCAGCGCGAAGTCGTCCTCGTAGACGGTCTTGGAGGGGATCTCGCCGCGCAGGATCCGGGCAAAGACGTTCTGGTCGTCGTAAGGCAGCGTGGCATCGATAGGCATGGCAAACAGTCCTGTCCGGGGCACGAAATCGGGGGAAAGCACGGGCTCGGCCAACACGGCCTCAGTCGCGCGGACGGGCCGCCTTTTCGGCAAGGCCCGAAAGGCCTTCGCGGCGGGCCAGTTCGTCCAGCACACGCGCCAGCGGCACCGCGCGCGCATCGAGCAGCACCATCAGGTGAAACAGCAGGTCCGCCGCCTCCCCGACCAGTTCATCCTCGCTGCCCGAAAGCGCGGCGATGACCGTCTCGACCCCTTCCTCGCCCACTTTCTGGGCAATCTTGCCCAGCCCCTTGGCATGAAGACGGGCGACATAGCTGGTCGCCGGATCGGCCTGGCGGCGCGCGGCGACAGTGGCTTCGAGACGGGCGAGGATGGCGTTGCTCTGATCCATGGCAGGGGCATGAAGCCCTGCGCCGCGTGGGTCAAGCCTCGATGGCGCCCGATTTTCGCTTTGCGCTGCGGGGCGGTATCACCCGCGCGCGGGCAGCCCCGCCGCACGCAGGGCCGCGTGGGCCTGCGCAATCGAATAGGTCCCGAAATGGAAGATCGAGGCGGCCAGAACCGCGCTGGCATGGCCCTGCGTCACCCCGGCGACGAGGTGATCGAGGGTGCCCACCCCGCCGCTGGCGATCACCGGCACCGGCACCGCATCGGCAATCGCGCGGGTCAGGTCGAGGTCGTAGCCCGCCTTGGTGCCATCGCCGTCCATCGAGGTGACGAGCAGTTCGCCCGCGCCCAGTTTCGCCAGACGCTCGGCATGGACCAGCGCGTCGATCCCCGTGCCCTTGCGCCCGCCGTGGGTGAAGATTTCCCACTTGCCGGGCGCCACGCGCCGTGCGTCGACCGAGCCGACCACGCACTGCGCCCCGAACTTCTCGGCGATTTCACGCACCAGTTCGGGACGGGCGACGGCGGCAGAATTGACCGCCACCTTGTCGGCCCCTGCCAGCAGCAGCGCGCGCGCGTCTTCCACGGCCCGCACGCCCCCGCCCACGGTCAGCGGCATGAAGCAGACTTCCGCCGTGCGCGCGACCACGTCGAGCAGCGTGCCGCGCCCTTCGTGGGTGGCCGAAATGTCGAGGAAGCACAACTCGTCGGCCCCGGCGGCGTCATAGGCGCGCGCCTGTTCGACCGGATCGCCCGCGTCGCGCAAGTCGACGAAGTTGACGCCCTTGACCACGCGGCCCTCGGCCACGTCGAGGCAGGGAATGACACGGACGCGAACAGTCATGGCTGGGCCTCTTTCACAAATCAGGCTTCGGCGATGGCGATCGCGGCGGCCAGATCGAGTCGCCCGTCATAGAGCGCGCGGCCCGTGATCACGCCTTCGATGCCGCCCTGTTCATGAACCTTGAGCATCGCGATGTCATCAATGCCCTTGACCCCGCCGCTGGCGATCACCGGCAGGCGCGTGGCGCGTGCCAGATCGACCGTCGCCTCGATGTTGCAGCCCTTGAGCAGCCCGTCGCGGCCCACGTCGGTAAACAGCAAGGACGCCACCCCGGCGTCCTCGAAGCGGCGCGCCATCTCGACGATCGAAACGTCCGACACATCGGCCCAGCCCGCGGTGGCCACCATGCCGTCGCGTGCATCGACCGCGACCACGATCCCGCCCGGATAGGCCTTGGCCATGTCCTTGACGAACTGCGGATCTTTCAACGCCGCCGTGCCGATCACCACGCGCGAGACGCCCAGATCAAACCAGCCGTCGACCGCCACCGGATTGCGGATGCCGCCGCCCAACTGCACATGGCCGGGAAACGCCTTGAGAATGGATTCCACCGCCTCGCGGTTGCGGGCCTCGCCCGCAAAGGCGCCGTCGAGATCGACGACATGGAGGTAGCGCGAGCCGGCCTCGGCAAACAGACGCGCCTGATGGGCAGGATCATCGCCATAGACAGTGGCACGATCCATGTCGCCTTCGGCAAGACGAACGACCTGACCTCCCTTGAGGTCGATGGCGGGAAATACGATCATGGCCGCGCGCCTAGCATCGCTTGGCCCCCCGGCCAATGGCGAATGCAGGCTGAACCGAAAGAAGGGGCCAATGGCCCCTTCCCGCCATTCCCTACTCGTTGCACGCCCCCTTCGTCATTCCCGCGCAGGCGGGAATCCAGCCGCAACGCCGGTGCGCGCAACGAGCCCCGGAAGCTGGATCCCCGCCTGCGCGGGGATGACGACGTGAAGAGAGCAGGAGGAAGGGAAATGTCCGGGGACCCTATGCCCCCGGACACTCTTCATGCGGTCCGCGCTCAGCCCTTCTTGAGGTGGCGGCGGCCCAGCAGTTCGGCGATCTGCACGGCGTTGAGCGCCGCGCCCTTGCGCAGGTTGTCCGACACACACCACAGCGCCAGGCCGTTGTCGACGGTCGAATCCTCGCGCACGCGCGACACATAGGTCGCATAGTCGCCCACGCATTCGATCGGGGTGACGTAGCCACCGTTCTCGCGCTTGTCGACGAGCATCACGCCGGGCGCCTCGCGCAGGATGTCCTGGGCTTCGGCAGCCGAGATTTCTTCCTCGAATTCGAGGTTGATGGCTTCCGAGTGGCCGATGAACACCGGCACGCGCACGCAAGTCGCGGCGACCTTGACCTTGGGGTCGAGGATCTTCTTGGTCTCGGCGACCATCTTCCACTCTTCCTTGGTCGAGCCATCGTCGAGGAAGCTGTCGATGTGGGGGATCACGTTGAAGGCAATCTGCTTGGTGAACTTCTTGGGTTCGACCGGGTCACCCACGAAGATCGCGCGGCTCTGCTCGAACAGTTCGTCCATGCCTTCCTTGCCCGCGCCGGAAACCGACTGGTAGGTGGCAACGACGACGCGCTTGATCTTCGCCTTGTCGTGCAGCGGCTTGAGCGCCACGACCATCTGCGCGGTCGAGCAGTTGGGGTTGGCGATGATGTTGCGCGCGGTATAGCCGTCGATGGCTTCCGGGTTCACTTCGGGAACGATCAGCGGAACGTCCGGGTCCATGCGGTAGAGCGACGAGTTGTCGATCACCACGCAGCCCTGCGAAGCGGCCTTGGGCGCATAGATCTTGGTCGGCGCCGAACCGGCGGCAAACAGGGCAATGTCCCAGCCGGTGAAGTCGAAGTGCTCGACATTCTGCACCTTGAGCTTGCGACCGGTCTCGCCGAAGTCGATCTCGGTGCCCTGCGAACGCGAAGAAGCCAGCGCCGCGATCTCGTCGATCGGGAATTCGCGCTCGGCCAGGATGTTGAGCATTTCCCGGCCAACGTTGCCGGTAGCACCCACCACTACAACCCGATAACCCATGTCAGTTTCACTCCATGCGCAGGCACCCAATCGCGCGCCCGCTCTTTAACCGCTGGTTCCGACCAGCCAAGCGAAAGAGGCTTTGCCGCCCCTAACCTGTTATTTCCCGCTATTCGCGCCCGCAGTTCCCGCACCATTGCGGTCGAGGAAGCGGAACATCGTCTCGTAGAGATGCTGGCTCACCTTGGGGCCGCTGATGCGGTGCGTGTAGCCGGGATAGAGCATCATCTCGAACGGCACGGCCTCGCCCTGCATCTTGGCGATCAGGGCCGAACTGTTCTCGAAGACCACGTTGTCGTCGGCCATGCCGTGGACCAGCAGGAGCGGATCGCTGATCCGCCCGGTGTTCTCCAGCGCGCCCGCCGCCTTGTAGACTTGCGGATCGACCTTGGGATTGCCCAGATAACGCTCGGTATAGGCGGTATCGTAAAGCTCCCACTTGGTGACCGGGGCCACGGCAATGCCCGCCGCCCAGACACCGGGATGCGCTTCGAGCATCTTGAGCGTCATGTAGCCGCCATAGGACCAGCCGAACGTGCTCACCCGCGCGGGGTCGACATAGGCCTGCTGCTTGAGCCACCGGGCCCCGGCCAGCTGGTCCTCGACCTCGACCGTGCCCATCGCGTGCCAGATCGCGCTGCCGAAATCGACGCCCCGGTTTTCCGAGCCGCGATTGTCGAGCGCGAAATAGATATAGCCCCTGGCCACGATCGCCTGCGCGAGCGGTCCCTGCCAGCCCTTGTGGACCACGTTCGCGGTCGGCCCGCCATAGTGATAGGTGAAGACCGGATAGCGCTTGCCCGGCTCCATCACCGGGGTGATCATCATGTAGTGGAGCGGCGTGCCGTCAGCGGCCGGAATCGTGCCGAACGTGGCCGGGCGATGCGCGGCCAGATAGGGCGCATAGGCATGGTCGCCCGCCACCCGGTTTTCCTCGATCCAGGCCAGACGCTTGCCGGTCGCATCGGCCAGATAGGATTGCGGCGGCTGTGCATCGCCACTGCGCGTGACGATCAGCGCCTGCCCCTTGGCGTCCATGGTGGCGTGGTTGTCAAAGGCCAGATCGGTCAGGCGCTCGATCTTGCCCGGCGCCTTGAGCGACAGCGCATAGACCTGCCCCGCCAGCACGTCGTCCTTCGTGCCCGCGAAATAGACGCGGCCCGCCTTCTCGTCGACACCGACCAGATCGGTGACCACCCAGTCACCCTTGGTCAGTTGCGTCCAGACGCCATCCCTGAAACGATAGAGATGACCGAACCCGTCGCGTTCCGACCACCAGATCAGGCTGCCATCGTCGAGGAAGCGATAGTTGCTGCCAAGGTTCACCCAGCTCTTCGCGCGGGCCTGTTCGGTGAACAGCACGCGCGCCTTGCCGGTGGCCGGATCGACCGCCAGCATGTCGAGCCGGGTCTGCGCGCGGTCCAGCCGCTGGACATAGACGGTCTTGCCGTCCTTGGCCCAATCGACACGGCCCAGATACATGTCCTGGCGGTCGCCCAGATCGACCGCAACGCGATGCCCGCCATCGGCATCCATCAGCCAGAGCGAGACATCGGCATTCGCGCCGCCCGCCGCCGGATAGCGCTGGTCATAGGTGCGCGTGCCATCCGCGCCGATCGCCGCGCGGGTGACCACGCCCACCCCGCTCTCGTCGAAACGCTCGACCGCCAGACGCTTTTCGTCGGGCGACCACCAGAACCCGCTCATCCGCGAGAGTTCTTCCTGCGCGACGAATTCGGCCTCGCCCCAGTGGACGGTCGCAGCCTTTTCCTCGGGGCTGATCGCACGCGCCGGGCTCTTGCCGTCGACCGGCCCCACCCACAGGCGCGAATCGCGCACGAAGGCGATCCTGTCGCCTTGCGGGCCCAGACGCGGGTTCAGCTCGGCCCCGGTCATCCCGGCCACCTTGCGCACCGTGCCGTCGAGCCCGGCCAGCAGCAGCTCACCATCGAGCGGCACCATCACCGTCTTGCTGTCGCTGGCCCAGTCATAGCTGACGATGCCCTTGAGATCGCCGATGCGCTGGCGCTCGCGCTGCATCTTCTCGGCCTCGCTCAGCACGCGGCCCGACGACAGCTTGAGCGAATCGACCAGCATCGACCACGTGCCCTTCTGGCGGTCGAAGCCCCACAGGTCGAACCGCTCGCGGTCGTCCGCGCGGTTGCGCAGCAGCGTGAGATAGCGCCCGTCGGGCGAAAGCTTGACCCCGCGCGGGGTCGGCCCGTTGAGCGAAGGGCTGGCAAACACGCGTTCGAGGCTCAGCCCCGGAACCTTGGCGGAAGCGGTCATCGGGGCATCTCCGGCAGGAGCGGCATGAACTGCAAGGGGGGCGGAAACCAGGGCAGTTGCGATCAGCAGACAGGCAAGACGCATGGCAAAAAAGGTATCCCGAACAGCAAAAAGGCGTCCTGGCGGGTATGCCAGGACGCCTCTTTACGGGTTTTTCCGTGTCGCGGCGCGGGCTTTTAGCCCTCCTGGCCGGCGCGGACATCGCGCCGTTCAGCAATACGGGCGCTTTTGCCGGTGCGGCCGCGAAGGTAGTACAGCTTCGCACGACGCACCACGCCCCGACGGACGACGGTAATCGAATCGATGTTGGGCGAGTAGAGCGGGAACACGCGTTCCACGCCTTCGCCGAACGAGATCTTGCGGACGGTGAAGTTCGAGCCGAGGCCACGGTTCGAACGCGCGATCACCACGCCTTCGTAAGCCTGAACGCGGGTGCGTTCGCCTTCAACGACGCGCACGCCAACGCGCACGGTGTCACCAGCGCGGAATTCGGGAATGGTCTTGTTCGCCTTGAATTCGGCGATGGCTTCAGCTTCAAGCTGCTGAATCAGGTTCATTTTTCAAACGTCCTGCACTTTTTGCCGCGCGCCAGAGGCAGACTGGACCCGAGCGCCGACATGACGCTCCCAAAGATCCGGCCTGCGTAACCGTGTGTCTTCCTCGGACTGGCGTTGCCGCCACTCCGCGATTTTCGCATGATCCCCCGATCGCAGCACTTGCGGGATCGTGCGCCCTTCCCATTCCTGGGGGCGGGTATAGTGCGGATATTCGAGAAGCCCGTTTTCGAACGACTCTTCATGCCCGCTGGAAGCCGCGCCCATTACGCCGGGAAGCAGCCGAATGCAAGCATCGAGCAGCATCAGCGCGGCACATTCACCGCCCGAGAGCACGATATCGCCGACCGAGACTTCCTCGACCTGACGGCCCTCGAAAATCCGCTCGTCAAACCCCTCAAACCGGCCGCACACGAGGATCACGCCCGGGCCTGCCGCCAGTTCGCGCACGCGGGCCTGGGTCAGCGGCTTGCCGCGCGGGGTCAGGGCGATGACGGGGATGGTTCCAGCCCCTCCACCACCGACCCCTCCACCACCGACTTCGTCGGCGGTCCCCCTCCCCATTGCATGGGGAGGATCAACAAGGTCCTCCCCATGCAATGGGGAGGTGTCAGGCAGCAAGCCTGACGGAGGGGTCTGAGCCATCATCTCCCGTGCATGATCAATCGCCCGCGCCAGCACATCGACCTTCAGCACCATGCCCGCTCCGCCGCCAGCAGGCGTGTCGTCGACCGTGCGATGCTTGTCGTTGGCAAAATCGCGAATCTGGACCGCATCGAGCGACCACTTGCCCTCGCCCAGCGCGCGCCCGGCCAGGCTCACGCCCAGCGGGCCGGGGAACATCTCGGG
Source organism: Novosphingobium sp. IK01 (assembly GCF_033242265.1). Taxonomy (NCBI): domain Bacteria; kingdom Pseudomonadati; phylum Pseudomonadota; class Alphaproteobacteria; order Sphingomonadales; family Sphingomonadaceae; genus Novosphingobium; species Novosphingobium pituita. Next base: position 3,170,903 of record NZ_BTFW01000001.1, on the reverse strand, counting down.
ATAGAGGGTAAGGACAGCAGCCTGAAAAGTCATTCGAAGGGATCCAGCAGGGAAGAGCGCCGCTTAGCCGCGCTTGCCCCCGCGCGCCAGCCCGCGATCAGGCCCGAGGGCAGCGAAAGCAGAGCCATAACCGCCACGAGCAGCAATCCGGCCCCCAGCGCCCGCTGGGGCGCGTCGTCAAGGCTGTCGTTGCTATCGGAGATCAGCAGCGAAACATACCCAACCAGCCAGAGCGTGGCCAAAGCCCCCGGCACCAGCAAGGCGCCCACAAACGCCAGCCTGCCCCGCGACCAGTCCTGCCAGTTGCGCGCGACAACCCGCATGGCGAGAATCTGGAAAACCGCCAGCAAGGCCAGCAGAACGATCAGCACAAGGATCGCAAGGACCACGGCAACACCCCGTTTCATGCACCAAGAGGCTGAAATACCTGCCCGGCGGGGGTGTGATGATCCTACTGTGCGTAGAGCGCGTCAATGACCAGGCGCTGGGCGTTCCATTCGGGAACCGCTTCTTCGCGCATGGGGACCATGAATCGCTTGCCATCGGGGCGCTCGATGTCGAGCACGTCACCCGCGCCATAATTGTCGACCGCCACGCACGTGCCCAGCACGGTGCCATCGGTCGAATGGGCGGGAAGGCCGATCAGGTCGGCATGGTAATATTCGCCGTCGTCCAGCGGCGGCAGCTCCGCGCGGGGGACGGTGAGCGCGGTGGAGCGAAGGCCTTCCGCCGCGTTGCGCGTGGTCACTTCGGCAAAGCGGGCAATCGCCCCGCCCTTGCCGTCGTCGCGCAGCTTGACGAGGGTGAGCGTGCCACCGTTGAAGGCCTTGTAGCGCTTCAGGGCGGGCACGCCCTCACCGAACAGCTTGAGGCGCACCTCGCCGGCCACACCATGCGCGCCGGCGATGGCCGCCAGCGTGACCGGACGATCGTGCGTCATGCCGTTCCGTCAGCCTCAGGCTTCAGCCGGCTCGGCAGCGGCAGCAGCCGCGGCTTCAGCAGCCGCTGCGGCCTTTTCAGCCTTGTCTTCAGCGCGTTCCTTGGCCTTCTTGCCGGGTTCGCCGCGCTGCGGGTTGTTGGTGGGGGCGCGTTCCTTGATGCCGGCCTTGTCGAGCAGACGGGCAACGCGGTCGGTCGGCTGGGCGCCAACGCCGAGCCAGTAGCGCACGCGGTCTTCGACCAGACGCACGCGGTCTTCGGCGTCCTTGGCGAGCAGCGGGTTGTAGGTGCCGACCTGCTCCAGATACTTGCCGTCGCGGGGTGCGCGGCTGTTGGAAGCAACGATCTTGTAGTAGGGGCGCTTCTTGGAACCGCCACGCGACAGACGCAGAGAAACAGACATTTACTTACCTTTCAAACAAACCGGGAATTTTTCGAAAATCACTTCTTCTTGAGCAGGTCGGCCAGATTGGAGGGAAGCCCCCCGCTGCCCAGGCCCGGCAGGCCGCCCATTCCGCCCATGCCACCGCCCATTCCGGCGCCACCAAGGCCACCGGGCCCGGCCTGCTGGTCAAGGCCCGGCATGGCTGCACCAAGGCCGCCCTTGCCGAAGAGGGCGCCAAGGCCCTTGAGCCCGCCCATCTTCTTGATCTGCTTCATCGCCTTGCCCATTTCCTGGTGCATCTTGATGAGCTTGTTGACATCCTGCACTTGCGTGCCCGAGCCCTTGGCCACGCGGATCTTGCGCTTGGCGTTGAGCAGTTCGGGCTTGGCGCGTTCCTTGGCCGTCATCGAACCGATGATCGCGTCCATGTGGAGCAGGACCTTGTCGTCCATGCCCGACTGGGCCATCGCCTGCTTGGCCTTCTTCATGCCCGGCATCAGCCCGGCCAGCGCGCCAAGGCCGCCCATGCGCTGCATCTGCTGAAGCTGCGTGCGCAAGTCGTTCATGTCGAACTGGCCCTTGGCCATGCGCGCGGCGAGCTTCTCGGCCTCGTCCTGCTTGATCGTCGCGGCCGCCTTTTCGACGATCGAGACGATGTCGCCCATGCCCAGGATGCGGCCAGCCACGCGTTCGGGCTGGAAGGTCTCGATGGCGTCGAGCTTTTCGCCGGTCGCGGCAAACTTGATCGGCTTGCCGGTGACCGCGCGCATCGAGAGCGCGGCGCCCCCGCGGGCGTCGCCGTCCATGCGGGTGAGCACGACACCGGTGAGATCGACCTCGCCGGCAAAGGCCTGCGCCACGTTGACCGCGTCCTGACCGGTCAGCGAGTCGACCACCAGCAGCGTTTCACGCGGGGTCGAGATGGCGGCAACGGCCTTCATCTCGTCCATCAGCGCCGAATCGACGTGGAGGCGGCCCGCGGTGTCGAGCAGCAGCACGTCGACCGCCTGCAGCTTGGCCGAACTCATCGCGCGGCTGGCGATCTCGACCGGCGACTGGCCCGGAACGATCGGCAGGGTAGCCACGCCAACCTGTTCACCCAGAACGCGAAGCTGTTCCTGCGCGGCGGGGCGATTGACGTCGAGCGACGCCATCATCACCTTCTTGCCGCGCTTTTCCTTCAGCAGCTTGCCGATCTTGGCGGTGCTGGTCGTCTTGCCCGAGCCCTGAAGGCCGACCATCATGATCACGACCGGCGGGGCCGCGTTCAGATCGAGATCGGCGGCCTCGCTGCCGAGCATCTCGACCAGCGCATCGTTGACGATCTTGACGACCTGCTGGCCGGGCGTGACCGACTTGAGCACCGACTGGCCCACGGCCTCCTCGGTGACGCGGTCGACGAAGCGGCGCACCACCGGCAGGGCCACGTCGGCCTCCAGCAGGGCGATGCGCACTTCGCGCATGGCGGCGCGGACGTCTTCTTCCTGAAGCGCGCCGCGTCCGCGCAGGCGGTCGAAGACGCCGCCAAGCCGGTCGGAAAGACTGTCGAACACGCGCAGCTCCTACATTGCCAAAACCAGCCCGGCCTTCCAGAACGCGAAAAACGCCGGTGGGCGAAACCTCGCCGACCAGCGTGCGCCTTGCCGAAAGAGCGGGGGCGTACAAAACCAAAAATCACGACATACCTCGGGCGAATCCCGAAATACGTCTGGCGGGGCCTTTACCGTGCCCCCATCCCCTTTGCAAGCACCCCCTTTGCAAGCCCTCTCATCGCGCCCTGATTCGAAATTCGCCGGGGAGAAGGCGAATGCCGCTTCGCCCCCCCGACACCCCCTTCTCCGCCCGGCAACATGGTGAATATAATTAACCACGCCATGCGAACTGTTAACTGATATTTTAAGATGGCTTACGTAGACAAGGGCCATTCCAGACAACAGACCATCGGATCTTCCCCCGCATGACGAGTCCCGCAGACACGAACGGCACCGCTGCGCGTGCGCCCGCCGGAACCCACCGGGCAGAGCGCGACATCGTGGCGCTGGGGATCATCGTGGCCGCCCTCATTCTGTTTGTCAGTTCGGGCGCAACCGTGCTGCCCCGCACACTCCACCACCTGCTGTTCGGTGGCGTGCCGGCTGATGCGGTCCTGTCCAACGCCTTGCTGCTCAACATCGCGCTGATCATCTTCGGCTGGCGCCGCTATGCCGAGTTGACCGCCGAAGTGCGCGAGCGGCGCAAGGCCGAGGACGCGGCCCGTCAACTCGCCTATACCGATCCGCTGACCGGCTGCCTCAACCGGCGCAGCCTCGATGGCGCCATTACCGCGCTTGTCGAGGAAGCCCGCAGCCAGGACAAGGCCGTCGCCCTGCTCGTGCTCGATCTCGACAAGTTCAAGCGCGCCAACGACCTTCACGGCCACCAGATGGGCGACGCGGTGCTGGTCGAAACCGCCAGCCGCCTGCGCGCGATCCTGCCCGAGGAGGCGATCATCGCGCGCATCGGGGGCGACGAGTTCACCTGCGCGCTTCCCTTCGAGGCCGCCCATCCCGAGACGGTCGAACTGATGGCCGAGCAGTTGCTGGTCACGCTGTCCGAACCGATCAGCCTTGCCGGACACGCGGTCGAAGTGTCCGGCTCGCTCGGGCTGGCCCGCAGCGACACGCCCGACATCGCGCCCCAGACCCCCTCGCCGCAAGTGGCCAGCCAGCTCCAGCACTTTGCCGATCTGGCGATGTATTACGCCAAGAGCTGCGGACGCGGGCGCTATGCGTGGTTCGAGCCGACGATGGAAAAGGAACTGCGCTTCCGCGCGGAACTGGAAACCGGCATCCGCGAGGGCATCCCGCGCGGGGAATTCGTGCCCTATTACGAAAAGCAGATCGATCTCGATACCGGCCGCCTGACCGGATTCGAGATGCTCGCCCGCTGGCATTCGCCGCGCTACGGCCTGATCGCACCCGACGTGTTCATTCCCGTGGCCGAGGAAATCGGCCTGATCGCGCCGCTCTCGGAATGCCTGATCCGTCAGGCCCTGATCGACGCGCGCGAATGGGATCCCTCGCTCACGCTCTCGGTCAACATCTCGCCGATGCAGTTGCGCGACCCATGGTTTGCCCAGCGCATGCTCAAATTGCTGGTGGAGACGAATTTCCCGGCCCACCGCCTCGACATCGAGATCACCGAGACCTGCCTGCACGAAAACCTGCCGGTCGTCCGCTCGCTGGTCGCCAGCCTCAAGAACCAGGGCATCGGCATCAGCCTCGACGATTTCGGCACCGGCTACAGCTCGATCGCGCAACTGCGCTCGCTGCCCTTCGACCGGATCAAGATCGACCGCAGCTTCGTCTCCACGCTCGATTCCTGTCAGGACAGCGCCACGATCGTCAGCGCGATCACCTCGCTGGGCAAGGGCCTGCGCCTTCCGCTCACCGCCGAGGGGATCGCCTCCGACGCAGTGCTGGCCGAATTGCGCAAGCTCGGCTCGTTCAAGGGACAGGGCTATCTCTATGGCCAGCCCCAGCCCGCCAGCGCCGTGCGCACCGCGCTGGCCGAGCAGGGCCTGCTCGCCCCTGCCCTCACCCAGCCCGCCCCCGCGCTGGTTTCGCCCCCCGTTTCCTCCGCGCCTTCCACCGCGCCCGAACCGGATCAGGCCCGCCGCGCCTGAGGCCTGCCTTGCGCACGCGCCTCTTGGCGCCTAGATCGCGCCGATGCGCATTCCCTTTCTCAAGATGCACGGCCTGGGCAACGATTTCGTGGTGATCGACGCGCGCGTCGAGCCGCTGGCGATATCGGCGGCGCGCGCTAGTGCGCTGGCCGACCGGAACACCGGCATCGGCTGCGACCAGTTGATCGTGCTCGAACCGTCCGAACGCGCCGATGTGAAGATGCGCATCTTCAACCCCGACGGCAGCGAAGTGGGCGCCTGTGGCAATGCCACGCGCGCGATCGGCCTCCTGCTCGCCCCCGAGCACGCCGGGCACACCCGGATCGAGACCGGCGGCGGCCTGCTCGAAGCCCATGCCACGAACAGCGGCATCGCCGTCGACATGGGCGCCCCCCGGTTCGACTGGGACGCGATCCCGCTCGCCTATGCAATGGACACGCTGGCCATGCCGCTGGGCTGGGAAACCCTTGAAAACCCGGTGGCGGTCAATGTCGGCAACCCCCATGCGGTGTTCTTCGTGCCCGATGCCGATGCGGTGGACCTCGCCCGGCTGGGCCCGGTCATCGAGAACGACCCGGTATTCCCCGAGCGCGTGAACGTCAATGTCGCCAGCCTGATCGGCCCCGACCACTTGCGCCTGCGCGTGTGGGAACGCGGCGCCGGGCTGACGCGGGCCTGCGGCACGGGCGCCTGCGCCACGGCCATCGCGGCCATGCGCCGCAAGTTGACGGGCCGCAGCGTCACGGTCGAGCTGCCCGGCGGCCCCTTGCGGATCGACTGGCAGAACAGCGGCACGATCCTGATGACGGGCCCGGCCACGACCAGCTTCGAGGGCGCCTTCGACGACGCCCGCTACCCGCTCTGAGGCCGTCTGCGCCGATGAGCCGGGAGAGTGCGCCCGCTCAGGTCGTGACGCTGGGCTGCCGGATGAACCTGGCCGAAAGCGAATCGATTCGCGCCCTGCTCGAAACCGACGGCGGGCACACGGTCGTGGTCAATTCCTGCGCCGTTACCGCGCAGGCCGTCAGCCAGTCGCGCCGCGCGGTGCGCCGCCTGCGCCGCGACCATCCCGAGGCCCGCCTGATCGTGACCGGCTGCGCGGCCACCATCGACGCCTCCGGCTTTGCCGCGATGGACGAAGTGGACGGGGTGATCCCCAACAGCGCCAAGCTCGACCCCGCGCGCTGGCAAGTGCCCGCCCCGCCCCCGCGCGCCCCTTCGGCGCACCACACCCGCGCCTTCGTGCCGGTCCAGAACGGCTGCGACCATGCCTGCACGTTCTGCGTGATCCCGCAAGGGCGCGGGGCCAGCCGCTCGGCCCCGGTCGCCGATGTCCTGCGCACGGTCGAAAGCCATCTGGCGCTCGGCGTCCACGAAGTCGTCCTTTCGGGCATCGACCTGACGAGCTGGGGTGCCGATCTTCCCGATGCGCCCCGCCTCGGCGAACTGGTCGCCGCGATCCTGCGCGCCTTCCCGGAATTGCCGCGCCTGCGCCTCTCCTCTGTGGACGGGGTGGAAATCGACGAGACCCTGCTCGCCCTGCTCTGCGAAAACCCGCGCGTGATGCCCCATGTCCACCTCTCGCTGCAATCGGGGGCAGACATGGTGCTCAAGCGGATGAAGCGCCGCCACACCCGCGCGCAGGCGCTCGATCTGGTCGCCACGCTCCACGCCCGCCGCCCCGAAATCGCCATCGGCGCCGACCTCATCGCCGGGTTCCCGACCGAAGACGACGCGCACCACGCCGACACGCTCTCGATCGTGCGCGAGGCGCGAATCGTCCATGGCCATGTCTTTCCCTATTCGCCGCGCCCCGGCACGCCCGCCGCGCGCATGCCGCAGGTAGACCCGGCCCTCGTGCGCGAACGCGCAGCGCACTTGCGCGAAGCCGTCGCGCAAGAACGCGCGCGCTGGCTCGCCTCGCTGGTGGGAATCCCCGCGCAAGTGCTTGCCGAACGCGACGGCAGCGGCCATGGCCCACACTTTGCGCCCTATCGCCTGCCCCCCGGCACGGCGCCGGGCACCCTCGTCACGCTGACACCCACGGGAATCGAAGAAGGAATGCTGGCATGAGTAGCGACAGCTGGTCGGATCGCCTGTTGGGCGGCTTCCGCAAGACGTCGGAGCGTCTGGCCGGCAACCTGGCGGGCTTTGGCGGCTCGACCCGGCTGACCGAGACCCAGCTCGACGATCTGGAAGACGCGCTGATCATGTCGGACCTCGGCCCGCGCGCAGCGGCCCGCATCCGCGCGCGGCTGGCCTCGGCCCGCTTCGAGGAAGGGCTCGACGACACCACCTTGCGCCAGGCCGTGGCCGACGAGATCGCCGCGATCCTGCGCCCGGTGGCCAAGCCGCTCGACATCGTGGCCTTCCCCCGCCCGCAGGTGATCCTCGTCATCGGGGTCAACGGCTCGGGCAAGACGACGACGATCGCCAAGCTCGCCCACCTGTTCCAGGAACTCGACTATTCGGTGATGCTGGCCGCGGGCGACACCTTCCGCGCGGCGGCCATCGGCCAGCTCAAGGTCTGGGCCGAGCGCCTTGGCGTCCCCATCGTGACCGGCCCTGAAGGGGGCGACCCGGCCTCGGTCGTGTTCGACGCGGTCAAGGCGGCGACCGACAAGGGCACCGACGTGCTGATCGTCGACACCGCCGGGCGCCTGCACAACAAGCGCGAACTGATGGACGAGCTGGCCAAGGTCCGCCGTGTTCTGGGCCGCCTCAACCCCGAGGCCCCGCACGATGTCGTCCTCGTGCTCGATGCCACCAACGGGCAGAACGCGCTTCAGCAGATCGAGATCTTCAAGGATGTGGCGGGCGTCTCGGGCCTGATCATGACCAAGCTCGATGGCACCGCGCGCGGCGGCGTGCTGGTGGCCGCCGCCGAGCAATATGGCCTGCCGATCCACGCCATCGGCGTTGGCGAGACCATCGACGACTTGCGCCCGTTCGACCCGGACCTGCTGGCCAAGGTCATCGCAGGGGTCTTCCAGTGACCACGAACACCACCAGGCCCAAGAGCGCGCCCAAGAGTTCCTGGGTCAACCTCGCGGTCGACTATGGCCCGCTGCTGGTCTTCTTCCTCGCCTATCGCCAGTTCAGCCCGCCCAAGGGGACGGGCACGGGCGTCGAAGTGGGCGCGGTGGTGGCGATCACCAAGAGCACGGTGGCCTTCATGGTCGCCACGGTCGTCGCACTCATCGTCTCGAAGTGGCGGCTGGGGCGGATTTCGCCGATGCTCTGGCTTTCGACCGTGCTGATCATGGGCTTTGGCACGCTCACGGTGTTTCTGGGCGATCCGTTCTGGATCCAGATCAAGCCGACGGTGATCTACCTGCTGTTTGCAGGGGCCCTGTTCGCGGGCCTCGCGCGCGGCAAGGCGGTCTTGCGGATGCTGCTGCAAAGCGCGTTCGACGGCCTCGACGAGGCGGGCTGGCGCAAGCTCTCGCGCAACTGGGCGTGGTTCTTCCTGTTTCTGGCCGGGCTCAACGAAGTGCTGCGCCACACCCTCTCGTTCGACGGCTGGCTCAGCGCCAAGCTGTGGGGCGTGAGCGCGCTCTCGTTCCTGTTCACGTTTGCGCAGATCCCGATGCTGCTGCGCCATGGCCTTGGCGGCGAAGAGGTCCGCGACGACGAGACCATCACCCCGCACGACTGAACCACGGGGAACCGCCTGAACCGCGTGCGCGTTACCCGCTTCACGAACCCACAACCGGGAGTGAAGGATACATGCGCCGTTCCATTCTTGCCGCCCCTGCCCTGATGCTGCTGGCCGGGGCCGGGCTGTCGGCCTGCTCGCAAAAGACCCAGGATCAGGCCGATGCTGCGGCCAGTTCCGCCGCCGACGATGCAGGCCGGGCCGCCGAAAAGGCTGGCGCGGCTGCCGACAAGGCGGCCGATTCGGTCTCGGATGCCGCCTCGAAGGCTTTCGACGACGCCAGCAAGGCGGCTGACAAGGCCGCCGATGAAGCCGGCCACAAGATCGACAAGGCAGCCGACAAGGCCAGTGTCGCCGCCGACCGGTTCGGCAACCGGGTCAAGCAGGGTGCCAACGAGGCCGACGCCGCGCTCAAGCAGTAACCCACACACGACAACGCCCGGAAAGCCCCTGCGGGCATCCGGGCGTTTGCGCGTCTTCCCTTGAAAAGACGTGTCAGATTTTGAGCTGGCTGCCCAGTTCGACCACGCGGTTGGTCGGCAGGCGGAAGAACTCCATCGCCCCGGCGGCATTGCGCAGCATCCAGGCAAACAGCTTTTCCCGCCAGATCGCCATGCCCGGCTTGTCGGACGGGATCAGCGTCTGGCGCGAGAGGAAGAAGCTGGTCTTCATCATGTCGAACGGCGTGCCGCACGTCGTCACCGTGCGCAGCGCGGCGGGAACGTCGGTCTCCTCAAGGAACCCGAAGCGCAGCTTGAGACGGTAGAACCCGTTGCCGAAATCCTTGACGTCCGCGCGCTCGGCCCCGTCGACATAGGGCACGTCCTGAATCTGCACGGTCAGGATCACCACCCGGTCATGCAGCACCTTGTTGTGCTTGATGTTGTGCAGCAGCGCCGAGGGCACGCCATTGGAGGCCGAAGCCATGAAGATCGCCGTGCCCGCCACGCGCGCGGCGCTCGAATGGGCCGACTTGGTGAAGACCTCCAGCGGGATCGACCCTTCGGCCATCCCCGCGCGCATCAGCGCCCGCCCGCGCGACCAGGTGGTCAGCAGCGTGAAGATGCTGATCCCCATGGCCAGCGGCACCCAGCCGCCATCGGGGATCTTGGTGAGGTTCGCCCCCAGATAGCCAAGGTCGATCGCGAAGAAGAGCGCGAGCAACCCGCCAGCCAGCACCGGGCGCCAGTTCCACAGCTTGACCAGCACCACGCCCAGCAGGACGTTGTCGATCATCATCGCCCCGGTCACCGCGATGCCATAGGCCGAGGTCAGGTTCGAGGAATGGCGGAACACCAGCACCAGCAGGACCACCGCCACCATCAGCGCGGTGTTGATCACCGGAATGTAGATCTGCCCCGCCGAGACACTGGTATAATGGATCGTCATGCGCGGGATGAAGCCGAGCTGGATCGCCTGCCGCGTGACCGAGAACGCGCCCGAGATCACCGCCTGGCTGGCGATCACCGCCGCAAGGCTGGCAATGATCAGCAAGGGCCACTGGAACCAGTCGGGCGCGAGATAATAGAACGGGCTGACCAGCGCGGCCTGCCCTTCGCGCATCAGCAGCGAGGCCTGCCCCAGATAGTTGAGCACGAGCGCGGGCAGCACCAGCGCCAGCCACGAGATGCGGATCGGGTTGCGCCCGAAATGGCCCATGTCGGCATAGAGCGCCTCGGCGCCCGTCACCGCCAGAACCGCCGCGCCCATCGCGAGGAAGCCCCGGAACGGATCGGCCGCGAACATCGCCACCGCATGATGCGGGCTGAGCGCAAGGATCACGCCGGGCAGCGACACGATGCTGACCAGCCCGAGCACGGCGATCGTGCCAAAATAGAGCAGCATGATCGGCCCGAAGAAGGTCGCCACGCGCTCGGTCCCGCGCCGCTGGATCAGGAACAGCCCGATCAGGATCGTCACCACCATCGGCACGACCCAGACCTGCATGCTCGGCTGGTAGACCGCGAGGCCTTCCATCGCGCCCATGACCGAAACCGCCGGGGTGATCATCGAATCGCCATAGAACAGCGCCGTGGCAAAGACCCCGAGCAGGACGATCCCGCGTCCCCAGCGCTTGCCCGCCGTGTGCTGGTTGATCAGCGCGAGCAGGGCCAGGCTGCCGCCCTCGCCCTTGTTGTCGGCCCGCATGATCACGGTGACGTACTTGAGCGTCACGATGATCATCATCGACCAGAACATCAGGCTGACGATGCCGTAGATGTGCGTCTGGTCGAGCGGGAGCCGGTGGTGCCCGGCAAACGTGTCGCGCAAGGCATAGAGCGGGCTGGTGCCGATGTCGCCAAAGACGACCCCCACCGCGCCCATGGCCATCTTGAGCAGGCTGGCATCGTGGCCATGATGGCCCCCGTGATCGCCCGAAACGGATTCGGCTTCCGCAGCAGCCGCCGGGGATGATCCCGCCTGGCCAGTGCCTTTCGTTCCCGCAGCGCCGACAGCAGCGGTCGAGCCCCCTGCGCCTTCTGCATCACCTTCGGCATTGTTCATGGCAAAGCTGCCCCCAGGCCACAACGGCCCTCAAACCACAATCTGGTATCAACAATCCTTCAACAGCCTGCAAAGCCGCCGAATCGAGCCGCGCTTAGCACCGGCGCCCAACATGAAGCAATGGTGACTGAAGACGGGCACAAAGCCCATCCCGACCAAATCTATTTCGCACTTGCAGCATTCGAGGCCGGGGCAGCCGGCTCTGACGGCGTACTTTCGGGGACTTTCGCGTGTTCACCACTTGTCGCTGGCGCTTGTCCACTGGCCGCGATCAATTGGTCGAGCCGTTGCAGGCGCAGGGCCAAATCCGCGCGATACGGCGCGTCGGCAGGGGCCTTGCGCAGCAGATCGGCCCACATCGCGCGCGCGGCGGCCAGCCGGCCCGACTGTGCCAGCGCCAGCCCCATGAAGAACGGCGGGCCCGGATGATCGGGCGCGATGGCCGCCGCACGGCGGAACGCGAACTGGGCGGCAGGCGTGATCAGCCCCTCGCTGTGGCCGACCAGCGCATTGCCGAGCGCCACCTGAATATCGGCATCGTCGGGATTGGCGCGCGCGGCCTTGCCCAGCAGGTCGGCGGCGGCGCGAAACTGGCCCTGACGGGTCAGCGCATCGGCCATGATCAGCCAGGCCTGCCCCTTGCCAAAGGCCTCGCCCATCTGCTGGCGCTCCTTGATCAGCGCGGCATCGGCCAGTTGCGGGGTTTCGGCAGGCGGCGTGGGCGCGCCGGGCAAGCCGGGATGCCCCTGCACGGCATAGCCTGCCAGCCCCAGCAACAGCGCCGCCCCGGTCACTTCCCAGCCGCTGCGCGGCAGGCGCAGGGCCAGCACCATCGCGCCAAACGCCAGCGCGGCCAGCCCCAGAATCAAAACCCAGATCATGCTTTCTCTCCGCCACCGGCACGCGTGCGGGTGCGCCGGAAACGGCCCCGCAGCAGGAGCGCGGCCAGCCCCAGAAACACCACCGGTGCGGCGAACAGCGGCCAGGTCAGCGGCTTTACCTGCGGGGTATAGGTCACATAGTCGCCATAGCGCGCGATCAGCCACTGGCGGATCGCCTCGGGGTCTTCCCCTTTGGCGATGCGCTGGCGCACCTCGTTGCGCATGTCGCCCGCCATCGAGGCGTCGGAATCGGCAATCGACTGGCTCTGGCACTTGAGACAGCGCAGCGTTTCCATCAGCGCCTGCGCCTTGGCCTCCTGCGCCGGATCGTCGAGCTGGCGATAGGCATAGGGCGCGGGCGGCAGGCTGTCCTGCGCCAGCACGGGTGCTCCTGTCGCCAGCGCAAACACCGCAGCCAGACCCACGAGACGGCGCGCGCTCACTTCTCGGCCTCCTTGAGCCCGGCATTCTTCAGGCCGGCCTCCTTCAGCTTGCCCAGGATCATCGCCACGTCATCGGGCATGATCGCGCCGATGTGCTGGTAGCGGATCACGCCATGGGCATCGACAACGAAGGTCTCGGGCACGCCGGACGAGCCGATGCCCATCTGCACCTTGCTCAGGTCGTCCTTGCCGATGCGGGCATAGGGATTGCCATTCGCAAGGAGGAAGCGGGCCAGATCGTCCTTGCGGTCGCGGATCGCCACGCCGTCGATCTCCACCCCGGCAGCGGCCAATTGCGCCAGTTGCGGCGATTCGGCGATGCAGGGCACGCACCACGAGGCAAAGACATTGAGCAGGCGCGGATGACCACTGGCAAAATGCGCGCTGTCGAGGCCGGGCCGCTCGTCGCTGCCGGGCGGCAGGTCGAAGGCGGGCAGCGGCTTGCCGATGAACGTGCTGGCCACCTCGCGGTCGCCGGGCCGGACAAGGCCATAGATCACCAGCGCCAGAAAGGCCGTGAACAGGACCAGCGGCAACCAGACCGCCAGCGCGGGGCGTCGGGGCGCGGGGTGATGCGGCGCAGGGCCTTGCGCACCCGTTTTCAAAGGTTCGCTCATCGCCCCTGCCTTTCCCGCCGGAACGCGATCTTGTCGACCGCCACCAGCCGCTTCACGTCGCGCGCCACGCGCCCGATCAGCGCGAGCAACCCGCCAAAGCCCACCAGCAGGCCCCCCAGCCAGATCAAGGGCACGAACGGCTTCCACCAGAAGCGCATCTGCCAGCGCCCGTCCTCGCCCTCTTCACCCAGCACGACATAGAGCTGGCCGTTCCAGCGCGTGAGCAGCGCCGATTCGGTGCGCGTGCCCGGCGGATTGGCAAACGTGCGCGCCTGCGGGTTGAGCACGACCGGCGCCCCCCCGGCATAGCGCGCCGAAACCGTGGCCTGAAGCGCGGTCCAGTTGGGCCCGGCGACCGGATCGATGCGGTCGAGGCTGAGCGCATAGGGCCCGACCTGACGGCTCTCGCCCGGATTGAGCGCGGCCAGCTTCTCGATGGAAAAGGCCGCCTCGCTCGCCATGCCCAGCAGCGCGACCGCGAGGCCGAAATGGCTGATCACCATGCCCCAGGTCGGCAGCGGGGTGCGTCGCAGATTGCGCCCGCGCAGCGGCAGCAGGCTGGCCACCGCCAGCCCCCCGCCAAGGCCCAGCCCCAGCGCAGGCAGCAGCGCGACATGGGCCGCAAAGGCCGCCCCGGCCCCGCCCAGCGCAACGAGCGCCGGGATCGCCAGAACCGGCGCCACGCGGCGTGCGCCATCGTCCTTCCAGCGCAAGAGCGGCCCCACGGCCATGACCACGATCATCGGAAAGGCGAAGATCGCCGAGACCGGGTTGAAATAGGGCGGCCCGACCGAAACCTTGACCCCGAACGCCTCGGTCAGCAGCGGATAGAGCGTGCCCACCAGCACGATGCCCAGAATGCCGCAGAGCATGACATTGTTGAACACCAGGCTCGCCTCGCGGCTGACGAAAGCAAAGCGCGCGCCCTCGGTCACCGTGCTGGCGCGCAGGCCAAACAGCAGCAGCGCGCCGCCGATATAGATCGCCAGCAGGATCAGGATGAAGCTGCCGCGCGTGGGATCGACGGCGAAGGCATGAACCGAAGTCAGGATGCCCGAACGCACAAGGAACGTGCCGACCATCGACATCGAGAACGCCACCACGCCCAGCATCACCGTCCAGGCCCGCAACGCATTGCGCGCGGCCAGCACCGACACCGAATGGAGCAGCGCGGTTGCCGCCAGCCAGGGCATCAGCGAGGCGTTCTCGACCGGGTCCCAGAACCACCAGCCGCCCCAGCCCAGCGTGTAATAGGCCCAGTACGAGCCCGCCGTGATCCCCAGCGTCAGGAAAATCCACGCGCCCAGCACCCAGGGCCGCATCGCGCGGGCAAAGGCCGGGCCGACATCGCGGGTAACCAGCGCGCCCACGGCAAAGCTGAAGGCGATCGAAAGCCCGACATAGCCCACGTAGAGCGTGGGCGGATGGAACGCGAGGCCGATGTCCTGCAACAGCGGGTTGAGCCCGGCCCCTTCGGGCGCGGGCTGGGGCAGGCGTTCGAACGGATTGGAGGAGAGCAGCAGGAACGCATAGAACCCGAGGCTGACGAAAGCCTGCCCGGCCAGCGTGGCGATCAGCGTGTCTTCCGCCAGCCGCTTTTCGACCAGCGCCACGAACGCGCCGCCAAGGCTCATGATCGTCACCCACAGGAGCATCGAGCCCTCGTGGTTGCCCCAGGCCCCGGCGATCTTGAAGATCATCGGCTTGGCCGAATGGCTGTTCTCGGCAACGAGCTTGACCGAAAGGTCGGTGGTGACGAACAGCCAGATCAGCGCGGCAAAGGCCAGCGCCACCAGCACGCCCTGCATCATCGCCACAGGGCGGATCACCCCGCGCAAGGCCGCGCCCCGGGGCCGCAGCGCAAGGGCGCCTGCAATCAGTTGCAATGCCGCGAGCGCGGCGGCCATCCACAGGGCGGCCAGACCCAGCTCGGCGATCATTTCGTGTCGGCCACCACGGCCTTGGCCTGGGCCGAGGTCATGTCCTTCATTTCGCGCGGCACATATTTCTCGTCATGCTTGGCCAGGAGGTTGTCGGCCACAAACGTTTGTCCTTCCATGCGCCCTTCGGCCACAACGCCCGAGCCTTCGACGAAAAGATCCGGGGTGATCCCCGAAAAGCGCACCGGCACGCGCGCCTTGCCATCGCCGACGATGAAATGGATTGTCACCCCGTCGGGCATCGTGCGGATCGAGCCTTTCTCGACCATGCCCCCCAGACGCACCGCGCGCCCCTGTTCGGGCGGATGGGCGACCAGATCGCTGGGCACATAGAAATAGCTGGCCTGTTTGGAGAGCGCCCAGGCTGCCAGCAGCCCCGCGCCAACCAGCGCGGCGAGCGCAATGACCAGCAGAACCAGTCGCTGATGCTTGGCCTTGATCGCGCTCATCTGTCCCTCTTGCCCTTATTGCGTGCGGCGTCGCGGCGGCGCTCGGCGCGCACCATCGCCCAGAGCGTCCAGCCCACCAGCAGCAGCGTTCCGGCCACCCCGATGGTCAATGCTGCGGCCACATAGTGCCATTGGTCCAGCCGTTCATGCATGATAATCGATTGTCCATACTCGCATGGGGGTCAGACGGGAGATCAGGCCATCGCCTTGCGGCGCAACCGGGCCTCGGCCTGGATCTGCGCCAGAAGCGTGCGCATCCGCGCCAGCACGACCCCGCCGAAGATGCACGAGAAGCCCAGCGCCGCCACCAGCAGCGGCCAGAGGAAGGCCGGATCAATGGCCGATTTGCCAAATGTGATCGAGGCGGGCTGGTGCAGGCTGTTCCACCAGACCACCGAGCGGTTGATGATCGGGATGTTGATCGCGCCGACCAGCCCGAAAATGGCGGTCACCCGGCTGGCCCCGCCGCCCGCCGCCGCATCGCGCTGCGCCGCGCCCGCCAGCGCGATATAGCCGAAATAGAGGAACAGCAGGATCAGGAAGCTGGTCAGCCGTCCGTCCCAGACCCACCAAGTGCCCCAGGTGGGCCGTGCCCAGATCGAGCCGGTGATCAGGCATAGCGCCGTGAACGCCGCCCCCGGCACGGCTGCGGCGCGCGCAGCGATGGCCGAAAGCGGATGGCGCCAGACCAGTTCGACGATGCTGGAAACCGCAATCGTGCTCCACCCGGCCATGCCCAGCCAGGCGCAGGGCACGTGGATGAACATGATCCGCACGGTCTGGCCCTGCAACTGGTCGGGCGGGACCACGAACAGGCCCCAGGCCAGCGCACCGAACGCAAGGACCAGCCCCAGTCCGAGCAGAAGTGGTGTCAACCAGCGGGCGAACCGCAAAAACCGGGCTGGATTGGCAAAACCGTGCATGGCGATAAATTCGTTGACCCTGACCGTCCGGCTGTTCCCGGCCCCTTGCTTCGCTGTGCCATCGCGCCCGAACGAGGGCAAGCGAAACAGCCGAAACGGACCATACGCCTTTGGGATGAGAAGGCCTTGGGAAGGGGGATAAAAACCGCGCCATGCGCGCTGGCGGCCTTGCCTTTCGCAAAGGCCGCGATCTTGTCGATCAAGAGAAATGGGGCGATCGAAGGGGTTCGAACCCTCGACCTCCGGTACCACAAACCGGCGCTCTAACCAACTGAGCTACGATCGCCACAACGGTGCCCAAAGGGCTTTTCCGTATCCCCGTCCGTGCCTTTCACAAGTGCTCGGTGCGGGTGAGCGCCCTTGCAACAATAAGCCGGGCTTGGGAAGCGAAAACTTGCATCCGTGGAAAACTTTTTCAGCGATCCGCCGCCTCGCCCCAGGCCCGCGCGACGATTTTCGGGCGATCCTGCCCCCCATCGATCAGCACGTCTTCCCCCAACACGCGGCCATCGATGCGCGCCTCGATCCGCGCACGCAGCCAGCGATCCTGCGTCACCACCTCGTCCGGCGCGAATCCGGGAAGGCCCTCGGGGCCGGTCCCCCCCTGCCCGATCGGCTGGCCAATCATCCGCTCGGCCCGCGCGAGCGGCAAGACCTCGGGCGCGAACATCGCCAGCAGCCGCCCCTGCCCCGCGCGCAACGAGGCCAGCGCGACCGGCGAAGTGCCCACCTCGGGCAAGGCGCAAAGCCATGGCGCCAGACGGGCCTGCAAGGCGGGCGTCATCCCGCGCACCGCGCGCAGCTCGCCCACATCGACCAGCGGGCGCCCCGCCGTCCGATAGGGATGCGCCGAGGCGAGATAGACCGAATCTTCCGCCCCTTGCGGCAGGCTTTGCGAATCGCTGTCGATCCAGTCGGCCATGGCATCGGCGAGCGCGCCCGCCTGCCCCGCCCCGATACCCAGCGAAACCATCAGCGTGCGCGCCTCCATCAGCCCCGCCGGGCGGGCGCGCAGGCTGCCATCGGGCTGGGCCAGAACCAGCGCATTGACGTTGAAGCAATTGCCCCCCGGCCCCACGCGCCAGACGATGGCCCCGCGCGGCACGGCCCATTGCCCTTCCCCCGACGCCACGCTCCCGTCGGCAAGGCCTGCCAGAACGCGCGCCTCCCCCTCGGCCAGCGCCCGCTGCGCGGCCCCTTGCGCCTCGGCATTGGCGGCAAGGCCGGTCGCCAGCCCGAGCCGGTCGAGCATCATCGCCGCCACGATGGCCATGACCGCCACCAGCAGCAGAACCGCCAGCAAGGCCGCCCCCCGCTCATCCTGGCGTTTCCGGCCTTCCCACAAGTCTGCCATCAAGGACACCCGACCGGCACGATCAGCCGCAAGGGGCCCGCCAGCCCCGCCGGGCGCAGTTCGATCTGCATCGCCAGCGGCAGGCCATCGGGTGGTGCCGTCCATCCCTGATCGCCCACGGCGCGCCAGACCCCCGCCCTGTCGCGCACCCACAGGCGCGGCGCGCTGGCCAGCGGCAGAACCGCCAGCGCCTCGTCCGGGGCGCCGCCATCGGGCTGTTCAAAGGCCACCCGCACCAGCGCCTGCCCGTCCCAGCGCCAGACCAGCTTTTCGAGAGGACCACGCGCCAGCCCCTCGGGATTGGGCCGACCACCGCGCACCAGTTGCACGAGCCCGCCCGCCCCGCCCACGCGAAAGGCCGGAACCGGGGCTCCTTCCGCATCGCGCGTGCCCAGGGCCTGCGCCTGCGCCAGATCGGCCCGCCAGAGCGCGGTGAACCGCCGCAGCCTTGCCGCCTCGCCATCATGGCGCAGCAAGACCTGCTCGCTCGCCACGGTCCCGCGCAAGAGGTCGATTCCCGCAAGGGCCAGCAGCGCGAGAATGCCCAGCGCCACCAGCATCTCGACCAGCGAGAACCCCGCGCTGCGCGCCGCGCGCCGCGCCCTTTCCCCGCTCTTTCTCATGGCCCCGACAGCCGCGCCGCGCGGACCAGCGCTGCCTCCCCCGGCGCATCGGCCAGACGCACCACGATCCGCGCGACCGCCACCCCATGGTCGCGCACCACCTTGCGCTGCCAGACGAAGCGCCGCCCGGCATTGACCAGTTCGCCCTCACCATCACCCGCCAGCACGGGATCAGTGCTCCACTGCGCGGCCAGATTGCCCGCCACAACCTCGCGCAGCAGGCGCCGGTCGAGGTCGCCACTACCCTGCAAACCCACCGCCGTCAGCCGCAGCAGCGCCAGAGCCGCCACGGCAAATACGGTAAGCGCCACCAGCACCTCGATCAGGGAAAACCCGTTGGGCACGGGGACAGCCAGCACGGGAACAGGCCCACCCGGAACCACGGCAGGTGCCCCCCTCATGGCGCGGAGCCCCCCGAAAGCGAGACCTCTCCGTCGCGCGCGAGCACGACAGCCACGCCGCCCGAATCCCGATTGGCGGATTCGCGCCCCTGCGGCGCAAGCCGGATGGTCATCGCCGCGCTGGCCATGCCCATGCCATCGAAGATCACCCGGCGATGGTCCTGCCCCCCATCGAGCCGGATCACCAGCCCCGCAGGCCAGGCCCTTGCCTGCAACGAAGCCTCCCCCGGCTTGGCCCAGACACCGCCTGCCCGGCGCGAAAAGGCATAGCCCAGCGGATCGACATCGACCGCCATGGGCTGCCCGCCGATCACCGCCGCATCACGCGCCGCGCCCAGACGCGCAGCCAGACGCTGCCCCTCCGACCGGGCGAGCCCATCCCCCCGCGAAAAGGACAGCACCACCGCCGAGGCAGCCAGCCCGGCAATGGCCAGCACGACCATCAACTCGACCAGCGAGAACCCCGCGTCCCGTCCCGAAAGCACCATGGCCGCAGAGTGTCGCCAGCCCCGCGCGGCCACAAGCCGGGCAAGGTCCGCTTTCGAGGCAATGGAGAGAAAGGAAGAGAAGGAATACCGCAGGGGGCAGGGCCCCCTGCACCCCATTATCTTTGGATGGGGTCGTGCTTCTGGCCATGTCGAGTATGGCAACCAGCGCCAGTTCCCGGGGGTCCGGGGGCGATGGCCCCCGGTTTAATATCTTGATTTTCTGTTTTTTAAAAAATTGCAAAGGGGACGAACACCGGGGCCATGTTGCGCATGGCCGCACATGTCAGCTTTCTTCTTCGTCACGCTGGGCGCGGATGAGCGGCAGGGCCTTGAACAGGGCCTCCAGCACCGCCGGGTCGAGCAGGGCGGAAAAGCGCTGTTCGTGACGCTGGATCCTGGCCTGCGCCTCGCGCACGAGCGCCGCGCCGGCCTCCGTCACGCGCAAGGCATGGCTGCGTCCGTCGGCCCTCTCGCGGTCGACCAGCCCGCGTTCCATCAGGCGCGAGACGATCGGCACCATGTTGGCGCGCTTGATCCCCAGCGTCTGCCCCACTTCGGTCTGCGAGCAGGCGGGATTTTCGGAAACGACCAGCAGCGCGGTCACTTCAGCCGGACGCAGTTCGAAATCGCCCAGTTCGCGCGCCAGATCGGCCATCATGACCGCCGAAGCCCGGCGCAACTGGTAGCCGAGCAACTGCTCGACCGAATTGGCGAGCAGACGGCCACCACCCGAGGCCTGAGGGCCGGATGAAGACGGGGAAAGCGAACTGTCGACCATGGACTTACCTTGATGAACACACCCGGCCAAGGCAAGGCGCCGGGCGCATGAAATGTCCTGCGAACACGAAAAAGGGCGGCCGGAGCCGCCCTTTCCTGTCTCCTGCCTGTCGGGCCGCATCGCAAGGATACCGGCCCGGACACAGCGGGCGGCTCAGCCCTTCTTGAGGGTGAGGCCACCGAAGCGCTTGTTGAACTGGGCAACGCGGCCGCCCTGGTCCAGCAGACGCTGGTTGCCACCGGTCCACGCCGGGTGCGAGGTGGGGTCGATGTCGAGAGCCAGCGTGTCGCCTTCCTTGCCCCAGGTGGAGCGGGTTTCGAACACGGTGCCGTCGGTCATCTGCACCTTGATGAAGTGGTAGTCGGGGTGGATGTTGGCCTTCATGGGACTGCTCCGATAAACCGCCGGTTCCGACCGGCAGCTGGGAAACGTAAGGGAATCTCGAAAGCGGCGCCCTTAAGCGAAAGGGCGACGCTTGTCGAGTCAGCAAGTCAGCTGTCGGCGATCATCGCGGTGAAGCTGCACTCGGTGGCGATCTTGTCGCCGAGCATGGCCTTGCCCGCGAACTTGCACACGCGCGAACGCTTCTGCGTGAACTCGACATGGAGGTCGAGCAGGCAGCCCGGTTCCACAGGGGTGCGGAACTTGGCTTCCTCGATGGCCATGAAATAGACCAGCTTGCCCGTCCCGGCCAGACCGAGCGTCTCCACCGCCAGCACGCCGGCCGCCTGGGCCAGCGCCTCGATCTGGAGCACGCCGGGCATGATCGGACGACCGGGGAAGTGTCCCTGGAAGAACTGCTCGTTCATGGTCACGGCCTTGATCGCATGGATCCGCTCACCCACGGTGAGCGAAACCACGCGGTCGACCAGCAACAGCGGATAGCGATGGGGCAGCGCCGCCATCACCTTGGTCACGTCGAACGACAGCGGTGCGTCCTGCACTTCCTCGGTCATCGTCAGATCCTGCGTGCCGGTCTTCAGCGGCCCACGGGCGGCTTGGCGCCGGCCGGCTGCTGCTGGGCGGCGGCCTGCTGGGCCTGCTGCTGGGCCTGCTGTTCACGCTGGGCGCGCGGCAGCCAGCCGGCGGGCGGCACGAGCTGGGCGGTGGGGATCAGCGCGTTGAGTTCGGTCAGGATGTCCTGGCTGATGTTGGCCGAAGGGTCGGCCTTCACGATGCTCTGAACGTCGAGCACGATGGTCGCCTTGCGCTTGGTCATGGCGCGCTGCGTGGCGTCCGAGAGCTTGTCGCTGATCTGCTCGATCACGTACTGTTCCGAGAGGCTCAGCGGTTCGAGGATCTGCTGGATCTCGCGCTTGCCGTCGTCCTGGATCTGCTGGATCTGTTCGAGCTGGGCCTGAAGCGCGGCGCGGTCGGCCTTGGGGTTCTTCTGGTCCGCCTGGAACTTTTCGGCCAGCGGCTTGAGCTGGGCGTTGATCTGGGCGCTGCGGGTGTTGGCCTGGTCGATCTGGGCCTTGTAGGTCACCGGGCGCTGCTGCTGGGCGGCCTGATAGGCAGCCGACGAGCCGACGATGGCCGAAGGGTTGGCAAAGGCCAGACCATTGGCGACGGGGCCGGTCGAAGCGGCAGGGGTCTGGGCCATGGCAGCCGGGGCAGCCGAGATCATCAGGCCCGCGATCAGGGCCGAGGCAATGCGGAGTTTCATCAGAACTGGGTTCCCACGTTGAAAGTAATGGGCTGGGTGTCGTCGCCATCGACCTTTTTCAAGACCTTGGCGAAGTCGATCCGGAACGGCCCGAAAGGCGAGTTCCAGTTGACGCCGATGCCGACCGAAATGCGCGGCTGCGGCGAATTGCCGACGTAGACTTCGTCGTACTTCTGGTAAGTGGCGTTGGCCGTGCCGTTCGAGGCACTGGCCGATGTCGTGATCTTGCCGGTAACCGCATCGGTATAGAGCACCACGCCCGAACTGGTGTTCGGCTTGGCCACGCCCCAGACTGCACCGGCGTCGACGAAGATCGAGGGACGCAGGCCCATTTCGCGCGCGCCCGCACCCAGCGGAATCTCCATTTCGGCGTGCCCGATGTAGTAGTACCGGCCGCCCAGCGCGTCGTCCGACCAGGAGTTGCGGCTGGTGGTGATGGCGCCGAAGGTTCCGTCCGAATTGCGGTTGTAGTACTTGCGCAGCACACGCGGGCCCACCCCGCGAATGTCGAAGCCGCGCATCTGGGGCTGACCCAGGAAGAAGCGGTCGGTCAGGCGCACGTCATCGATGGCCGGATCGTTGGAGCGGCTGGCCAGCGGAGCGATCGCCCCGCCCTCGCCGCGCAGGCTGAACACGAAACCATGGCCCATCGCCCAGAAGCGCGAGGCATTGGCCGTCACGCGGGCATAGCGCACCGACCCGCCCGGCCCGGCCACGTCGCCGCTCAGCGTCCACGACATGCCCTTGGTCGGGTGCATGCGGTTGTCGAGCGTGTCGCCCACCAGCGAGAGGCCGAAGATCGAGCTGGTGCGGTGGCCCAGCGCATCGCACAGGTAGCGACCGGCCAGCAGCGGGCTGCACTCGCCATTGAGGTAGTAGGTGCTCTGGTCGAGCGACACGTCGTCGATGTTGAACGTGTAGCGAGCAATCATCGACATATATTCGGTCAGCGGTACACCGGCGCGGATCTGGAAGCCAGTGGTGGTCTGCTGGTAGGTCGTGTTGCGGTTGGAGTTCAGGTAGTTGAAGCTGTTGTAGTCGCGCCGGTAGAGATCGACGCCCAGCGAGACGTTCTTGTCGAACAGGTAAGGCTCGACAAAGCTGACCTGGACACTGCGCGAGTAGTACGAATAGTCGACCGAGAGGCCGACCGTCTGCCCGCGCCCGCGGAAGTTGTTCTGGCGGATCGAGGCCTGGAAGATGAAGCTTTCGAGGCTCGAAAAACCGGCCGAGAGCTGGAGTTCGCCGGTGGGCTTTTCCTCGACATTGGCTTCGAGCGCGACACGGTCGGGCGAGGAGCCGGGCTTCTGCTCGACCTCGAACTTCTCCTGGAAGTAGCCGAGCGACTTGATGCGGTTGGACGAGCGCTTGATCTGGAACGAGTTGAACGCGTCGCCTTCGGCCAGGCGGAACTCGCGGCGGATCACCTTGTCCTGCGTCAGCGAGTTGCCGTTGACGTCGACCCGCTCGACATAGACACGCGGCGCTTCCGCGATGCGGAAGTTGATGCCCATGGTCAGGTCATCCTTGTTCCGCGCGAAGTCGGGCTGCACGTTGGCGAAAGCATAGCCGAGGCTGCCTGCCGTCTCGCTCAGGCTGTCGACGGTGTCCTCGACCATCTTGGCGTTGTACCAGTCGCCCGGCTTCATCGGCAGCTTGGTGACAAGCTTGTCGCCGTCGATCTCGCGCAGCTGGCTGTCGACCTTGATGTCGCCGAACTTGTACCGCTTCCCTTCCTCCACCACATACGTGATGATGAAGTCCTTCTTGTCGGGCGTCAGCTCGGCGACGGCCGAGACCACGCGGAAGTCGGCATAGCCGTTGGTCAGATAGAACTGGCGCAGCTTCTGCTGGTCGAAGGCGAGGCGATCGGGATCGTAGCTGGTGCCCGAGGAGAACAGACGGAACGCGCGGGCCTGCTTGGTCACCATCTCGGAACGCAGGACCGTGTCGCTGAATTCCTTGTTGCCGATGATGTTGATCTGGCGGACCTTGGACTTGGGCCCTTCGGTGATCTCGAAGACGATGTCGACGCGGTTCTGGTCGAGCATGACCATCTTGGGCTCGACCGAGGCGGCAAAGCGGCCCTGGCGCTTGTAGAGTTCGATGATGCGCGAAACGTCGGCGCGGACCTTGGAACGGGTGAAGATCTGGCGCGCCGAGAGCTTGATCTCGGGGAGGATCTTGTCTTCCTTGAGGCGCTTGTTGCCCTCAAGGATGATGCGGTTGACGACCGGGTTTTCCTTGACCTGAATGGTCACCGCGCCCGCCTTGTTGCGGACCTGCACATCGGAGAAGAGTTCGGTGGCGAACAGGTCCTTGAGCACCTGGTCGGCGGCGGCCTGCGTGTAGCGGTCGCCCTCGCGCAGGCGGATATAGGAACGGATCGTATCGGCTTCGAGGCGCTGGGCGCCCTCGATGGTGATCGAGTTGACCTGCTGGGCAGGTTCGGCAGAAGCCGCCGGGGGCGTGCCCTCTGCGGTGGATGAAGGCACCGCAGCAGACGCAGGGGCGGCCCCGGGCGCCACAGCCTTGGCAGCCCGCTTGGCCGATGCCTTCACCGGCGCCTGAGCCAGAGCCGTCGATGCCAGCGCCGAAGACGCCAGCAACGCAACCGCCATGCTGGAAGCCCGCGCAGCGGCGGGGGCGGTCAGGCTCGTGTACCGTTCAATCATCACCAAGCGCCATCCCGTCTGAATTCGCATCACTTCACCGCAGCGAAAGTCACCGGATCGGAGAATCCGACCCAAACTCCCGCAATACGGCGACCGCAGCCCTGTGCCCGATGCCGTTCAACCAATCAAGCAAGCATGCTGCCGGGCAGCGCATTACCCCCGCATCCTGTGGAAAATGCCAAAGGGCCACCCTGCTCCGGCATACCCGGGAAAACCCCTCTTGCTCACCCCACCCAGGCGGTCACCCGTTCGGTTTCCCGATCAACCGCCAAATATCTTCGCACCAAACAACTGCCGGGCCGTGCCCGATCCGAACAGTCCAAGCGAAGCCACATCATTGACCGTGACGATCAGCATGAGCGCCACGACCAGCGCCAGCCCCGTCCGAAATGCCCATTCCTGTCCGCGCGCACTGACCGGCCTGCGGAACACCGCTTCGGCCAGATAGAACGCCAGATGCCCCCCATCGAGTACAGGAATTGGCAAGAGATTGATGAATCCCAGATTAATCGAAATCAGCGCCACGAAGAAGACAAACGGCTGCCAGCCCGAGACCAGTTGCTCGCCCGAGAACTTGGCGATCTTGATCGGCCCGCCCAGTTCGCGAACCTCGCGCTTGCCCGTCACGATCTGGCCGATGCCCGTCACCATCATGTCGACGATGCCGGCCATCTGGCGCCCGCCATCAATCACCGCATCGACCGGACCGACCCGCACGACCTGCACACTGGCCGGGCCGATGCCGATGAAACCGATCTTCTGGACATTGCCGAACCGGTCGGCATCGCTGCGCGTGGTCGGGGTGATCGGCAGGGGAAGCCGCTTGCCCGCGCGCTCGACCACCATGTCGAGCCGCTCGCCCGGATGCTGGGCCACGGTCATCTTGATGTCGAGGAACGTGTCGACCTTGCTGCCGCCCAGCGCAACGATGCGGTCACCCACCTGCACGCCCGCCTGCTGCGCCGC
The DNA here is from genome assembly GCF_033242265.1 of Novosphingobium sp. IK01. NCBI lineage: Bacteria > Pseudomonadati > Pseudomonadota > Alphaproteobacteria > Sphingomonadales > Sphingomonadaceae > Novosphingobium > Novosphingobium pituita. Next base: position 3,145,548 of record NZ_BTFW01000001.1, on the reverse strand, counting down.
CGAACCGGCCGAAACCGCGCCGACCACCGGCGAGACCACCAGCTTGCCATAGGCCAGCGTGAAGCCCGACAGGATGACAAGCGCGACCAGCAGGTTGGTGAGCGGCCCGGCCAGCACGACCAGCGCGCGTTGCCACAGGGCCTTGGCCTGGAACGTGCGGTTGCGCTCGGCAGCGGGCAGCGCCAGCCACTGCGCATTGGGCTTGCTCGTCGGGCTCATGTCGCCGGCAAACTGGACATAGCCGCCCAGCGGCAGCGCCGAAATCTTCCAGCGCGTGCCGCGCCGGTCGGTCCAGCCGATGATCTCGCGACCGAAGCCGATGGAGAAGACATCGGCCTTCACGCCGCACCAGCGACCGACCAGATAGTGTCCCAGCTCGTGCAGGAATACCAGCGGCCCCAGCACCAGCAGAAAACCTGCAAGGCTCCACAAAATGCCGGGCTGCTGCATCAACGAACGGGCTCCATACATTCTTGTGCGCGCAATCGCGCCTCGCGGTCAACCGCGATAACGTCTTCAAGTGTAACAGGCGCCACCGGGAGGCCGCGTGCCAGCACCTCTTCGACGCAGGCCACGATGCGGGTGAACCCGATCCGGCCTTCGAGGAAGGCGGCCACGGCGATCTCGTTGGCCGCGTTCATCACCGCAGGCGCGGCGCCGCCAGCCATCACCACCTCGCGCGCGACGCGCGTGGCCGGAAAGCGTTCCTCGTCGGGGCGGCGGAACGTCAGCTCGCCAATGGCGGCCAGATCGAGCGGATCACACGGCGTGTCCATGCGCGCGGGCCAGGCCAGACACGAGGCGATCGGCACGCGCATGTCCGAGGGGCCCAACTGCGCGAGCGTCGAGCCGTCGCGATATTCGACCATCGAGTGGATGATCGACTGCGGGTGAACCAGCACGCGCAGGCGCTCGACGCCAACCGGGAACAGGTGGAACGCCTCGATGAATTCGAGGCCCTTGTTCATCATCGTGGCCGAATCGACGCTGATCTTGGCGCCCATCGACCAGTTGGGATGCTTGACCGCCTGGGCCGGGGTGGCCCCGACAAGATCCTGCGCGCTCCAGTCGCGGAACGGGCCGCCGCTGGCGGTCAGCGTGATCATCCGCACATGCTTCGTCTCGTTGCCCGCAAGGCACTGGAAGATCGCATTGTGCTCGGAATCGACCGGCAGCAGCGTCGCACCGCTGCGCGCAACCGCCGCCAGCATCACGTCGCCCGCCGAAACCAGCGCCTCCTTGTTGGCCAGCGCCACGGTCTTGCCGCACTCGATCGCGGCCATCGTCGGGGCCAGCCCGGCGCAGCCGACAATGGCCGCCACGGTGATGTCGGCGCCGCGTGCGCAAGCCTCGACCAGCGCGTCGGGACCGGCAGCGGCCTCGACACCCGAACCGGCCAGCGCCGCGCGCAGCTCGTCAAGGCGGGCCGGATCGGCGACGACCGCCACGCGGGCCGAAAACTCGCGCGCGAGCGCGGCGAGCTGGTCGACCTGCGCATGGGCAGTCAGCGCCTCGACACGGAAGGCATCGGGATTGCGACGGACCAGATCGAGCGTCGAGGCACCGATCGAGCCGGTGGCGCCCAGCACGGTGATCGAGCGGGTCTGGTCGGAAAACGGGGGGGTAAGAAGGTCAGTCATACAGTTGCTCCCATCGCCCAGGCCGTGCCGACGATGATAGCCACCGGCAGCAGACCGTCGACGCGGTCGAAAAAGCCGCCGTGGCCGGGAATGAGGCGCGAACTGTCCTTCACGCCCGCCCGCCGCTTGAGCCAGGATTCATAGAAATCGCCCGCTTGCGCGGCCACGGCCAGGATCGCCCCCACGATCGCGGCCACGCCCACATTCGCTGTGTGAAAAGCCTGCGTCAGGCTGGGCCCGGTCGGCCCCAGTGCGCTCAGCATCCAGGCCCCGCCCAGCGTCATCAGCCCCATCCAGAGGCCTGCCGCCGCCATGCCGCCCGCCAGCCCGCTCCAGGTCTTGGACGGGCTGATCGACGGCGCGATCTTGGGCCCGCCCAGCGCGCGGCCGGTGAAATAGGCCCCGGTATCGGTGCAGATGACCAGCCCCATGACCACGATCAGCATGGGACTGGGCATCACGATCAGCGCCAGCGCGCCCCAGCCGATGTAGCAGGCCCCGCTGATCACCGCCGCGGTCATCCGCGCCGGATCACGCGCAACCCGCGCCACGAGGCGCACATATTCGCCATAGACGACCAGCGCGACGAGCGCGATGAACCCGTCGAGCACGAGCCCGCCGCGCCAGACCGCCAGCCCCGCCACCGCCAGCATGACCACCGCCGAAGCCAGCCGCACCGGCAGGTCCGACCGCTTGGCAGCCGGGGCTGCCGCCGCAGGTTTATCGTCCACCAAAACGCCGCTCCCGCGCCGCGAACTGGCCAACGGCCTCGCGCAAATGATCCGGGGTGAAATCAGGCCAGAGCACGGGCGTAAACACCATCTCGGCATAGGCCGCCTGCCAGAGCAGGAAGTTGGAGAGCCGCACTTCCCCCGAAGTGCGGATCATCAGGTCGAGCGGCGGCAGATCGGCGGTATCGAGTTCGGCGGCGATCGTCTCGGCGGTGATGGCCCCCTTGGCCGCCGCCTTGGCCGCCGCACGGGCGATTTCCTGCTGCGAGCCATAGTTGAGCGCGATGGCCAGCGTCATCCGGCCATTGCCTGCCGTCCGCGCCAGCGCATCGTCGATCAGGCCCACGATGTCGGGCGCGAGCGCGCGATAGTCGCCGATGATCTTGAGCCGCACGCCATTGCGCGCGATTTCGTCGATGTCGTTGAGAATGAAGGCGCGCAGCAGGCCCATGAGGTCGGAGACCTCCTCGGCCGGGCGCTTCCAGTTCTCGGAACTGAACGCATAGAGCGTAAGGGCCTCAAGCCCCATGTCCCCCGCCGCGCGCACGACCGCGCGCACGGCTTCCACACCCCGCTTGTGTCCAAACACGCGGGGCATGAAGCGTTTCTTGGCCCAGCGCCCGTTGCCATCCATGATGATAGCAACATGACGGGCGCCGGGGGTGAAGGCACCCCCGTCGCGGACCGGTGGCGCGGGAACCGGCGAGGCGCTCACTTGCCCAGGATTTCCTTTTCCTTCTGGGCAGCCGCTTCGTCGACGGCCTTGATGATCTCGTCGGTCAGCTTCTGGACTTCGGTTTCCAGACGCTTGCGGTCGTCTTCGGAAATTTCCTTCTTGGCCTCGTCGGCCTTCAGGGCTTCCATGCCATCGCGGCGCACGTTGCGCACGGCAATGCGGGCGCCTTCGGCATACTTGCTGGCAAGCTTGGCCAGTTCCTTGCGGCGTTCCTCGGTCAGGTCGGGGATCGGCAGGCGCAGGGTGTTGCCGTCGTTGATCGGGTTGAGGCCCAGACCCGCCGAACGGATCGCCTTCTCGACCGGACCGACATTCGAGCGGTCCCAGACCTGCACCGAAAGCAGGCGCGGCTCGGGCACCGAGACGGTGGCGAGCTGGTTGAGCGGCATGTGGCTGCCATAGACTTCGACGGTGACGGGATCGAGCAGCGCGGTGTTGGCGCGGCCCGTGCGCAGGCCCGCCAGATCGCCCTTGAGCGATTCGACAGCACCCTTCATGCGGCGTTCCAGATCGCCCTTGTCATACTTTGCCATGGATCAGGCTTCCTTCCGAACGATGGTCTGCGTGCCCTCACCGGCCAGCACACGGGCAAGATTGCCCTGCTCGCGGATCGAGAACACGACGATGGGGATGGCATTGTCACGGCACAGCGCCACCGCAGAGGCATCCATCACCTGAAGGTTCTGGGCCAGCACGGTGTCATAGTCGACCGTGTCGAAACGCTTGGCCGCAGGGTCCTTCTTGGGATCGGCATTGTAGACGCCGTCCACGCTGGTCCCCTTGAACAATGCGTCGCACTGCATTTCGGCGGCACGCAGCGCGGCGCCGGAATCGGTGGTGAAATAGGGCGCACCCACGCCGGCAGCAAAGATCACGACCCGGCCCTTGGCCAGATGGCGCTCGGCGCGGCGGCGGATGACGGGTTCGCAGACCTGGTCCATCTGGACGGCGGACTGCACGCGGGTATCGACACCCAGCTTTTCGAGGGCGGACTGCATGGCCAGCGCGTTCATCACCGTCGCCAGCATGCCCATGTAGTCGGCCTGGGCACGGTCCATGCCCTTGGCGGCGCCTGCCATGCCACGGAAGATGTTGCCGCCGCCGATCACCAGGCAGATTTCAAGACCAGTTTCCTTGGCCGCCTTCACTTCGGCAGCCAGCGCCGCCACGAAATCGGTATCGATTCCGAACTGTTGGTTGCCCATCAACACCTCGCCCGAAAGCTTGAGCAAGATGCGCTTGAACTTTGCGGGGCTGGTCATGGGACTGTCTGGTCTCGCTTCACTGGATTTCTGAAAGTTTACAGGCGAAAGATTCAGGCAGAAGGTATCCCGCCAGTCAAACGACCGGCAAGCCCCCACCCCTTTCATGCAGCGCCCTTATACGCAGCAGGCAAGCCATGCCAAGGGGCGCTTACGCTTTTCGCAAACGCAAACGTCCCCGCTGCAACAGGAACCCGGCGCATGGCCCGAAACGGGCCGACGACCGGGTCCCCGTCGCGCGGGGACGCCAGCAAGTTCATGCGCTTGCGCGCGAAAGCTTGCCCGAGAAGCTTACTTGAGACCGGCAGCAGCAGCCACTTCGGCCGCGAAGTCGGTTTCTTCCTTCTCGATGCCTTCGCCCAGCTGGAAGCGGACGTAGTCGACCAGCGCGATCTTGGTGCCGGCAGCCTTGCCAGCCGCTTCGACGACCTGGGCGATCGGGGTCTTGTTGTCCATCACGAACAGCTGCGACAGGAGGGCATTTTCCTTGGCATACTTGGCCACGGCGCCATCGACCATCTTGGCCTGCACTTCGGCGGGCTTGCCGCTTTCGGCAGCCTTTTCCGAAGCGATCTTGCGTTCACGCGCGATCAGCTCGGCATCGAGGTCGTCAGCGTTGAGCGCCAGCGGGAAAGCGGCAGCGATGTGCATCGCGATCTGCTTGCCGAGGGCTTCGAGAACGTCGGCCGGAGCTTCCGATTCGAGCGCGACGAGCACGCCGATCTTGCCAAGCGCGGGAGCCGCAGCATTGTGCATGTAGGGCACGACCACGCCATTGGTGACCGAAACGTGCTTGAGACGACGGACCTGCTGGTTTTCACCGATGGTCGCCACGTTGTTGGTCAGCGTGTCGGCCACGGTGCCACCGCCCGGATAGGCAGCAGCCTTGAGGGCTTCAACGTCGGCAGCGCCGGTTTCCAGAGCCACTTCGGTCGCCTTGCGCACGAAGTCCTGGAACTGTTCGTTCTTGGCGACGAAGTCGGTTTCCGAGTTGACTTCGACGGCCACGCCCTTGGTGCCCGAAACGGCCACGCCCACGAGGCCTTCGGCGGCGGTGCGGCTCGACTTCTTGGCAGCAGCGGCCAGACCCTTGGCGCGCAGCGCGTCAACGGCGGCTTCGAAATCGCCGCCGGCTTCGTCGAGGGCCTTCTTGCAGTCCATCATGCCGGCGCCGGTGCGCTCGCGCAGGTTCTTCACGTCAGCGGCGGTGTAAGCCATCGCGTTGGGTCCTTATGTCTGAAACGGGGTGAGGCCGCGGCAACACGCGCCGCGGCCCTACTTCATGAAACGGGACAATTCGGTGACGGACGGTGTGCGCCCCGCAAAAAGGCCGCCCTTCCGTCCCGTCATGCCGAACCGAAATCAGCCTTCGACGACTTCTTCGGCAACCGGCTCGTCCAGAGCGCCCATGTCCACGCCCGAAGCGAAAGCGGCGTCACGGCCACCCTTGGTCGCGGCAGCAGCCACGGCTTCGCAGTACAGACGGATCGCGCGGCTGGCGTCGTCGTTGGCGGGGATCGGGAAGGCGATGCCTTCGGGCGAAACGTTCGAGTCGAGGATGGCGACGACCGGGATACCCAGCACGTTGGCTTCCTTGATCGCCAGCTCTTCCTTGTTGGCGTCGATCACGAACATCACGTCGGGGATGCCGCCCATGTCGCGGATACCGCCGAGCGACAGTTCGAACTTGTCGCGTTCGCGGGTCAGCTGAAGGACTTCCTTCTTGGTGAGACCGGCGGTGTCACCCGAAAGCTGTTCTTCGAGCGCCTTGAAGCGCTTGATCGAGCCCGAGATGGTCTTCCAGTTGGTGAGCATGCCGCCCAGCCAGCGGTGGTTGACGTAGTGCTGGCCCGAAGCGCGAGCGGCCTGGGCGATCGGTTCCTGCGCCTGGCGCTTGGTGCCAACGAAGAGCACCTTGCCGCCGGCCTGGACAGTGGCCGAGATGAATTCGAGAGCGCGCGCCATCAGGGGCACGGTCTGCGACAGGTCGAGGATGTGGATGCCGTTGCGCGCGCCGAAGATGTACGGCTTCATGCGCGGGTTCCAGCGGTGGGTCTGGTGGCCGAAGTGGGCACCGGCCTCGATCAGCTGCTGCATGGTGACGACGGGAGCCGCCATAATCAATTCCTTTCCGGTTTCACCTCTGGGAAGCAGGAACCGCGCGGAGAAACCCGCTGCTGGCACCGGTATGTGCGCTTCCCATGTGGGATCGCCCGCTGTCACGTTTCCCGGCGGAATTGCCGCGAATCGCCGCATGGCTGGGGCGGCCCTTACCTCGCCCGGCCCGACAAATCCAGTCCAAATGGCCGGACGCCAAGTGGCCGGGCGTCAAATGCCGGGCAGATGAGAGCGACTTCGCTTCGTGCCCCCCCCTCATGCCCATCCGCTCTTGCGCGAGGCTCCCGATTCGCGCGCCGCGACTCGCCTGAAGGGCACACAGACCTTGCCGGCCAGAACGATCCGCTCCTTCCGCCACACCGGCCAGCGTCCTTGCCGATGCAGGAACCGCGAAAAATCGCTCGATTCCCGACCTATGGATGAACCCTTAGGGTGCGCCACCTGTCCTGCCAGATTCCGGTTGACGGATCGGAACAAAAGTGGAACATTGAGATCATCAACGGGGCCAAGAGGAACCGTTAACGAACGATCGAGTTATCCACAATGCAAGCGCATGCTGTCAAGCCAGGGCTACGCGGTAGCCTTCAGACGGCGGCCCGCCCCCTTGACCGGAAAGGCTTCTGCCATGCTCGCCATTCTTGCTTCGCTTGCCATTGCCGGCGCCGGTGTCGCGGCCATGGCTTCCATCGTGGCCACCCTCCACAGCCAGTGGCCCGCGATCCGGCGGCTTCTGGCCGATGCCCGAACGCTGGATGCCAATTCTCTGGAACAGGGGGAATGGCTGGATCAGGTTGGCGCCTTCGATCAGGTCGGCGCGCTCGACCATGCCGCCACGCTCGATCTCGACCGCCTGTTCCTCGCCCGGATGATCGCGGCCCAGTCCCCGGTCCTCCATCAGGCACCGGCCCTCCAGACGGTTCCCGCATGCGAAAAGGACGCCCTCGCGGACGTCCTTTCTTTCGCCGACAGCCGGCTCTTCATCGAGGCAAGCGCCCGGCGGGCCCCGGCGCGGACCGTGCGCCGCGCCCTCGCCCGCCCGCCTATGCCTGAGCTGAGCCGCCCGGCAGCGCGCCCCGCTGCCGCCTGAGCGCAGCATAGCGCACCACACCCACCGGAATGAGCAACAGATAGAGCGCGCAGATCCCCACCAGCGTGAGCCAGGGCTCGGTCAGCAGGGCGGCAAAGACCAGCCCGATCAGCGCAATCAGTTCAAGGCGGATCGTCCGGCGCGGACGGAACGAGGACCAGCCCGGCGTGGCCATGTTGGAAATCATCATGAACGCGATCAGCGCCGCCCAGACAGCGACGACCACCGGATGGCGAAACTCCTCGCGCCCGCTGGCGATCCACAGGTAGATCGGCAGGAAGGCAAGGCCAGCCCCGGCTGGTGCGGGAACCCCGGTCAGGTATCCGGCAGACTTGTGAGGCTGCTCCTCCATGTCGATCCGGGCATTGAACCGGGCGAGGCGCAGGGCACAGCAGACCGCCAGCGCCAGCGCGGCAAACCAGCCAAAGCGCGGCATCTGCTGAAGCGACCACAAGTAGAGAACGAGCGCAGGGGCCACGCCGAACGAGATCGCATCCGACAGGCTGTCGAGTTCGGCGCCAAAGCGCGATTGCGCCTTCATCAGGCGCGCCACCCGCCCGTCGATCCCGTCGAGCATCCCGGCAAAGATGATCGCCATGACCGCGCTGCGGAAATCACCGCCAATCGCGAAGCGAATGCCGGTCAACCCGCAACACAGCGCCGCCGAGGTGATCGCATTGGGCACCAGCGCGCGCAAGGTCAGCCCGCGCGGCAGGCGATGGCGTCCGAAATCCTCGCCGCTCACGCCTTCGGGCCCCAGATCCTCATCCCCGGCATCGCTGATCACTGGCTGACGCCCTCGATCAGCGGAGCATCGCCAATATCGGCCAGCACGGTTTCACCGGCCACCACACGCTGGCCGATCAGCACGCGCGGCTCGGTCCCGGCGGGCAGGTAGACATCGACGCGGCTGCCGAAGCGGATCAGGCCCACGCGCTGGCCTGCGGCCACGATGTCGCCACCCTTGACGAACGGCACGATGCGGCGCGCGACAAGGCCCGCGATCTGGGTGAAGCCGATCTTCACACCGTCGCTGCGCTCGACCAGAAAGTGCTGCCGCTCGTTCTCTTCGCTCGCCTTGTCGAGGTCGGCATTGAGGAACTTGCCCGGAATGTAGACCACGCGGCGGATCGTGCCGCCGATCGGCGCACGGTTCACGTGGACATCGAAGACCGACATGAAGATCGAGACGCGCGTCACCGGGGTCGGGTCCATCGCGGCGATCCCGCTGCCATCATCGGCCGAAAGCTCGCGCGGCGGGGCCACCTTCTGGATCAGCGTGATCAGCCCGTCGGCGGGCGCCACGACATAGCGGTCGTCGCGCGGGGTCACGCGCACGGGATCGCGGAAGAAGGCGAGCACGCCCAGCGTCAGGAACACCAGCGGCCAGGCCACGATGCTGCCGCCGAAGATCGCCCCGGCAAGGGCAATGGCGCCCGCAATGGCGCCGAACTTGCGCCCTTCGGGATGGATGGAAGGCCAGGACCAGCCGGCAGAGCCGCGTCCGCGATTGTCAAAAATGTCACCAGGCATGCGCGCGGGAATAGGCGCTGGCGCGCGCTACGGCAAGCGGCCCGCCACGCCCATGCACATCCACGCCCCGCGCAGACATGTCACCCCAACGCACGAGGACCGATTCCGCCCTTCCGGCCCTGCCGCAAACCCGCGGGGAGCCCCCACGCCAGCGACGCCACGAACAGGATCAGCGCCGCCTCGGCCGGATTGCGCAGGCGCCCTTGCGACTGATCGACCATTTGCGCGCCCAGAAAGACATTGAGCAACCAGGCACCGGCAACGATGGTCAGGAACAGGCGATCAGAATCGAGCCGCATCTTGCCCCGGACCAGCCGCCAGCCGGTCACTGCCATGGCCGCGAAACAGACGACAAAAAACAGCCCTGTCAGCAGCGACCCGGCCGCTTCAAGCAGATAGACCGGATCGGCCATCTGCCTGATCCACTCCTTGCGCGCATCGCTGGCGTAGATCAGCGACTGGCGCCAACCGGGCGAATCGCGGCCAATGCCGAGATAATCGACCGTGATCTTGGTCGTGTTGCCGCGCAGGAACACGGTTGCCGTATCCAGCGCAAAGGCCTTGGCAAATGGCACGGGATGCAGGCGCACCTCCCCCAGAAAACGCCCGAGGGGAATGCCCGCCTCCATCGCCTTCACATCGGCGGGCGGATCGATGCCATTGGCATTCTCGGTAATCAGCACCTTGCTGCGCAGGTTCCAGGCCAGATTGGCACTGCCCGAATTGTAGCCAGGATGCCCCGTCTGGACGGTAAAGATCGCCACCCATGCCAGAAACGGCGCCAGCGCCACCCCCGCCATGACATAAAGCCCCGGACGGCGCAGTTCGGGCCGTGCCCCCGGACAGGCCAGCGCCAGCGCGAAGCAGGCCGGCAACATCAGCAACACGACCGGTCGCGTCAGGATCGCCACCCCCAGACAGCCCCCTGCCAGCAGGAACAGCCCCATCGTCCGCCCCCGAATGGCGGCCAACAGCGCATAGAGCCAGACCACGCACAGCGGCGTCACGATCGCCTCGGTCACGAGTTGATGCGGAAAGGCCAGATTCTGCGGCAGAAAAGCATAGGCCAGCCCGCAAACCAGCGGCGCCTGCGGCCACGAAGATACACGCCCCGCCAATCGTGCCACCAGCCACGCAGCCAGCGTTGCCAGACCAATCTGAAGGCAGATCACCCCCGCCGCCCCCCACAGCCTCCAGGGCAGCAGCACGAAGAGATATTCCCCCGGCACGATCGGCGATCCGGTCATGGCGGGCAGCACCGCCCCTTTCAGACCGGCAAATTCCTTCAGGATGCGCAATCGCTCCAGCCCGCGATCACCCCAGTTGAAGGCCCGGAAGGCCCTCGCATGATCGTAGGCAAGAATGAGCAGATGGGTGAACAGGGTGATCGCCGCCACCCACGCCGCCTTCCCGCGCACGCCAGCATCGCGACGGGATGCAAGAGAGGGCGAAGCATACGAAGACAACACGGCGGCTCCCGGCATCATGAAGTGAAGCGCCACCATACGCGCGCGGCGGTGTATATTCTCTGAGAGCCCGACCCGGAGCAACCGGGCCATCCATGCCCCCCGCAGCGGCAATCCCTTCCTTTGGGGGGAAAGGGACGACGCGCGTCCAATTCAATCGCGCACCCAACCCGCTGCGATCTCGCCCCTATGCCCCTCAGGCGCCAGCGCGGCGCGCAGGGCTTCGAGCAGGGGCGGCAGCGCCTGCGTGAAGGCATAGGGCGGATTGACGATAAAAAGGCCCGCGCCGTTATAGATGCCGGGCTGGTCGCTGTCGTACAACCAGTGCTCCACCGTCAGAAACTTCGGGATGCCGAGCTGGCGCAACTGCTCCTTCCACCGCACATGCGTGGCGCGATCTTTCAACGGATACCAGATCACCGTCACGCCATGCGCCCATTTGCGGTAGGCGGCGGCAAGAGTGGCCGTGATCCGTGCGCGCTCATCCGTCTGCTCATAGGGCGGGTCGACCACCACCACCCCGCGCGGGGTGCGCGGCGGCACCATCGCCAGCCAGAGCTCGTAGGCGTCGCGCTCATGCACGGCAGCCGGTGTGCCGCGCATCGCGCCGCGCAGGGCATAGGCGTCCTCGGGATGTTTTTCGTTCAGGATCAGGCAATCCTGCGGGCGCAGAAGCTGCGCCAGAAATCGTGGCGAGCCGGGATAGAGGCGCGGCTCGGGCCCGACATTCACCGCCTGTACGGCAGCGCGGTAGTCGTCCAGCAAGGGGTTCGGGTCGGCAAAGGCCCGCAGCACACCCTGCGTGGACTCGCCGGTGCGCTGGGCCTGCTCGCCCTCAAGGTCGTACATCCCGCAGCCCGAATGGGTATCGATCAGGGTCAGCGCGCCCTGTTTGAGCTGCAAGGCCCGCACGAGCGCGATCAGCAGGCTGTGCTTGACGACATCGGCGCTATTGCCAGCATGGAAGGAATGGCGATAATTCATTGCAATTCAAGATCCTGACGATCGGGCTTCATACGAGTTGCTGGCCATAAGAGCCGAGCGCGAGGCGATTGGAGATGCTCGTTACAGAATCGGATGGAAACCTTCAAAGCACTTCTGCGCGGGGCCCCAAGGCCGCCCTGGCATGCGTCGACAGAGGTGGACCAACCGGCACCCTGAAGCGGACTCAGGGCTTAAATACCTGATATAAAACTTTCATTTCAGATCAGACTCTGAGATAAATGCTCCGGGGACGTCAACAGAGTTGATCAATAGAGAACACGCCGAGTAACGCCCGGGCGGGCGGGTGTGATCGGAGACGTGAGAATGGCAGAAGCGCAGCGCGAAACGGCAACCGGCCTGCCGCCATTCTGGACAGAGCCGCTCGATGCGACTTTTGCCGCGCTGAAGTCGAGCGATCAGGGGCTTGGCGCCGACGAGGCGCGCACGCGCCTGGAATCCTGCGGACACAATGTTGATGCCGTGCCGCGTCATACCTCCCTCGTGAGAGCCGTCGGGCGCCGTTTCCTCGAACCGCTGACCCTTGTCCTGCTGTTTGCGGCCGGCATATCGGCTGCGACCGGAGACGCCGCCAGCGCGGCCATCATCATCGTGATCATTGTCGTGTCGGTCGGTCTCGATGCCGTGCAGGAGGGTCGCGCCGCAAAGGCGGCGGAAGCTCTCAAGCAATCGGTCGCCTTGTCAGCCGAAGTGCTGCGCGAGGGCAAGTTTCAGACCGTCCCGGCGACCGACATCGTGCCGGGCGAAGTGTTCCGCGTGCGCACCGGCGACGTCATTCCAGCCGATGCGCTGGTCATCGAGGCCTCCAGCTTCACCGTCAACGAAGCGGCGATGACGGGCGAACCCTATCCGGTCGAGAAGCGCCGAGGCATCGTGGCGTCCCTCTCGGCCGCTGATGCAACCAATGCCCTCTTCAGGGGCTCTGTCGCCCAAACCGGCGAAGCCACGGCTCTCGCGGTCGCCACCGGCCGCAACACGGTGTTCGGTGCGGTTGCCTCGCTGCTGGCGGAAGATGCTTCCCCATCGCCGTTCCAGCGTGATCTGCGCGCGCTCGGTTTCGTCGTCGCCCGCGCCGCCGGCGTCCTCTCGGCTGCGGTGCTCACCGTAAACCTGCTGTTCGGCCGTCCCCTGATCCAGTCGCTGATGTTCGCCGTGGCGCTTGCCGTCGGCCTGACGCCCGAACTGTTGCCGATGATCACGACCGTGACCCTTTCGCGGGGTGCGGTGCGGATGGCCAGACGCAAGGTCATCGTCAAGCGTCTGGCCTCGATCCACGACCTGGGCGCCATGACCGTCCTGTGCACTGACAAGACCGGCACGCTGACCTCGGCCGAGATCGTTCTGGCCGGCAGCCTCGATGCCAAGGGCCAGAATGATCCGCGCGTCGCCGAACTCGCGGGCGTCTGCGCCGCATTGGCAGGAGATCGGGGGGCAATGGACGCCGCCTTGTCGACAGCGGCGCCTGGTGCCGCCGATGGCTGGACAGCCGAAGGGCGGGTCGGTTTCAGCTATGAGCGGAGGCGCGGCTCCGTGCTGGCCAAACGCGGCGATGAACGCGTGCTCATCTGCAAGGGCGCACCCGAGGCGATCCTTGACGTCTGCGACCGCAGGCGAGAAGGTCAGGCCACACCCGTGCTGGACGAAGCGGCGCGGTCGGCCATCACCGCCGAGCTGAAGCAGCTCGCCGCGCAAGGGCTCCGTGCCATCGCCGTTGCATCGAAGACCTGCACCATCGCTGGCGACGCGCTCCAGCCAGGCGATGAGAGCGGCCTGATCCTTGAAGGCTTTTGCACGTTCGCTGATCCTCCCAAGGCAACGGCATGCGACGCGCTCAAGCGGCTGGCTGCCGCTGGCGTGCGGGTGAAGGTCCTGTCCGGCGACGATCCGCTGGTCGTTGCCCGCGTCGCCGGGCTGGTGGGACTGACCAGCAAGGAGGTGCTGGCCGGACCGGAACTGGCGAAACTGAGCGAAGATGCATTCCGGGCGAGGGTCCAGGACGTGGATCTTTACGGTCGGCTGACACCGGACCAAAAAGTGCGCGTGGTGCGCGCCCTTCAGGCGAGGGGCGAAACTGTGGGTTTCCTGGGTGACGGCGTCAACGACGCGCCCGGCATCCGGGTCGCCGACATCGGCCTGTCCGTCGATGGCGCCACCGGCGTGGCGCGGGCTGCAGCGGATATGATCCTGCTTGCGGCCGATCTCAATGTCGTTGCCGATGGCGTCGAGGAAGGGCGCCGGACCTTCGCGAATGTCCTCAAATATGTCCGCATGGGATCGAGTTCGAACTTCGGCAACATGCTATCGATGGCGGCGGCCTCGCTCTTCCTGCCGTTCCTGCCCCTGCTCGCCACACAGATTCTTCTCAACAACCTCCTGTACGACCTTTCGGAGATCGGCATCCCGTTCGACACGATCGACACCGCCGATCTCGCCCGTCCGCAGCGCTGGAACATGCGTGGCATCGTCCGATATGCAGGCGTCATGGGGCCGCTGTCCTCGGTCTTCGACGGGCTGACCTTCCTCATTCTCCTCGCGGGTTTCCATCTCGCCGCGCCGGAGTTCCGCACGGCCTGGTTCCTCGAATCGATCGCGACGCAAATCCTCGTCGTCTTCGTGATCCGCACTCGCAGCCTTCCCTGGCAATCACCGCCCGACCGCCGCCTGCTGCTGTCCGCGTTCTTTGCCCTGGCCATCGCGCTGGCCGTGCCCTTCACGATCGCGGGGCGATGGTTCGCCTTCGGCCAACCCGGCCTTGTCGTTCTCGCCGCGATTGGCGCAGTGACCGCCGTCTATCTGGCCAGCGCCGAATTCCTGAAACGCTTTGCGGCCAGAACATAAAGCTGTTGCTGGCCGCACACGCGCAGGCAGGCACGAGCAGACTGTGCAAAAATTCGAGTTCAGCCCAGATCCGGCGCAACCGGAACCACGATACGGCCCCGGACTTTACCGGCAAGGAAGTCAGGTGCCGTCCCGATCACATCGGCAAGCGCGATCTCGTTCGTCATCTTCGCCAGGCGGTCCATGTCGAGGTCGCGAGCCAGCCCGGCCCAAGCCGCCAGACGTTTCGACTGCGGCGCCATCACACTGTCGACGCCCAGGAGCGAAACCCCGCGAAGAATGAAGGGCGCCACAGTTGCGGGAAGATCCATGCCAGCCGCCAGACCGCACGCCGCCACAGCGCCGCCATAGCGGATCGAGGCGAGCAGGTTGGCAAGAATCGTGCTGCCGGCGACATCGATTGCGCCTGCCCAGCGCTCTTTCGCCAGCGGACGGACCTTTCCGGACAGCTCGCTACGATCGACGATCGTCGCAGCACCAAGCTCGCGCAGATAATCGGCTTCCGTCGGCCGGCCCGTGATTGCCGCGACCGAATAGCCGCGCGCCGCCAAGAGGATGGTCGCAATGCTGCCGACACCGCCAGCCGCGCCGCTGACCGCGATTTCTCCGGCATCTGGCGTCAGGCCGTAGCGTTCGAGCGCATCGATGCAGAGCATCGCCGTGTAGCCCGCCGTGCCGATGGCCATAGCCTGGCGCAGGGAAATCCCCTCGGGAAGCGGAACCAGCCAGTCACCAGGGACACGCGCGCGCTGCGACAGCCCGCCCCAGTGCTTCTCGCCGACACCCCAGCCATTGAGGATCACGCTGTCGCCGGGCTTGTAGTCCGCATGCGTGCTGGCCGTAACGACCCCGGCAAAATCAATGCCGGGAACCATGGGGAAGCTGCGTACAACCGGCGAGGCTCCGGTGATGGCCAGGGCATCCTTGTAGTTGAGCGTCGAATAGGCGACCGCAACCTCGACATCACCTTCCGGCAGTTGGCTTTCGTCGACCTGGGTGAGGCGCACGACCTGTTGCTCGCCATCCTTGGCGATGAGGATTGCATCGAACATGAGAAGTCCTTTCAGGAGGTAACGAAACGAAAAAACTGGTCGGAAAAGGCGCGCAACGGCTCGGGGCTGCGTTCGAGCTTGGCGCGCAGGACCGCGCCTTCCCAGCCGATCCAGAAAAAGGCAGAAAGCTGGCCGGGATCGTGGCTCCTGGCGAGCGTCCCCTCGCTCTGCGCCCTGGCAAGGCAGCGCCGCGTCCGCTCCTGCCAGTCGGTCAGGACGGCCACGAGCTGGTCGCGGAACGGCTCGGGCAAGGCCCCCATTTCCTGGCCAAGGTTGCCGACAAGGCAGCCTTTGCGAAAACCGTGACGCGCCATGCCCGCTTCTGCCTCAAGCGTGAAAGCGCGAAGCCGTTCGAGCGGGGGAAGGTCGGCGTTCGATAGCGAGCGCTCGAGCATGCCCACGAAGAAGGTATGGTAGGCCTCGACGAGCTGGGCCCCGAAATCGGCCTTGCTTTTGAAGTAATGATAAAAACTGCCCTTGGGCACTTCGGCGCTACGCAGGATCTCGTCGACCCCGACCGCCGAATAGCCCTTCTCGGTCAAATGCTCGAGCCCCGCCCGGATCAGCGCCTGCCGGGCGCCGGCATCCTCGGGTTTCGACTTGGGCCGACCACGGCGTTTGGCTGGGGCATCGCTCATGGAAATTTAATAGACCGATTCGTCCAATAAATCTACTGCGAGTTCGGTGACTGCTTGATCTTTGCAAAACCCGTTCGAAATCAGCACGGCGCAGCGTCAAGTTGGGGGCTTGCGATCATACGCACCCCTTCCGCAGTCTCTTCATCACGATAGAGTGAGGTGAAGGGAGCCGGCTGGCCACCCCCACCAATGCGTTTAGCCGGGTGTCGCGGCCGAGCCGGCCAGCAGGCCACCGTCGATGACCACTTCCGTGCCGGTAACATAGGTTGCTTCGTCCGAGGCGAGAGTGACGGCGATCGCCGCGACTTCATCAGGCCTCCCGAACCGCTTGAGCGGTGTGTCGGCAACGAAAGCCCGCGCTTTGGCATCCCGGTCCGGACCAGTGCCCAGCATCGGCTCCCAGATTGGCGTCAGGATCGCGGCGGGGTGGATCGAATTGCAGCGTATCGTCCACCCCTGTTGCGCGCAGTAGAGCGCAACCGTCTTGCTGTGGTTGCGGATCGCAGCTTTGGACGAAGCATAGGCCGCCGCACCGGGTATACCGACCAGCCCTGATCGCGACGATATGTTGATGATCGAGCCCGTCCCTGCCCCTTTCATCGCGCCGATCGCATAGCGGCAGCCGAGAAACGTGCCATCCAGATTGACCCGATGAACCTCGCGCCAATCGGCAAGGCTGGCGTGTTCCGGATCATGAGGCACCATGCCCGCCTCAAATCCGGTTACGCCCGCATTGTTGACCACCACATCGGCCACCGGGACGGCCTTGGCCAAACGCGACCAGTCTCCTTCCTCGCGGACGTCGAGCGGCTCGAACCGACATCCAATTGCGGCAGCAGTCGCCGCCCCTGCGGCTTCGTCTATGTCGGTGACGATGACGACAGCCCCTTCCTCATGGAAGCGGGCTGCAATAGCACGACCAATCCCACGTGCCGCGCCAGTCACGACACACGTCTTATTTTCCAGTCTTCGCATGATGTTCTCGAAAACAGAGTCCAGTCGGCGGATCACTCCGCAGGTGTATGTCTTTCCGCTTCAGCGGTGACGCTGGATCATTTCGAAAACTCCCGATTACCCTCTCGTTCTACAGCATCGGCCCGGTAGCAGCAACTTCTCAAAACAAATCGTTCCCGGGGAAGGCCTTCAGGGGCAAACAAAGACGGGCTATGTCCGCTCCATGACGTTCAAGATCACGATCCCGGAAGACCCCACAGACGCGCACCGCAATGCCGTGCTCGCGCCGCTTCGATCCTATAACATCGCCCAGGCAGGAGACCCGCGTATCCGTCCGGTGGCGATCCTGTTGACCGACAAGCTGGGCGAACACGTTGGCGGCCTATGGGGGAAATGCGCTTATGATTGGCTTTTCGTAGAACTGCTGGCGGTCCCGGAGAATCTACGCGGGAAAGGTTGCGGCAAAGCTCTGATGGCGCAGGCCGAGAACATCGCACGCGCCAACGGTTGCATCGGCCTTTGGCTCGACACCTATGAATTCCAGGCTCGCGGCTTTTACGAGAAACTGGGCTTCGAAGTGTTCGGCACTCTGGACGATCATCCCATCGGTCAAAAGCGGTTCTTCCTGCGCAAGCGTCTCAGCAAAGGCCCGATCCCCGTGTCCTGATGCTTTTCGGGCCCTTGCGCCGCAACACAAAAACCGGCTTTTTCAGCCGCCCGTCAACGGGTTGGCACCAAAAGAAACCGGCTTTTAACCCTGGATCGTTATCCAGACCCGATGCGCCGAAATTCTTTTCCCAATCGTGGCTCGTCCAGCAGTCAACGCCGCGATAACCCGCTCCCACCGGAACAGGAACCTGTCCCTACAGCGGTCAAGGTGCTCGGCGCAGCTGCCATATTCGGGGCTATCGTGGGGCTGGGGTCCGTCTCGATAGGCAAAGGCGGCCCTGAACGGATTGCGTCATCGGCCAATGATCTGCCTGCAAAAGCAGACGCCCCCCATATCCGCCCACTTCAGGCCAGTGAACGCATTGAGCCGCTGGATAACAGCTTGCCTGCCAAAGCAGGCAAACCCCATGCCCGCCCACTTCAGGTCAGCGAACCGATTGAACCACAGGACAATAGCTTGCCTGTCAAAGCAGGCATATTGCGTGCCCGCCCCCCGCAGGCCGGTGACTATTGGCGGGGATGCAATGAAGCTCGGGCGGCAGGAACAGCCCCGATCTACCGTGATGAACCAGGCTATCGCCCCGAGATGGACGGAGACGGCGACGGAATCGCCTGCGAACCTCATCGCACCATGTGACCGTCACAGGTTCTTTCGATGCCAGACGCACTCTCGCGGACAAGGCGATGGCGAACGTGCATGAAAAGTTCGCCAGAATCAGCCGCAAAACCGGAGTAAGCACCAGCGATCATTGAAGAAAAAAGCACTGGTGGTGGACAGGGCTAGATTCGAACTAGCGTACGCTTGCGCGGGCAGATTTACAGTCTGCTGCCTTTAACCACTCGGCCACCTGTCCACACCAGATTTGCCGGTGCTGGGACTTCCTTTTTCAAGGACTTCCCGCTTTTGAATGGACTTTTTCGCTAGAAGCGAGCCAGTCCGTCCGGCCGAGTGAGGGCCATTTGGCGAACGATCGCTTGCCTGTCAATGGGGGGGGTGGCTAAGGGCGTGACAGTTTTTTGATTTTATACACAGGTGTTCGCATGCCCCGCCACGATGATGATAACAACAACCGCCAGGACAGTGGCAAGAAGGGACGCGCGCTGCGCGGGCGGGCCGGGCGCAACCAGGGGGGGCGCGGGTCGGGCCGCGGTTCTGCCGGGACCGTGCGGCTCTGGGGCCGCCACGCGATCGAGGCCGCCCTCACCAACCCCAACCGCACCGCCAAGAAGCTGTGGGGCACGCGCGAGGCGATTCAGGCCATGCTCGATGACCATGATGCTGAATTGCCGCGTGAACTGCCGGTGGAATATGCCCAGGCAGTCGATCTGGCGCGCCTCGTGGCGCGCGATGCACCCCATCAGGGTCTCGTGCTCGAATGCACCCCGCTCGACGATGTGGCGCTCGATGAAGTGCTCGAAGAGGCCGAGGGACGCACGCTGGTGATTCTCGACCAGGTGACCGACCCGCACAATGTCGGCGCGATCCTGCGTTCGTGCGCGGCGTTCGACGTGGCCGCGCTGATCACCCAGGATCGTCATGCCCCGCCCGAATCGGGCACGCTGGCAAAGTCCGCCTCGGGCGCGCTCGAAGTCGTGCCGTGGGTGCGGGTGGTCAATCTGGCCCGCGCGCTCGAATCGATTGCGGAAGCCGGGTACTGGCGCATCGGCCTCGACGGCGAAGGCCGCGCGACGTTCCCTTCGGCCCTGCCCGCCGGGCCGATCGCGCTCGTGCTGGGCGCCGAGGGCGAAGGCATGCGCCACAACGTGATGCAGCATTGCGATTCCATCGCCCGCCTGCCGATCAGCGGCGCGGTCGAGAGCCTCAATGTCTCGAACGCGGCGGCCATCGCCCTCTATGCCGCCGCCACGCGCGAGACGGCCGAGGACTGATCCTTTCGGCAGAAACAAAAAAGGGCCGCGTCGATCCTGTCGACGCGGCCTTTTTTGTGCGCAGCAAAGCTGTGGGAAAAACTTAGTTCACGGCGTCCTTGAGGCCCTTGCCGGCCTTGAACTTGGGCTGGGTCGAGGCCTCGATTTCCATCGGCTCGCCCGTGCGCGGATTGCGGCCCGTCGAAGCCTTGCGCTTGGCCACCGAGAACGTCCCGAAACCAACCAGACGCACTTCGTCGCCCTTGGACAGCGCCTGCGTAATCGCGTCGAACACGGCTTCCACCGCCTTCATCGCGTCGCCCTTGGGCAGGCCGCTCGCATCGGCGACAGCGCTGATCAGATCGTTCTTGTTCATGTGCGAAAACCCCTAGTTCTTATCGGAGAAAATGCCTTCGGACTCGTCTTTTCAGATTGCCGGGAAGAGAGCCGAGAAAGAAATGCGTGTCAAAGGCAAAAGAGCGCGATGACCCCAAATTATGCCCGGAATCCGGCATGTTCGCGCTCATGCAAAAAGCCGCACGCAAGGTCTGCGCGTGCGGCTTTTCGTGTTTCATGCCTGCATGGGAAAGCCTGAACGGGCTCCCCGAACGGTCAGTGTGCGGTTGCTCCCGCTGCCCCGCCCGGCGCGATCGGCGCGGCGGGTTGGGTGGCCAGATCGTCGGCCTCGGTCCATTCGATGGGCTCGACCGGGGCGACGAGCGCACGGGCCAGAACTTCGTCGACATGGGAAACCGGGATGATATCCAGCCCCTCGCGGATATTGGCCGGGATTTCAGCCAGATCCTTGCGGTTTTCCTCGGGGATCAGGACAGTCTTGATCCCGCCCCGCAGCGCAGCCAGCAGCTTTTCCTTGAGGCCGCCGATGGCCAGCACGCGGCCCCGCAGCGTGACCTCGCCGGTCATCGCCACGTCGGCGCGCACGGGAATGCCGGTCAGGGTCGAGACCATCGCGGTCACCATGCCGATGCCCGCGCTCGGCCCGTCCTTGGGCACGGCGCCTTCGGGAAGGTGGATGTGCAGGTCCTTGCGCTGGAAGATCGAGGGCTTGATGCCATAGGCCGGGCTGCGCGCCTTGACGAAGCTGAACGCCATCTGGACGCTCTCGCTCATCACTTCGCCCAGCTTGCCGGTCGTGCGCACGGCGCCCTTGCCCGGAACGGTCACGCTTTCGATGGTGAGCAGTTCGCCGCCCACTTCGGTCCATGCCAGACCGGTGACCGCGCCGACCTGGTTCTCCTCGTCGGAGACGCCATGGCGGTACTTGGGCACACCGGCAAAGTCGGCGAGGTTTTCGGGCGTGATCGTCACGCTCTTTTCCTTGCCTTCAAGGATCTTGCGCAGCGACTTGCGGGCCAGACGGGCCACTTCGCGCTCCAGCGTGCGCACGCCCGCCTCGCGGGTGTAGTAGCGGATGAGGTCGCGCAGCGCGGGCTGGGTCAGTTCGAACTCGCCCTTGCGCAACCCATGCGCCTCCACCTGCTTGTCCACCAGATGGCGCTCGGCGATCTCGACCTTCTCGTCCTCGGTATAGCCTTCGAGACGGATGATCTCCATGCGGTCGAGCAGCGGCTGGGGCAGGTTCAGGCTGTTGGCCGTGCACACGAACATGACATCCGACAGGTCGATGTCGAGTTCGAGGTAGTGATCCTGGAACTTGGCGTTCTGTTCGGGATCGAGCACTTCGAGCAGGGCCGAGGCCGGATCGCCGCGGAAATCCTGGCCGAGCTTGTCGATCTCGTCGAGCAGGAACAGCGGGTTGGACGTGCCCGCCTTGCGCAGGTTGGTCACGATCTTGCCCGGCAGCGAGCCGATGTAGGTGCGGCGGTGGCCGCGAATCTCGGCCTCGTCACGCACGCCGCCCAGCGACTGGCGGATGAACTGGCGCCCGGTCGCCTTGGCGATCGACTTGCCCAGCGAGGTCTTGCCCACGCCCGGCGGGCCCACGAGGCACAGGATCGGCCCCTTGAGCTTGTTGGTGCGCGCCTGAACCGCGAGATATTCGACGATGCGGTCCTTGACCTTGTCGAGCGCGTAGTGATCCGCATCGAGCACGGCCTGCGCGCCGGGAATATCCTTCTTGAGCTTCGAGCGCTTGCCCCACGGCAGGCCCAGCAGCACGTCGAGATAGTTGCGGATGACGGTCGCCTCGGCGCTCATCGGCTGCATGGTCTTGAGCTTTTTCAGCTCGGCCTGGGCCTTGGCGCGGGCTTCCTTCGACAGCTTGAGGCCGTCGATCTTTTCCTGAAGCTCCTGAATCTCGTTGGCTTCACCCTCGTCGCCGCCGCCCAGTTCGGACTGGATCGCCTTGAGCTGCTCGTTGAGGTAATATTCGCGCTGGGTCTTTTCCATCTGGCGCTTCACGCGGCCACGGATCTTGCGCTCCACCTGAAGCACGCCCAGTTCGCCCTCCATGAAGGAAAGCACCATTTCCAGACGCTTGAGCGCGTCGGTTTCCGAGAGCACGGCCTGCTTGTCGGCGACCTTGGCGGCAAGGTTGGCGGCGACCGCATCGGCCAGCTTGCCCGCGTCGTCGATGTCGCCCAGTTGCTGCCCGGCATCCTGCGGGAGCTTCTTGGACAGCTTGGCATATTCGGCGAACTGATCGACCACCGAGCGCATCATGGCCGAGACTTCGGTCCCGGTCATCGGTTCCGGCTCGATCGGTTCGACCTGCGCCATCAGCATGGCGCCATTGCCGCCAGTTTCGGCCTGAAGGGTCTTGAGTTCGGCGCGCCGGTGCCCCTCGACGAGCACGCGCACGGTGCCATCGGGCAGCTTGAGCAGCTGAAGCACCGAGGCGATCACGCCGGTTTCATAAAGGTCGTCGCGGTCCGGGTCGTCGCAGCCGGGGTCGAGCTGGGCGAGCAGGAAGATTTCCTTCGAGCCGGCCATCGCGGTTTCGAGCGCGGCCACCGACTTTTCACGGCCCACGAACAGCGGCACGACCATGCCGGGGAACACGACGATGTCGCGCAGGGGAAGCAGCGGGTAGAATGTCATGCGTTCAGTTGTCCGTCCCAGCTGAGAACCCAATGGCGAGCCTCAGGCCTTTCCACAGATATGATCAGGATATGGGGGCCCATGTCTGGCCCCGCAATGCCCAACGGGCAAGACGGCTGGGGATTGGCGAATTTCAGCCCTTCCCGCCCCCGTTTTGCACTGTCCGGGGCCCGATTCTTCAGGGAATCGGGTTTGCCGCCGGAGCCTGGCCGGGCGCAGGAGTGGAAACAGGCGGCGTTGTCGGCGCAGCAGGCTGCGCCGGGGCGGCCGGCCCGCCAGATGGAGCCGAGGCCGCAGGTTCGCCCGAACCGGGGGCTGCCGGCACCGGTTCGGCTGGCGGGGCGACCTTGTGCTTGTGCCCCTTGAGCTCGTCGATCTCGGCCTGGCGCTGGGCGAGGTAGGCGTTCTTGGTCGAAGTGTAGGGGTCGCTGCTCGCGCGGGCCTCGCGGATGCCTTCGTCGGCGGCCAGACGGTCGTTGAGCGAGCGCACCACGAAGGAGCTGGCCACGTAATAGGGGCTGCGCAGCGGGCCACCGACCACGAGCGGCAGGACCATGCGATCCAGTCCCAGACCGATGGCATCGCGCAAGGTCGTCGGGCCAACCAGCGGGATGAACAGGAACGGCCCCGGCTTCACCCCGTAATAGGCGAAGGTATAGCCGAAACCATTGACCCGGTAGGGCAGCTTGAAGGTCTTGGTCTTGGCCACGTCGAGCAGGCCGCCAATGCCGATGGTCGAGTTGATCCCGAAGCGGCCCACCGTTTCGGCAGCCTTGCCCGGATGGAGCTGGAGCAGGAAATTGACCGCGATGACCGGCTCGGTCAGGTTGGCAAAGAAGTGGCGCACGGCCGCACGGATCGGGCTGGGCACATGCTTCTTGTAACCCATCGCGGCAGGCTCGATGATCGCGTGATCGACCGACTGGGCGACCGAATAGCTCGCCATGTTGAGCTTGATCACCGGATCACCCGGAGGCGCCTTGGTGCGCCCTTCGACCACGATGGGGGCGCCCGTCGTCGTCTGGGGCCGGGCCGGGGTTGCCGGCGCGGGCGTTGCGGCGGGCTCCGAGGCGGTCGCTTGCGAAGACACGACCGGTGCGGCCTCAGGGGCGACCGGCGGCGGCGCGGCCATCGCAGCATCGGGGGCAGCATCGGGGGCACTCGCGCCAGCCACACCAGCCGGTGCCGGCTGCCCTTGCGCCGCCTGACTGGCATCCACAGCAGCAGGCGCTGACGCGTTCTGGGCTACACCGGTTTCGGTCGGCGCGGCACTGGCCAGCGCGGCGGCAAGCAATACGATCATCATGTCCCCGTCATAAGCCCCGCCACAATCGCTTGCAGGACACCCGTTTCATTGCGCAACGATCATGGCAGAACTACGGCCATGCCACAGGATCGGTCAAATGAGCGCCCCTGTGGCAGGACCAGACAGATCAGGGCCGAATCAGAACGGCAGCTTGAAGCCCGGCGGAATGCCCGCCGCCATCTGCACCTTCTGCATTTCCTCGCCCGCTGCCGCATCGGCCTTGGTGCGCGCGTCGTTGAAGGCCGCGGCCACGAGGTCTTCGAGGATGCCCTTGTCGGCGGGAACCAGCAGGCTGTCGTCGATCGAGACGCCGATCACGCGCCCCTTGGCCGAAGCCTTGATCTTGACGAGACCGCCACCGGCCGCGCCTTCCACCTCGATGCCGTCGAGGCGCCCCTGGGCGTCCTCCATCTGGCGCTGGATCGTTTCGGCGGCCTTCTGGGCAGCCTGGATCATTTCTTCCATGGACTTCATGCTTGTCTGCTCCGCGCAGGCTGCCAGGGCCGACGTTCGGCCGTGGCAGGGTTGGATTCGTCGAGAATTTCAGCGCCCGGAAAGGCTTCGAGCGCCGCGCGCACGAGGGGGTCGGCCCGCATCGCGGCCTCCGCCTCGGCTTCGCGGGCCTGTTTCGCCTCGACCAGGCTGGGCAGCGCCCCTGCTGCCGCTTCGCCATCGAGGCGTTCGACCAGCCACATTTCGCCGGTCAGGCCCTGCAAGGTCTTCTTGATGTCCGCCGTGGGGTCGCCTGGCAGGCCCGGCGCGAGCTGATAGCGCAAGGTGCCCCGGCGCAGTTCGATCAGGCGCACCGACAGGCGCATGGTCGCGCCCGTCAGCGGCGAGATTTCCTCGACCTGCTCGACAAGGCCTTCCCAGTCCATGCCCGCACCCACGCCGATACCGGCATTGGCATTGGCATTGGCATTGGCACTGGCACCGGGCACGAGACCGGTGGCGCCGGCAGGAGCCCCTTCTCCGCCCGCCTGCGCCGCAGCGGCAGCCGCTGCCAGCGCGGGCGCCTGGGCCAGCATTTCTTCCATCTTGCGCACGAGGCCGCCCGGATCGGGCATGCCCGCCGCATGGAGCGCGCGCAGCAGGGACATCTGCGCGGCCACGAGCGGATCGGGCGCGGTGCGCACTTCGTCGTGGCCCTTGAGCAGCAATTGCCACAGGCGATGCAACTGGCCCGCGCCAAGGTCTGCCGCCCAGCCTTCGAGCGCGGCGCTTTCCTCGGCGGAGCGGGCCTGTCCTTCCGGGCCGCTGATCTGGGTGACGGTGATCTTGTGGACGAGATCGAGCTGGGCACGCATCATCGCCACCGGTTCGATCCCGAGCGCGTACTGGTGGGCCACTTCCTCCAGCAGGGCGGGGCCATCGGCAGCCAGCAGGGCGGCGAACAGACGGCGCTGGAGCGTCTTGTCGGCAAGGCCGAGCATGTCGCGCACCTGCTCGGCGCTCACGCGGATGGTCTCGCCCTCTCCGCTTCCGGCAAGGTCGGCGTGGCTGATCGCCTGATCGAGGATCGAGAGCCCGTCGCGCGCAGACCCTTCGGCGGCGGCGGCGACCATGGCGAGCGCCTCGTCCTCGGCCTCGACGCCTTCTTCCTTGCAGACGTGGGCGAAATGCTGCGCGAGCAAGGTCGTCGGAATGCGCCGCAAATCGAAACGCTGGCACCGCGAAAGCACGGTGACCGGCAGCTTGTCGACTTCGGTCGTGGCAAACAGGAACTTCACATGGGCCGGCGGCTCTTCGAGCGTCTTGAGCAAGGCGTTGAACGCATTGCGGCTGAGCATGTGAACTTCGTCGATGATGTAGATCTTGTAGCGCGCCGAAACGGCAGCATAGCGCACCGCCTCGATGATCTCGCGCACGTCGTCGACGCCGGTGTGGCTGGCCGCGTCCATCTCGATCACGTCGATATGGCGCCCTTCGGCAATCGCACGGCACGGCTCGCACTGGCCGCAAGGGTCGATCGTCGGGCCGCCCTGCCCATCGGGGCCGATGCAGTTGAGCGCCTTGGCGATCAGGCGCGCGGTGCTGGTCTTGCCCACCCCGCGCACGCCGGTCATCAGAAAGGCGTGGGCCAGACGGTCGCGCCGGATGGCATTGGCCAGGGTCTGGACCATGGCTTCCTGCCCGATCAGCGCCGAGAAGGTCTGTGGGCGATACTTGCGCGCCAGCACGCGATAGGGCTGGGCCGGAGCGACCGGAGCCGCAACGGGAACGGGCGCCGAAACAGGGGTTGCCGCAGGAATCGCAGCGGCAACAGGCTCACCGAACATGGCGCCCTGCCCTGCCGCTTCAAGCTCAGCAGCACTGGAACCGGCATCCTGCGGCTCGGGCGCAGCGCCAAACATGTCGGTTGAATCAGCCATCGTGTCCCAAAGGTAAGCGCACAACGCGCAAATGTCGAAGGTGCGCGACGCGCTTTTCACCGGAACCGGTCCGTCCGGGGGACCGCATCGGCTGAAAATCAGGTTTGGGAAGCGACAGCGCGGAGCCTGAAGCCGGCAAATGCGGGCAGGGTCACCTGTGGCGCTGAAAGTTCGACGAGGCGGATCGAATGATCCATGTCGTCGAAGGAGCCGGGCGACCCGCCGCAATCCGTTGTGGCTGCTTCCTTCCGGACCTGACCAGGTTGGCGAACGCAAACGTCCGCCCGACTCCCGGCCCGGCCTATGGCGCCGGCGCGCGCCGATTGCAAGCGCCGGTTTTCATATCAGCGGAAATTGTCGGCGTAGCTCTGGATCTTGAGGCGATGGACCGGCGAAGGCGTGACGTGCACCTCGATGCCGTACTTTTCGGCATAGGCGAGCGCGTCGGCCTCGGAGGCAAACTTGAGCACGACCTGCTGCTGGGTGTCGCCGGAACCGGCCCATCCCATCAACGGATCGGGGCGCTTGGCCTCCGCCGGAGCGAATTCGAGGAGCCAATCGGCAATCCGGGCCTTGCCGGACTGCATGGCGTTTTTCGGGCGCTGGTAGATGCGTGCGGGCATGGGCGCTGCTTTCGGGCGAATCGCGGTGCAAATCAAGCAGAATTGCCGAAATCGCATTCAGACAGCGCCCGGAGCGCCCCCGCGCCTAGCGCAACATGCGCGCCACGAGCCGCTGAGCGGCCAGACTCACATCGTCCCAGGCCTCGGCAAAGTCCTCGTCCGTGCCGTAATAGGGATCGATCACCGCAGTTCCGGCCCGGCCCGGAACGAGGTCCATCAGCAGGCCGACTTTGGCCAGCGTGCGGCGCGGGGCAATCCGCTTCAGATCCTGAAGGTTCTGCGGATCGAGCGCGAAAATCTGGCCGAAGCGGACAAAATCCTCCTCCACTACCTGCCGCGCGCGATATTTCGAGATGTCGACCCCGTGGCGCAGCGCCTCGGCCTGCGCACGCGGGTCGGGCGGATTGCCGACATGCCAGCCACCGGTCCCCGCCGATTCGATGGTCACCGCCAGCCCGGCCTTGACCGCCTCTTCTCGAAAGGCGGCCTCGGCCATTGGCGAACGACAGATATTGCCCAGACAGACGAACAGCACCGCAGGCTGGCTCACCGCATTCCCTTCCCGTCGCAAAGCGCAAGATGCGGCCCCCTGACCGCCCCCTTGATTGCAGTGCAATAGAATACGCTGCAATGCAAAATGTCCAGCCCGAAGCCGGACTTCCCATCAGGCCACCTGCCTCGTTCCTAGCGCAACGGGACCAGTTCGGCGGGTGGCAGCGCCCCCGCGCCCGGCTGTTCGGACCAGTGGGCCACCGTCAGCACCCCGCCTTGCGCGCGCAGGCCATCGACATGGGCGGTATCGATCACCCCATAGACCCAGGCCGCGACGCCTTCCTCGCCCAGCGCGACCACGCCATCGGCGGGCATGCCACCCCCGACCGGCGCGGCATCGGGCGGGCCATAGACCCCGGCGGCCCCGCGATTGACATCGACGGCCGGCGACCATGGCGCCTCGCCCACGGTGGGCGACTGGACGACATAGCACTGCCCTTCGAGCGCACGGGCCTGGCTGCCGATGCGCACGCGCCAGTAGCCATGGAGCGTGTCGGTGCAACTGGGCACGAGCAGAACGTGCGCCCCGCCCTCGACCGCCGCGCGGGCGAGCAGCGGAAACTCGCTGTCATAGCAGATCGCGATGGCCAGCCGCCCGAGCGCGGTATCGAAGACCTTGATCCCTTCTCCGCCCGTGATCGCCCATTCCTCGCGCTCGAAGCGGGTCATCACCAGCTTGTCCTGCGTGGCCATGGCGCCGCTGGGCGCGAAGAGCCGTGCAGCATTGCGCACCGTGCGCGCATCATCGCGGCGCGGCGCGCTGGCGGCCAGGATGTAGACACCGTGGCGGCGTGCCAGATCGGCGTGCAGCGCATCGACTTGCGGCAGGAGCGCGGAAACCGTGTCGATCGACCCGGCCAGATCGCCCATCGTCGCCGGATCGAGGCTCGAAAGCTCCATCGCGCCATATTCGGGGAAGACCAGCAGCGCGGCGCCCGCCGCGACGGCCTCTTCCACCCAGCGCGTCAGCTTGGCGACATAGGCGTCCCAGCTTTCGAGGGAATCAATCGGATATTGCGCCGCAGCGACGGTAAAACGGGTCATTCGAAATGCCTGATCCAGTATTGCATGGTCTTGGGGCTTTCCTGCACCTCGCCATGCTCTTTCCACGACAGCTGCGTGGTCAGGCCCGGGACGAGGGCATAGCCCCGCTTGTGCCAGAAATCGTCGAGCGGGCGATAACCGGCAGGCCGCGCGGGATGGTCGGGCGCGCGCACCACGGCGGCAAAACAGGCCGCACTGGCACCCGCGCTGCGGGCCGCCGCCTCGCGCGCGTCGAAGAACGCATGGCCGATGCCATGGCCGCGGTATTCGGGCAGCAGCACGCTTTCGCCGAAGTAGAACAGCCGCGTCACATCGATCCCGCGCGCGGCGAAAGGTTCGCGAAACGCCGCCTTCTGGTGCATCATCGGGGCCGCCGTGGCCGCCCCGACAAGGCGCCCGCCACTCCCCTCGCCATCAAAAGCGGCGACCAGCACCGCACCGGGCGCGGCGGCATAGTCCCTGAGATAGTCCGCCTCGTAGGCCCGGTCCCCGTCGTAGAGATAGGGCCAGGCCGCGAAGACCGCGATCCGCAGGGCCGCCAGATCATCGAGCGCAGCGGCGATTTCCGCGCCGACCAGCGGGCGGACCGCAATGGTCATGCGCCGACCACCTGCGCGGTCCAGTCGGCGAGGTTGTAGTACATCGTCAGGCGGGTGATCTTGCCATTTTCGATGGCGAGGAAGGCCCCGGCGGGGAGCACATACGTCTGGCCCTGCGCCTCGGGCAGGCCTTCGTCGGTCGTCAGGTACTGGCCATGGACGACGAATTCGGCAGCAGCGCGGGTGCCATCCTCGCTGGCCATGAGCACGATGTCTTCAAGGCGTTCCTTGTAGCAGCGTTCCATGTGGCCCATGAACGCGCGGAAGGTGTCCTTGCCGGTCTGGCGCGCGCCCTGGTTGATGTCGTGCGCCACATCATCGGACAGGCAGGCCAGCATCCCTTCCCAGTCGCCCGCATTGAAGGCGCCATAATAGGTTTCCAGCAGGGCAAGCGTGGCTTCGCGCGACATCAGGCAAGGCTCCAGAACAATCGGATGATGGCCCACGCCTAGACCATCGCCGGGGCCCTCGCCACATACGGTTCCGGCACGCTGTATTGCCGCTGTGCAACAAGCGCCTTCCCCGCGCACAGGAAAAAGGCCGGGACACCGCTCAAGTGCCCCGGCCCTGTTTTCACGCCATCGAATGCGGCGATCAGCCGAACAGCTTGGTCGCCGTGTTGGCCACGCGGCGGCCCAGATAGCGCGCGCCGTCGAGTTCGGTTTCGCTCGGCTGTCGGCTGCCGTCGCCACCGGCAATCGTGGTGGCGCCATAGGGCGCGCCGCCGACGACCACTTCGTGACCCAGCTGGCCCTGGAAGCCATAGTCGAGGCCGACCACGGTCATGCCGAAGTGCTGCAGGTTGGTGATGATCGAGAACAGGGTGGTTTCCTGCCCGCCATGCTGGCTGGCGGTCGAGGTGAAGGCCGCGCCGACCTTGCCGTTGAGCGCGCCGGTCGCCCACAGGCCGCCGGCCTGATCGAGGAACGCGGCCATCTGCGAGCTGATGCGGCCAAAGCGGGTGCCGGTGCCCACGATGATGGCATCGTATTCGGCCAGTTCGGCCACGGTCGCCACCGGGGCGGCCTGATCGAGCTTGAAGTGGGCCTTCTGCGCGATTTCGAGCGGAACGGTTTCGGGAACGCGCTTCACGTCGACAGTGGCGCCGGTTTCGCGCGCACCTTCGGCAATGGCATTGGCCATGGTTTCGATGTGGCCATAGGTCGAGTAGTAGAGAACGAGAACCTTGCTCATTACACAGCATCCTTGGACAAGATGGAAAGGGGGACGAGACGGGATAGGGATCGCAGAAAAAGCAACCGCCAGAGCGGCGACGGGTTCCTTGTGCCCCACCCATACCTTTCCAGATAGAGCGATAAGATCGCACGAAATGTTCTAATTGATGGAAGACCCGCGCCGCGTTTGCCTTTCCCCGCATTTTCGCCTATGGGCGAAGCGGAAAATGCCCCGGCCTGAACGATGCAGCCGCCTTGCGGCTCCCTCGTGAGCCGGGGTTTCTTGTTTTGCCAAGGGGGCTTGCCAAATGCCCCCGCCCTTGCAGGAAGAAGCCGCATGTCGCGTCGCCGCCAGATCTACGAAGGCAAGGCCAAGATCCTCTATGAAGGTCCTGAGCCGGGCACCATCATCCAGTACTTCAAGGATGATGCCACCGCATTCAACGCGCAGAAGCGCGGCACGATCAACGGCAAGGGCGTGATCAACAACCGCATCAGCGAGTATGTGTTCACCCGCCTGTCGCACATCGGCATTCCCACCCACTTCATCCGCCGCCTGAACATGCGCGAACAGCTCGTGCGTCAGGTGGAAATCGTGCCGATCGAAGTGGTCGTGCGCAACGTGGCCGCCGGTTCGATCTCCAAGCGCCTGGGCATCCCCGAGGGCGAGCCGCTGCCCCACACGCTGATCGAATATTACTACAAGGACGATGCGCTGGGCGATCCGATGATCGCTGAAGAGCACATCGCCTGCTTCGGCTGGGCCAACAACGAGGAAATGCAGGACATCTCCTCGATGGCGATCCGCGTGAACGACTTCCTCGTGGGGATGTTCGCGGCGATCAACATCCGTCTGGTCGACTTCAAGCTCGAATTCGGGCGCATCTGGGACGGCGACTACAGCCGCGTGATCCTCGCCGACGAAATCAGCCCCGACGGCTGCCGCCTGTGGGACATGGTCACCGGCGAAAAGCTCGACAAGGATCGCTTCCGTCGCGACCTGGGCGGCGAAGAAGAAGCCTATCAGGAAGTCGCGCGTCGCCTCGGCCTGCTCGACAACGACGGCCCGAGCGAAGTGCTCGATCTTGGCGCCCACCGCAAGCTGCGCACCAAGAAGTAAGCCCTTTTTCCGGGCCACAACCAAAACAGCCGGGGTTCACCACCCCGGCTTTTTTGTGACCGCCCCTCCGTCAGGCCTCACGGCCTGCCACCTCCCCCGATCCTCCCCACATCGTGGGGAGGGGGACCGCCCGCGCAGCGGGTGGTGGAGGGGCTCCGACGCCGGAGAGAAGACGCAAGCGGGGATGATCCGGGGTGGCATTGGGCGTTTTATGCGGGCACAAGGCGAGGTGATGTCGTTTCGCGCACCGTTTTCGTTCGCCCTTCCCCTGCTGGCCCTGCTCGGCATGGGCGGGAGCCTGTCGCATCCCGCATGGGCCGCCCCGCCCGCGCCAGCCCCATGGGCGTTCGAGACATCGGACCTCGCCCCCGATCCGGCGTTCCGTTTTGGCCGCCTCGCCAATGGCATGCGCTATGTGATCCGGGCCAACCACACGCCCGCGGGCACGGCCATGGTGCGCCTCGACGTCGCGACCGGCTCGCTCGACGAAGGGCCGGCCACGCGCGGCTATGCCCATTTCATCGAGCACATGGCCTTCAACGGCAGCACCCATGTTCCCGAGGGCGAGATGGTGCGCCTGCTCGAACGCAAGGGGCTGGCCTTCGGCGCGGACACCAACGCCCAGACCGGCTTCGAGCAGACCACCTACATGCTCGACCTGCCGCGCGCCGACGACGAGCGGATCGACACCGCGCTGATGCTCATGCGCGAGACCGCCAGCGAGCTGACCTTCACGCCCGGCGCCGTCTCGCGCGAGCGCGGGATCGTGCTGTCCGAACTGCGCGACGGGCAAGGCTATGTCCTCGACAATTTCAGGGAGCAGATCGGCTTTCTCTACCCCCATGCGACCTATACCCAGCGCCTGCCCATCGGCACCGTCGCCAGCCTGGAAGCGGCCACGGCCAAGGGCCTCAAGGCGTTCTGGCAGGCCCATTATGGACCCGACAAGACCACGCTGGTCGTCGTGGGCGACATCGACCCTGCCGCGATCGAGGCGCGCATCAAGGCCCGCTTCGGCGACTGGCAGGCCGCCCCCGGTCAGGCCCGCCCGGATCAGGGCACCGTCGACCCCGGCCAGAAGGGGGCGAGCGATATCTGGCTCAACCCCGCGCTGTCCGAGCGCGTGTCCGTCTCGCGCCATGGCCCCTGGCTCGACGAGCCCGACACGCAAGCCAACCGCCGCGAGGCGCTGTTGCGCCAGATCGGCTATGGCATCATCAACCGCCGTTTCCAGTCGCTCTCGCGACAGGCCGATCCGCCATTTCGCGGCGCGGGCTTTGGCACCAGCGATGTGTTCCACATCGGCCGCACCACCAACCTGATCGTCGAAACGCCCGATGGCGGCTGGGCGCGCGGGCTGGAGGCCGCAGCGGGCACATGGCACGAGGCGATGACCATGGGCTTCACCCCGGCCGAAGTGGCCGAGCAGGTCGCCAACTTGCGCACCGCCATCGACAATGCCGCCGCGGGCGAAGCCACCCGCAGCAATGCCACGCTCGTCGCGCTGGTGATCTCGATGCTGCACGACGATACCGTACCCACCACCCCGAGCGGCGCGAAAGCGCGTTTCGCCGCCTTTGCACCCACGATCACGCCCGAAACCGTGCTGGCCGCACTGCGCCGCGAAGCGGTTCCGCTCGATGATCCGCTGATCCGTTTCCAGGGTCGCAAGGCGCCCGAAGGCGGCGTTGCGGCCCTGCGCCAGACCTGGGACAAGGCCGTGAAGGCCCCTGTCGTGGCCGCACGGGCCGCCACGGCCAGCACCTTCACCTATACCGATTTCGGCAAGCCCGGAACCATCGTGGCCGACAGCACCGACCCCGTGCTGGGCATCCGCACCCTGCGCTTTGCCAACGGGGTCATGCTCAACCTCAAGCGCACCACGCTCGAAGCCGACCGCATCCATGTCCGCCTCACCCTCGACGGGGGCGACATGCTCGCCACGCGCGAAAACCCGCTGGCCGTGACGATGGCGCCGATGCTGCCGGCGGGCGGGCTCGGCCAGTTCAGCCAGGACCAGTTGCAGACACTGCTGGCGGGCCATGCGCTGGGCAATACCCTGATCAGCCAGGGCGATGCCTTCACCGCCGGGGGCACGACGACCGGACCGGACCTGCTGCTCCAGCTTCAGCTTCTGGCCGCCCAGATCACCGATCCGGGCTATCGCCCCGAGGCCGAAGAGATGTTCCACCAGAGCATGACCAATGCCTTTGCCCGGATGGACGCCACCCTCGCCTCTGCCCTCGGAGCCCATCTCGGCGGAATCCTGAACGACGACGACCCGCGCTTCACGCTGCAACCGGCCCCGGCCTATCAGGCGCTGACATTCGCCCGGCTCAAGGCCGCGCTGGCCGACAGGCTGGCCCATGGCGCGCTCGAAATCGCCATGGTCGGCGACATCGACGAGAGCGCCGCGATTGCCGATGTGGCGCGCACCTTTGGCGCGCTGCCCGCACGCGACCCTGCGTTCGGGGCGTGGGAAGCCGCGCGCGCGCGTCACTTTACCGACCATCGCGGCCTTGCCGTGCTGCGTCACAAGAGCGCGGCCGATCAGGCCCTCGTGCGGCTGATCTGGCCGACGGCCGACAACAGCGATCCCGAACTGACGATGACCCTCAACCTCCTCGCGCAAGTGGCCGGGGTCGAAGTGACCGACAGCGTGCGCGAGAAGCTCGGCAAGGCCTATTCGCCGGGCGCATCGAGCGATCAGGACCAGTTCTACAAGGGCTGGGGTACGTTCACCCTTCAGGCCGGGGTCGATGTCGCCGATGTCGCGGCCACGCGCGCCGCGCTCGCCCGGACTGCGGCAGGCCTCCTCGCCCGCCCGGTCAGCGCCGACATCTTCACCCGCGCCCGCGCGCCGATGCTCGAACGCCTCGACAATGCGCTCAAGAGCAATGCCGGCTGGCTGGCCCTGACCGAACGGGCCCAGTCGAAGCCCGACCGGATCGCGCGGTTCCAGGCCGCGCGGGCCCGGCTCATGGCGCTCACCCCCGCCGACATTCAGGCTGCCGCCCGCCGCTTCCTCGATCCCGGGCGCGCGGTGACGGTGCTGGTCCTGCCCGAAGGAGCCCCGGCCCCCAAAGCATGAAAACAGCGGGCCCCAAACACCGCGAATCGGCGCAGCAAAGCTTGCCCTTCGTGCGCGGGGCGGGCATAGGCGCGCACGAGTCCCGATCGAGCGATCACCAGTTTCCGCCGTATATTTTGCGAAAGGCCCAAAGCCGATGAAGGTCCGCGTTCACGTCAGCCTCAAGAACGGGGTGCTCGATCCGCAGGGTCGCGCAATTCACCACGCGCTCGAAGGTCTGGGCTTTACCGGGGTGAGCGATGTGCGCGCCGGGCGCCTGTTCGAACTCGACGTGGCCGACACGACCACCGACGAACAGCTCGACGACATGTGCCGCAAGCTGCTGGCCAACATGGTGATCGAAAACTACCGCATCGAAAAGGTGGCCTGATGTCGTTCTCGTCCGCCGTCATCACCTTCCCCGGCTCGAACTGCGACCGCGACATGGCTGTGGCGGTGGAAGAGGTCTGCGGCGGCACTGTCCACCGCGTCTGGCATGGCGACGCCAGCCTGCCCGAAGGCCTTGATTTCATCGCCGTTCCCGGTGGGTTCTCGTATGGCGACTATCTGCGCTCGGGTGCCATGGCGGCCCGTTCGCCGATCATGAAGGCGGTTGTCGAGGCTGCCGGTCGCGGGGTTCCCGTGCTCGGCGTGTGCAACGGCTTCCAGATCCTGACCGAAGCCGGGTTGCTGCCGGGCGCGCTGATGCGCAATGCCGGCATCCGCTTCGTGTGCCGCGAAGTGCCGCTCAAGGTCGAGAACACGTCCTCGCGCTTCACCCAGCGCTACTTCAAGGACCAGATCATCACGATCCCGGTCGCCCACCACGACGGCAACTACTTTGCCGACGCGGAAACGCTCGACCGCCTCGAAGGCGAAGGCCAGGTGGCGTTCCGTTATGCCGAGCCGGTCAACGGATCGCAGCGCGACATTGCCGGGGTGCTCAACCAAGCTGGCAACGTGCTGGGCATGATGCCCCACCCCGAGCGCATGATCGAGGCGGCCCAGGGCGGAACCGACGGCCGCAAGCTGTTCGAGGGCGTTCTGGCCGGGCTCAACGTCGCGGCCTGACCGTTTCCAATCCCGTTCTGGCACGCTTTGCGCGCCGCCACCCGAGGCCGGGTGCGCGGCGCGCTTCGTTTTCAGATGAAACGGAAAATGCCTCCCGTCAGATTCCTGCAACAATCAGTCGTTATCCCGAAAAAAGGGGTATTCTGCGCGTATTCTGGGCGGAATATGACGAAACTGGCCCTTGCCGAAGCCGTGCGCTAGGCCGATAAGGCGCCATGACAGAGAGGTTACACCCCAGCGCTGGCAAGCTCCAGCGCATCCAGCGGAATGTTTTGGCCGATAGCGAGCGCCGCCTGCTGATTCGCATGTGCGCCCGCATGCCCGGATGGGTCACGCCCGACCGGCTGACCGCTTTTGGCCTGTTCGGTGCCGCGCTCGTCGGCGTGGGCTATGCCGCAAGCAACTGGGGCACGGGCTGGCTGCTGCTGACCTATCTTGGCTATGCCATGCAGTGGTTTGGCGATTCGATGGACGGCAGCCTCGCGCGCTTCCGCAAGATCGAGCGGCCTTCCTATGGCTACTTCATCGACCACAGCTGCGACGCGCTGACCATCCTGTTCATTCTGGGCGGCATGGGCGCGAGCCCCTACGTCACGATGGACGTCGCGCTCTTTGCGCTGGTCGGCTACCTGATGCTCTCGATCCACGCCTACCTGTCGGCACGCGTGCTGGGCGAGCTCAAGCTGTCCTATCTGGCCGCCGGGCCGACGGAACTGCGCTTCCTGCTGATCGGGCTGACCACGATGATGATGATCCTGGGCTCCGGCCCCGGCCTGTTCGGCACGATCTCGGGCTTCGACATCTTCGTGGGCACCGTGGCGGCGATCCTCGTCGTGCTCTTCGTGCTCCAGACCCTGGCCAGCGGCCGCCGCCTCGCCCAGCTGGGTCACTGATCCATTCCTCTGTCATAGCCTGATTCGAAACGACAGTTTCGGATCAGGCACCCAGAAAACGAAAACGCCGCGCCCGGAGCCCCGGAGCGCGGCGTTTCCGTATCCGGATCACTCGACCGTGACGCTCTTGGCCAGATTGCGCGGCTGGTCGACATCGGTGCCCTTGGCCACCGCGACGTGATAGGCCAGCAATTGCACAGGCACGGCATAGACCAGCGGCGCGATCAGCGGGTGAACCTTGGGCATCTCGATGGTGGCAAGGCACCCCTCGCCCGCCTCGGCCAGCCCTTCGGCATCCGAGATCAGCACGATCTTGCCGCCGCGCGCACGCACTTCCTGCATGTTGGAGACGGTCTTCTCGAACAGCGGGCCCGAGGGCGCCAGCACGATCACCGGCACGGCCTCGTCGATCAGCGCGATCGGCCCGTGCTTCATCTCGCCCGAAGCATAGCCTTCGGCATGGATATAGCTGATTTCCTTGAGCTTGAGCGCGCCTTCGAGGGCCAGCGGATAATCCGGCCCGCGCCCGAGATAGAGCACGTCGCGCGCAGGCGCGATCAGCGGGGCCATCGCGGCGATTTCCTCGTCATGGGCGAGCGCGGCGTTGAGCGCGGCGGGCGCCTCGGCCAGTTGCTCGACGATGGTTGCCTCCTCCCCGGCCGAGAGGCGCCCGCGCTTGACCGCCAGATGGGCGGCCAGTGCGGCCAGAACGGCCAGCTGGCAGGTGAACGCCTTGGTCGAGGCGACGCCGATTTCAGGGCCCGCGTGGGTGGGCAGCAGCAGGTCGGCCTCGCGCGCCATCGTGCTGGTCGGCACGTTGACGACGACCGCAATCGTTTGCCCGGCGGCCTTGCAATGGCGCAGCGCGGCCAGGGTATCGGCGGTCTCGCCGCTCTGCGAGATGAACAGCGCCAGCCCGCCCGGTTCGAGCACGGGATCGCGATAGCGGAACTCGCTGGCCACATCGATATCGACCGGCAGGCGCGCGAACTGCTCGAACCAGTACTTGGCCACCATCCCGGCATAATAGCTGGTGCCGCAGGCCACGATGGTCACGCGGTTGATGCTGGCCAAGTCGAAGTCGATCTGGGGCAGCGAGACGGTCTCCTCGACCCGGCGCAGATAGGAACGCAGGGTCTGGGCAACCACGATCGGCTGCTCGAAGATCTCCTTGAGCATGAAGTGGCGATAGTTGCCCTTCTCGATGGCCGCCGCCGTCGCGCCCGAGGCCACCACGGGCCGGGTGACCGGGTTGTTGTCGACATCGAAGACCTGCACGCCCTCGCGCGTGACGATCACCCAGTCGCCTTCTTCGAGGTAAGACACTTTCTGGGTGAGCGGGGCGAGCGCCAGCGCATCGGAGCCCAGATAGGTCTCGCCATCACCAAAGCCGACGACCAGCGGCGAGCCGAGGCGCGCGCCGATCAGGAGGTCGGGATGCTGGCGAAACGCGATGGCCAGCGCAAAGGCGCCGCGCAACTGGGGCAGCACCGCCTTGACCGCCTCGGCAGGGCTGGCCCCGGCCTCGACCTGCTCGGACACGAGGTGGGCGACCACTTCGGTGTCGGTCTGGCTTTCAAACATGCGCCCGCGCGCGATCAGCGCCTCGCGCAAGGGGCGGAAATTCTCGATGATGCCGTTGTGGACCAGCGCCACTTCGCCCGTCGCATGGGGGTGGGCATTGCTGGTCGTGGGGGCGCCATGGGTGGCCCAGCGGGTGTGGGCAATGCCGATCAGGCCGGGCGCCGGGTTGACCGCCAGTTCCTTGACCAGATTGTTGAGCTTGCCCTCGGCGCGGCGGCGCACGAGCTGGCCGTCGTGGACGGTGCAGACCCCGGCACTGTCATAGCCGCGATATTCCATGCGGCGCAGGCCATCGACCAGCCGGTCCGCGACTTCCTCCTTGCCGACGATTCCGATAATTCCGCACATGGCTTGGCCCAGACTTTCTTGTTCAGGATTGGTAGGGAATACGGATGCCCGGCATGATGGCCGGAAAATCCTTGGTATTTCGTGTCACCAGGATCGCCCCGCTGACTTGCGCGGTGGCCAGCACCACGGCGGCGGCAAGGCCAAGGCCCATGCGCGCCATGAGGTCGGCTGCGGCGCTGGCTATACGCCCGTCGAGTTCGACGATTTCGAACGGGGCGATTAATTCGCGGACATGATCGCGCGTTTCCATCGGCTCGGCCGCGCAGATTTCGGTCCAGGTCAGGCGCGAAATCCGGTGGCGCGGATAGCGCAGCAGTTCGGCCCGCGCCTGGGGCTTGCCGCGCAGCCAGTCGACCAGAATGCCGGTATCGAAGATGGGATCGGACATGGGCGCGCTCAGGCCTCCGGCACGCCGTCGCCCGCCGGGGCCTCGCGCCCCTGCCAGTAGCCCGCCCCGCGCGCGATCCAGTCCTGGCTCGACTTGCGCAAAAGGTGCGCCTTCACCGCCTCGCGGATTTCCGCCGCGCGCGAGCGCCCGCCCCGCGCAGCCAGCGCGTCGAGCTTGTCGATATCGTCATCGGGAATGTCGACCAGCGTGCGCACGAACGGCCCTCTCAGCAAAGTGATATCGCGATATCATATCGCGATATCACTTTGCAAGATGCCTCATTTCTTGCTGTCGGCCTTCTTGCGCTTCATCGCGTCATGGAAGCGGTCGGCCCAGCCCGGCTTGACCAGTTGCTCCCCGCGCACGAGCCGCAATTCGCCGTCCGACACATCGCGCGAAACCGCGCTGCCCGCCGCCACGATGGCGTCCGCACCGATCCGCACCGGCGCAATCAGCGCCGAGTTCGAGCCGATGAAGGCCCGCTCGCCGATCACCGTGCGATACTTGAAGTAGCCGTCGTAATTGCAGGTGATCGTGCCCGCGCCAATGTTCGCGCCCGCGCCCACATCGGCATCGCCCAGATAGGTCAGGTGGTTGGCCTTGGCGCCCTTGCCCAGCCGGGAGTTCTTCACCTCGACGAAATTGCCCACGCGGCTGCCTTCTTCCAGCGCCGCGCCCGGACGCAGCCGCGCAAAGGGTCCAACCGAAACACCACTCTCCACGCGGCACCCTTCGAGGTGGCAGAATGCATGGATCACCACATGATCGGCCACGGTCACGCCGGGACCGAAGACGACGTTCTGCTCGACCGTGACATCGCGGCCCAGCACCGTGTCATAGGCAAACCACACTGTCTCGGGCGCGACGAGGCTGGTCCCGTCGGCCATGGCCTGAAGACGGCGGCGGGCCTGCCAGCGGCCTTCGGCGGCGGCAAGTTCGGCGCGGCTGTTGATCCCGGCCACTTCGTCGGGATCGTCGGTAACGACAACCGCACAGGTCTTGCCCTGCGCATTGGCGACGTTCACGATGTCGGTCAGGTAATATTCGCCCTGGGCATTGGCATTGCCGACCTGATCGAGCAGCGCGAAAAGGTCCGCGCCCTTCACCGCCATCAGCCCGGAATTGCACAGCGTACACGCGCGTTCGGCCTCGCTGGCGTCCTTGTGCTCGACCATCTTGAGCACGCGGCCATCCTGCGCGATCACCCGGCCATATTGCAGTGGGTCTTCGGGCGCGAAGCCCAGCACGACGACAGCGGGCGCATCGGGGGCGTGCAGCCGCTCGATCATCGCGGCCATCGTCTGCGTGCGCACGAAGGGCACGTCGCCATAGAGAATCAGCACGTCGCCTTCGAAACCGGCCAGCGCCGCGCGCGCCTGCAACACGGCATGGCCGGTGCCCAGTTGCGGCTCCTGCACGGCAATCGTCGCGCTGTCGCCCAGCGCCTTTTCGAGCTGCTCGCGCCCGTGCCCGGCCACCACCACCTGCCGCGCAGGCGCCAGACCGGCGGCGCTGGCCATCAGGTGGGCCAGCATCGGTCGCCCGGCGATGGGGTGAAGCACCTTGTGCAGGTCGCTTTTCATGCGAGTGCCCTTGCCGGCGGCAAGAACGACAAGAGCGAGGGGCGCGGAGGGAGCGGACGGGGCGGCTTCGTGTGTCGAGGTCATGGCGCGCATCATTGCCAGCTTATCCTTGCAGTTTCCAGAACAGCCCGGCACTGAATGGGGCCATGAGCGAATTTCCTTATGCTATCGTTGGCTTCGACCTCGACGGAACCTTGTGCGACACGGCTTATGACCTGGGCACCGCGCTCAACCGCACGCTTGCCTTTGCCGGACGGACCACGTTCGCCCTGCCCGAGGTGCGCCGGTTCATCGGCGGCGGCTCGGGCCAGATGCTGCGCAGCGCGCTGATCGCCACGGGCGGCTGCGACGAGGAGGCCTTCCCCGCCCTGCAAGACCGGCTGTTTGCCTATTACAGCGAGGCGATCGCGGTCCACTCGCGGCTGTTTCCCGGCGGCGAGGCCATGCTCGACGATCTGGCCGCGCGCGGGGTGAGGCTGGCCGTAGCCACCAACAAGCGCGAGGTCTTCGCCCGCCAGTTGCTCGAAGAACTGGGCCTGATCGGGCGCTTTGCCACGGTGATCGGTGGCGACACGCTGGGCCCCGGCACGTCCAAGCCCGCGCCCGACATGCTGCGCGAGATGGTGGCGCGCTGCGGCGGCGGGCGCGCGGCCTTCGTGGGCGACACCACGTTCGACATCGGGGCTGCCCGCGCGGCCGCCCTGCCGGTTGTCGCGGTCAGCTTCGGGTTCCACGACCTGCCCCCGGCGGACCTGGGCGCGGACGCGGTGATCGACCATTTCGACGAACTCGTCCCGGCCCTCGCGCGGCTGGCCTGAGCGGCCCCCTTACCTCAGCAACCCCTTGCCTGCGGGCGAGAGCATCCCCACCATGGCTCTCATCCCCGCAAGTTAACGCCAGAGGAACAATCATGTCCCAAGACTATGTGCCCCCCAAAGTCTGGACCTGGGACAAGCCCAGCGGCGGCGCCTTCGCCAGCCTGAACCGCCCCGTCGCGGGCGCCACCCACGACAAGGACCTG
Source organism: Novosphingobium sp. IK01 (assembly GCF_033242265.1). Taxonomy (NCBI): domain Bacteria; kingdom Pseudomonadati; phylum Pseudomonadota; class Alphaproteobacteria; order Sphingomonadales; family Sphingomonadaceae; genus Novosphingobium; species Novosphingobium pituita. The sequence continues at coordinate 3,104,183 of NZ_BTFW01000001.1, read as the reverse complement.
CCTGTCGGCCAGCACCCGTTCCAGCTCTACTCGCTGGGCACGCCCAACGGGCAGAAGGCGACGATCATGCTCGAAGAACTGCTCGAAGCGGGCGTGAGCGGGGCCGAATACGACGCGTGGATGATCCCCATCATGGATGGCGACCAGTTTTCGTCGGGCTTCGTGGCGATCAACCCCAATTCGAAGATTCCCGCGCTGGTCGACCGCAGCGGCGCCGAACCGGTCCGCGTGTTCGAATCGGGCGCGATCCTGATGCATCTGGCCGAAAAGTTCGACATGTTCCTGCCGCGCGAAAACCCCGCGCGCGCCGAATGCCTGTCGTGGCTGTTCTGGCAGGTGGGTTCCGCGCCGTTCATGGGCGGCGGCTTTGGCCACTTCTACCACTATGCCCCCACGAAAATCGAATATGCGATCGACCGCTACGCGATGGAAACCAAGCGCCTGTTCGACGTGGCCAACCGGCGCCTTGCCGAAAGCCGCTTTCTGGCGGGCGAGGACTATACCATCGCCGATATCGCGGCCTATCCGTGGATGGGCGCGATCCATCGCGGCGACGCCTATGGCGATGCCGCCACGTTCCTTTCGATGCACGAATACGAGCATGTGGGCCGCTGGGTGGCCGAGATCGACGCAAGGCCGGGCGCCCGGCGCGGCCGCCTCGTCAACCGCACCGATGGCCTGGCCGAACGCCACGACGCACGCGATTTCGACGCGCTCGTTCCCACAGACTAACCCAATAAAACCCCTTCCCATTCGGCGACGTCCCGCTATAAGCGCGCCTCCTGCTGGGGCGTCGCCAAGTGGTAAGGCACCGGTTTTTGGTACCGGCATTCGCAGGTTCGAATCCTGCCGCCCCAGCCAGTCAGGCCCGCAGCCCGCTTCCTCGCTGCATGGAGGAACCCGGCTTGCCCTCCCCGGACATGGGACCAGACATCTCCGCCTGCCGCCCCTCCCTGCCAGCCCGTCCTTCGATGACCGCCGTTCTGGCCTGCAATCCCCATGCCGGGCATTTTCGCGCCGACCGCGTGGCGCGCTGGCAGGCTGCGCTCGAAGCGCAAGGTCATCGCGTCACCTGCCTCGACAGCCTCGTCTATGCGCGCGATCCGCGTGCGCATGAGGCCGACATGGTCGGCATCGTGGGCGGCGATGGCACTGCGCGCATGGTGGTCGAGGCCCTGCGCCGTGCCGCCCTTTCCCCGCTCCTCGCGATCATGCCCGCCGGGACCGTCAACCTGATCGCGCGGGAGATCGAGGCCAGCGGCACAAAAGCGAAAGACGGGGCGGAAGACGGGCAGGCCCGCGCGCATTACCACGGGCTGATCGACGGACAGGCCTTCCTGTGCTGCGCCTCGGTCGGGCCCGACAGCGCGATTGTCGCGAGGGTCACCCCGGAGCGCAAGGCGCGCTGGGGAAAGGCGGCCTATGTGCTGGCCGCACTGGCCCAGATCGCGCACTGGCCGCGCCCGCGCCTGGCCGTGACGGTCGATGGCCAGCCCCACGAGGCCGAAGCGGTCTTCGTGCTCAAGGGGCACTTCTATGCCGGGCCCTGGACGCTCGACCCGGCGGCCCGGCTCGACCGGGCAGACTTGCGCGTGCTCCTGCTGCCCCGTGCGCGGCGCCGCGACATCGCCCGGCTGGCGCTGGGCGCGCTGCTGGGTGCAGGAAGGGAGCGGATGCCGCTGGAAAGTCCGGCATGGCGCCGGTTTTCGGCCCACAGCCTGACCATCGCCAGCGCCGACGAGGGCCCCGTTCCCGTTCAGGCCGATGGCGACATCGTGGGCCAGACCCCGGTGCGCATCGCACTGGCCGGGGGCCCCCTTCGTTTCGACGCCCGGCTTCCTCCTCAATAGTCCTTGCTGGCGCGCACGCTTATCTGCTCGTTGCCCATCGTCGAAAGCGTGCCGAGCAGGGCGAGGAAGCGGGTCATGCGGAACTCGATCGAGGTCGCGTTATAGCCGCGCCCGTCGGTCACCAGCTCCATGTAGAAGCGCCGCCCCAGATACTTGCCCACCGCGATCGAGGTGCCGCGCCCGGTCGTGGCATCGGCGCCCACGATGCGCAGGCGGTCGAGCCCGATGGCGCTGCGCACCTTGTTGATCGGGTCCATCCCTCCCCCGCCGCGCAGCGAGGCCAGCGCGGCGGCCAGCTGCACCGCCTCGGGCGCGGAAATCTGGGTGATCGAGGTGCCGAACAGCAGGCGGCTGAGCAGTTCTTCCTCGGGCAGGCTCGGCGTCGAACTGAACGCGATGGAGGTGTGCGCCGCCGTCCCGGTGATGGTGATCGAGGCATTGACCCCGTTGGCATCCCCCGTCGCCACGATGTCGAGCTGCGGGTCGATCGGCACCGTGCCGGTAAAGCGGATGCGCCCGCGCGACAGGTCGAAGCGCTTGCCCGCAAATTCATAGGCCCCGCGCACCACTTCGGCGGTGCCGGTGATCTGCGGGGCGGCCGTCGTGCCGCGCAGCTGGATGTCGGCCCCCCATTCGCTGTCGAGGCCCATGCCGCGCACGGCGACGCGGTTTTCGGCATAGGCATCGATCATGAACGACCAGGGCGCGCTGGCTGCCTTGGGCGGCGCGGCATCGGCAGGCGCGTTGATCTCGCGCGTGGGAATCGTGGGCAGGTCAGCCGCGGCGCTGGCCTTGCCCAGCGCCCAGCTGGCCTGATCGATCCGCACGCGCCCGGCGATCACCCCGCCGGTCTCGTTCTTGATCACCCGCAAGGGGCCGGTGACAGTCGCGGTCATGTCGTCGCGGCGGATCAACTGGGCATTGCTGGCGGCCAGCCGCAAGTCGATCCCCACGCCCCTGGTCGCGATGTCCGACAGGTCGATCATCCCGCTGCCGACCACTTTGCCGCCATTGGCGGTGGTGCCCGAAAACCGCTGGAGCGCGAGGTGCGAGGCATCGAAACTGCCCGTCGCCTCGACATTCTGGACATCGGTGCCGATCAGCGAGGACCGCAGGCGCAGGCCCTTGGCGGCCATGGCCCCGGTCAGCACCGGCGCATCGAGCGTACCCGACACATGGGCGACCGCGCCGAGCGGGCCGGTGAAATCGAAGGCCTCGATTCCCGAGAGGCGCCAGAGCGATTCGGCCGGGCCGCTGTAGCGCACTTGCGCCTCAAGCCGTCCGCCGCGCAGGCGCTCGGACAGGGTGCCCCCGCGCGGCAGGTCGGCAATCGCGGCCTGAATACGCCCGCGCACGGCATCCTGGTCCTTGACCACCGCGCGCGTCTGGAGCGTGGCGGCATCGAGCTTGCCCACGAGATAGAGATCGACCGGATGCGAGGTGAGCACGAGGCCCGAGCGCGAGAAATTGCGCACCTTGATCGCCATCTGCCCTTGCGGCGCCCCGGTGCCATCGTCTTCAAAATCGATCAGGCCCGAGCCGACACCCCCCAGCCCCAGATCGGCGAACACGATATCGAGCACCGAAAGCGGCATACGCGAGACCTTGAGGCCCAGCTTCGTGTGCCCGCCGCCCAGATGCCCTTGCGCGATCAGGATGCCGCGCCCGAAGGTGACTTGCGTGGGTTCGAGGTTCCAGCCGCGCGCCAGCTTGCCCACGCTGGCAGAATCGCGGACCAGCACCAGACGGCGCGGCATGTCGACCGTGCGCCCGGCATAGTTGCCCGCGACATAGGCGATGATCCGGTCGTCCTGATAGGCGGCGGTGCCCTGAAGCGCGAACTGCGTGCCACGCCGCCCGGCGACCGAGGCCGTGACGCTGCCCGATCCGTTGACCAGCGTGGCGCTGGCCGCCATGCGGCCCACGAAGATCTTGCCCACGGCGATCCCCTGCGCGGCCAGATTGGCGTTGAGCGTGCTGTTGCCCTGCCCGAACAGCCCGTCGACATCGAGCTTGGCATTGCCGATGGCAATCGGCTTGTCGCCGCCAAATTTCGCATTGCGCGCCAGCAGCAGGGCCTTGACGGCCTGTGCGCCGTCCTGCGGGGCTAGATGGACCGTTCCGTCGATGCCTCCGCCATGCAGGCCGAGATCGCCACTGATCCCTTGCGCCCCCAGTTCGAGCCCGCCGGTCACGTCGGTCTGCCACACGCGCAGGAACTGGATCTGGAGCCGGGTGGGCTGGCCATGGCCGGAAAACAGCCCCATCGAGCCGTTGAACGTCCCCAGCCGCGACAGGCCTTCGACCGTAATCCCGATCCCCTGCGGAATCGGGGTGATCCCCAGCCGCACATCCCTGATTCCGGCGGCGGGCAACGGACTGTCGAGCACGATCTGGGCGTGGGGCCCATCGTGCGCCATCCGCGCATCGACGCTGAACGCGCCATAATCGGCAGAGCGCCCCGCCCCGATCACGCTGCCGGTGCCATCGCGGCCCAAAGTGCCATCCATCGTGAGCGAAAGCTTGGGCGCGGTGAGCGTGAACTTGCGCACCGAGGCCGGCAACGCCCCGCCCATGCGCGCGCTGCCCGCAAAATGCATGTCGCCCCCGGCCAGATCGGCCAGCGTGGCATTGTCAGACGGATGGAGCCGCCCGGCCAGATTGGCCTGAACCGACCAGGGCAGCGCGTCGCCGATCTTGAAGAGAATCTTGGCCGTACCGTCGAGCGTGCCGACATTGGGCACCCGCAAACCCCGCGCGGTGATCGGCCCGGCCAGCGCATAGCCGCCGCGCGCAAGGTCGCCGCGCAAGGTCATCCGCGCGTCCAGCCCCTTGAGATGGAGCGTGAGCGGGTCGGACGAAATCGTCTTGCCGTCCACCACGATGTCGCCCGCCAGCCGCGCGCCGGGCAGATAGGGGTCGATCGTCGCCTGCCCGCTGCGCAACTGCCGCGCCGTCAGCGCCAGCGGCACGACGAGGCGGTGGCCGTTCCAGCGCATGGTGCCCTCGGTGCGCAGCCCTTGCGCGGCATACGTCCCCGCCCTGAGGCTTTCCATGGTCAGCACATGGGCGAACGAAAGATCGGTAAAGGCCCCGTCGAGCGTGCCATCGAGGCGCACCGCGCCCAGCGCGATGTCTTTCGCCTGACTTCCGAGCAAGGCGTCAGGCCGGGCGACTTGCGCCCTGATCTTCACCTTTTGCGCGCGGTTGGCGGCCAGATCGAGCCCCCCTTGCGCCATCGCGCGGAACACCGGGCTGACCGCAAAGGCCGTCCCTTGCGCGCGGTTGGCCAGGAACGTGCCCTGATAGACGAGGGAAACATGCGGATCGTGGCGCTCGCCCGCCCCAGTACCGGCCCCCAGCGCCTGCGCGGCCATGCCCTTGACCAGATCGCCCGGATAGACCCGCCCGGCAAGGCGATAGGCCCCGCTGCGGTTGTCGAGCAGGAACCCGGCCAGCGTCCGGCCATCCTGCTGCGCCCAGCCAAACCCATGCCAGTCGGCAAAGTGGCCGCGCCCGGCCACCCGCACATGAATGTCGCGCCGGATCCCGCTCAGGCTGGCCAGCAACCCGTCGCGCGGGGCGTCATAGACGCCGCCCAGCTCGAAACGGTCACGGTCGGGCTGGCTGTCGAGGTGAACCAGCAGGCGGTCGTGCCCGCCCAGACGGCCCCGGACATCGACGATGGCCCGGCCCGCGCGAATATCGGCCCGCGCGCTCACGTCGATGTGGCGGCGCTGGCCGATCACGCCCTTGGCCACGGTCAGGTTTTCGAGCGCGAAACGGTCGATGCGGATGTCGAAATCGGGGAGGATCGGGGCGTTCGGATCGCCCGGATTCATCTTCGGCGTGCGCCAGAGCGTGCCGCGCCGAAAGACCAGCGTGCGAATGTCGAGCCCATGATGCAGCCACGAGAGCGGGCGCCAGTCCAGCTCCACCTCGGGCACGGTCATGAACCGCCCCTGCGGATCGGACAGTACAACGTCGCGCAGGGTCGAGGCGCCGAACAGCGAGCCGTCGATCCGCCCGATCCGCACCCGCAGGCCCGAGCCGGGCGTCACTTGCGCGATACGGTCGATCACGAAGCGGTGGCCGATGGCCGAATCGAGGATGACGAAAAGCGCGGCCAGCCCGGCCAGAACCACCATCAGCCCGGTCGCCAGACGGCGGGCCCAGCGGTTGAGGAAACCGCGTTCGGGCTGCTCCGAAGCAGCCTCCAACAGCGTCTCTGGCGTCTGCTCCATATCGGGCATGTCGGGTTCGTCGTGCGCCATCAGAACGCCTGCCCCAGCGCGATATAGACCCCCAGGCGGCTGTCGCCCGCCCGCGGATTGAGCGGGGTGCCCACGTCGATACGGATCGGCCCGAAATTGGTCAGGTAGCGCAAGCCCAGACCCGCGCCGATGCGCATGCCCGACAGCGTCGGATTGGCATGGGGGCCGATGGTGCCCGCATCGACGAACGGCACGAGGCCCACCGCCCCGCCCAGAAGCCCGGTCTTGACGCGCGCTTCGAGCGAAAATTCGCTGAGCGAACGGCCCCCGGTCGGATTGTTGCCCGCATCGAGCGGCCCGACCCGCTGATAGGAATAGCCGCGCACCGAAGCCCCGCCCCCTGCATAGAACCGCCGCGAGGGCGCGATATTGTCGAGCGTGGTCCCGGTGATCGAGCCGATCCGCGTGCGTGCGGCCAGAACGACCTTGTCGGTCACCTTCTGGTAGAGGCTCGCATCGAGCTGCGACTTCACATACGTCGAGCGGACCCCGTTGCTGGTCGAGATTTCGGGCGAAACCCGCAGCGACAGGCGCCAGCCCTTCGTCGGATCGAGCAGGTTGTCGCTGCCGTCATAGGCCCCGCGCAAGGGCAGTGCGGCGATGAAATAGGTTTCGCGCGGGGTGGCGTTCGACGTCGATTCGCGCGTGCCGACCAGCTGCACCCCGACCGAATAGGTCCAGGGCTTCTGGAAGATCAGCGTCGACTGTTTCTCCAGGCTCGCCGTGGCCGAGACAGTGCTGGCCTTGTAGGCCGGATCATTGATCGTCTGGGCATAGAGATCGGCGGTCAGGATCTGGTCGCGCTCGTGGAAATTGCTGCGGCGGAAGGTGAACCCGGCCAGCTGCTCGCGCGTGCCAATCACGCCGCGAAACTTGATCATCCCTTCGGGCGGGAAGAAATTGCGGTTTTCCCAGCTGGCCTCGACGCGCACGCCCTCGCCGCTCGAATAGCCCAGCAGGCCCGCGATCGTGCGCTGGGGCGCCTTGGCCAGCGTGACATCGACATCGACGATCCCCGGCGCACCCGGCGCGGGCGCTCGGGCCTCGCGCGCCTTGACCGTCGTCGTCGAGACGAGGCTGGTGGCCAGAATCCCTTCGCGCAAGTCGTCCATCTCGCTGAAGCGATAGGGATCACCGGGACGGAACCGGGCAATCCGGGCCAGATGGCGCGCGCTCATGTAGGCGGGCAGGTTGCTGGTGACCTGCCCGAACACATATTGCCCCCCGGTCTCGACCGGCAGCGTCAGGTTGCCCGTGTGCGGCTCGTGGTCGATCAGGAGGTCGGGCTCGCCCACTTTGGCAAAAGCATAGCCATGCTCGCCCAGCGCCCTGGTCAGGCTGTCCTTTTCGGTCAGGATCTTGTCCGAATTGATCGGATCGCCCGGCCGGATGTGGAATGCCGCGCGCAAGGGCCCTGCCTCGCGCGCCGCCGCCACGTCGCCAAGGGTGACATGGGCATACGTATATTGGGGGCCGGGCTGGATGTCGAACCGCACGACCGTGCTGGCCAGTTGCGCGGCGCGACGCGCACGGGAGGCCTCGGCGCTTTCGGCCTGACGCGCCGGGGCCGCAGTGGAGTCCGGTGCTGAAACCGGGGCCGGGGCTGAAGCAGAGGCTGCGACAGGCGCGGCAGAGGCGGCCTCGGCAGAAGCCGGCCGCTCCATCGACTGGGTCACGTCCGGGTCGTAGTAGCCATAGACACGCAGGATCTGTTGCAGAAGCTCGGCATCGTTCTTGGCCCGGCGGGTGAGCTGGGCAAGATTGTCCTCGCCATCGGCCAGCGTACCCAGCGCCGAAAGGCCCCGGAAGCGCTCCACGATGGCGTCCCGGTCGGCCATGACGGGATGATCGGGGTTCACCTCGGGCGGGAACGCCAGAATCACCCGCTTGCCGACCCGCACGATCGCGGCATCGGCGATCCGCGCGGGCTGGGCCAGATCATCGGCGTCGAGCGCCGCGCCCGCTTCGCGCGCCTGCTGCTGGAGATCGGCAATGTCCGCATCGGGAGTGAGCGGCTCGATGGGAGGAAGCTCGGCCGCGTCGGGCCAGTCGAGCGTGATCCCCGGCATCGGCGGCAAGGGCGGCAGCGGATCGGGGCTGATCAGCGCGGTGACATCGGGCGCTTTGGTGCGCGCGGCATCGGTATCGAGCGCCCAGGCATCGGGATTGTCGAGCGCGGAATCGGGAATCAGCGCTTCGAGCGCGGCATCGGCATTGCGCGACTGGGCACAGGCCGGCGTGGCCAGCAAAGGTGACAGGGGCAGCAACGACAGGGGCAGCGGCGCAAGCGCCAGCCCTGCCAGCCACCGCATCATGGAAGCGCGCAGGATGTCAGAGCGGCGGATAGCCTCTTCCGGCCAGTTCGGAAACCAGTTCGGGTTTGTCTCCCGACCCGCAGGCCAGCTCCCCGGCCCCCGCCAGCACGATGCGATCGATGGCGCGCGCCTGTTCAGCGGGTTCAAAGCCGTGCCAGCCATCGCGGCCCAGACGCTCCATCGGGTGATAGCGGACCTTGTATTGCATGCGCGCGGAACCCTCGACCCAATAGCCGAGGTAGACGTAGGGCAGGCCGATCCTCTGTGCGTGGAGGATGTGATCGAGAATGATGTAGTTTCCAAGCCCGCCGCGCGTTTCGTGATGTGGATCGTAAAAACTGTAGACCATCGAGAGCCCGTCACCCTGCTGATCGGTCAGGCAGGCCCCCACCAGTTTGCCCTTGCTGCCATCGACAGTGGGCTCCCTGTATTCGATCACATAACTTTTCACCGGCGTATGTTCCACCATGTCCGCGAAATCCATCTCGTCCATGGTGGCCATGCCACCGCCCGGATGCCGGGCGGCAAGGTAACGCCGCAAGAGGTCGAATTGTTCCGAGGTCGACCAGGGTTTGCACACCGTGGCGACAAGATCGCCATTCCGGCGCATTTCGCGGCGCTGCGTGGCCGAAGGGCGGAATTCCCCGGCCACCACCCTGACCGAGACACAGGCCGTGCAATCGACACAGCTGGGCCGATAGGCCACCCCCTGGCTGCGCCGGAAACCGATCCGGCTGAGCGCGTCGTTGAGGTCTTCCGCGCCCGGTCCCTGAAGCTCGGTGAAGACCTTGCGTTCCTCGCGGCCGGGCAGATAGGGGCACGGCGCGGGGCTGGTGACAAAGAAGCGGGGGAAGCGGACAGGCGCAGTCACGGCCGGGCAGTTCCTTCAGGCAGTTCCATGGCGCCACCGGGGGATCCGGTCGGGCGTGGTCGTGCAAACCTGCCTCGACCGGGCCATGTATTAAAGCCTATTAACCACGAAATCCGCACCGGGAGCAAGGCGGAAGCCGCCAATTGTCACCATCGTCGAGCCATCGGGCCAGACCCGTTCCAGGCCGGGACAGCCGACCTGGAACGGGTTAATGGCGCAGATCAGGCCAGTTCGACTTGCGTCACGTCATAGCCCCGGTCGCGCAGGGCATGGACGAGCAGGTCGATCTGTTCGCGGTTGCGCGCCTCGCACTCGATCTCGGCGGTCAGGCCCTTGGCCGGAAGCGAGGTGAAGATGCGCTGGTGCCAGACTTCGAGGATGTTGACCTGATGGCGGTTGAACTCCTCCACCACGTTGTAGAGCGCGCCCGGACGGTCCTGAAGCACGATGCGCAGGCGCCCGAGGCGGCCCGAACGGGCCAGATCGCGCAGCAGCACATTGGCCAGCAGGCGCGTGTCGATGTTGCCGCCGGTCAGCACGATGCCCACCTTGCGCCCCTCGAACATCGCGCGATTGGCCATGACCGCGGCAAGGCCCGCCGCGCCCGCGCCCTCGACCACGGTCTTCTCGATCTGGAGCAACAGCGCCAGCGCCGATTCGAGCTGCCCTTCATCGACCAGCACGACATCGTCGAGCAACTGGGCCAGAATGGCCGAGGTGAACTTGCCCGGCTCCTTGACCGCGATGCCCTCGGCCAGCGTATCCCCGCCGCAGGGCAGGTCGGCATGCTTGAGCTTGTCGTACATCGAGGGGAACAGCTGCGCCTGCACGCCGACCAGCCCGATATCCGGGTTGAGCGCACGGGCGACCGTGGCCATGCCGGTCAGCAGCCCGCCCCCGCCGATGGGAACGACCAGCATGTCGATGCTGGGCACGTCCTTGAGCATTTCGAGCGCGACCGTGCCTTGCCCTGCGGCCACCGCCGGGTCGTCGAACGGGTGGACGAACGTCAGGCCCAGTTCGCCTTCGAGCTTGCGCGCATGGGCATAGGCCTCGTCGAAGGTCTCCCCTTCGAGCACGACCTTGCCGCCCACGCTCTCGGTCTGCATGATCTTCACCGCAGGCGTCGTGCGCGGCATGACGATGGTGACCGGCACGCCAAGCCGCGTGCCGTGATAGGACAGCCCCTGCGCATGGTTGCCCGCCGAAGCGGCAATCACGCCGCGCGCGCGCTGTTCTTCGGTAAGCAGGAGCAGGGCATTGAGCGCGCCGCGTTCCTTGTAGGCGGCGGTGAATTGCTGGTTCTCGAACTTGATGTAGATCTCGGCGCCGGTGATACGGCTGAGCGTTTCGCTCCGCACGGTGGGCGTGCGCACGACCTGTCCCATAATTCGCCCTGCCGCCGCGTGGACGTCGGCAAGAGTCAGCGTCGCCTGCGGGGCGGGCTGAAGGGCGAGGTTCTGGCTATGGTTTTCCATGATGGAGCCCCTACTGCAAAGAAGGCTGCAAAGAAACCGTTTCCGGCCCCCTCCCCGCATCCCCGCCCCCGTGCCACGGCGGGGGTGGCGCGGCCCGGGAAAGCGGTTAAACAAGGCTTCATGACTGCACCCCTCACGACCCCGCCGCTCACGATCGCCTTCCTTGGCCTTGGCACGATGGGTGGGCCGATGGCCCGTCATCTGGGCAAGGCAGGCCACCGCCTGACCATCTTCAACCGCAGCGATGCCCGGCGCGAGGCCTGGATGGCCGCCAACCCCGGCCTTGCCGCGCGCGTGGCCGCCAGCCCCGCCGAAGCCGCGCAGGACGCCGACGCGGTGATCACCTGCGTTGGCAACGACGATGATCTGGCCGATGTCGTGCTCAGCCCCAATGGCGCGTTCACCACGCTGCGTCCGGGCGCGGTATTCATCGACCACACCACCGTTTCGGCGCGCATCGCCCGCCAGATCGCGGTGGAGGGTCGCGACAAGGAAATCCTGTGTGTCGACGCCCCGGTCTCGGGCGGGCAGTCGGGCGCGGAAAACGGCGTCCTCTCGATCATGTGCGGCGGGAGCGACAAGGCCATGGCCGCCGCCCGTCCGATTTTGTCGGCTTATGCCAAGCGGATCGTCCATGTCGGCAAGCCGGGCGCCGGGCAAACCACCAAGATGGTCAACCAGATGTGCCTGTCGGCCACCATCGCGGGCCTGTCGGAAGCCATGCGCTTTGCCCAGGCCGCCCATCTCGACCTCGACCGCGTGTTCGAGGCGATCTCGGGCGGGGCCGCGCAATCGTGGCAGATGGACAACCGTTGGGACACGATGGCCAAGGGCGAATTCGACTTCGGCTTTGCCATCGACTGGATGCGCAAGGATCTCGGCCTCGCCATCGAGGAAGCGCGCGGCCTTGGCGCGAGCGTGCCGACCACGGCGCTGACCGACCAGTTCTATGCCGACGTGCAGGCGCTGGGCGGTGGCCGTCAGGACACCAGCGCGCTGATCCGCCGCCTCCCCCTGCGCGGCCAGAAGCCCGCGTGAGGCCGCGTCTGACCGCCCGGCACACGGGCACGGCGGTTATCGCCATGATCGCGGCGGCCTGTGGGGCGGCCTGTGTGGCGGGTTGTGCCGCTCCGGCCATGGCCCGCCCGGCAGCCCCTCCGTCCGCCCCCGCCACCCTGCTCGACAACGTCCATGGCGAGACCATCGACGCGCAAGGGCAGGTCGAGGCGGTCAGCGGGTTGCTGTTCGACCAGACCGGAACGATCCTTCAGGTCTTCCACCCCGGCGACAAGCTTCCGAAGAAAGGCTTTGCCTATCATGTCGATGGTCAGGGCCGGGTGATCCTGCCCGGCCTGATCGATTCGCATGTCCATGTCATGGGGCTGGGGCTGGCCGCCCTCTCGCTCGACCTGTCGGACACGCATTCGCTGGCCGAGGCACTCGACCAGATTCGCGCCTTTGCCGCCGCCCATCCCGACCGCGCATGGATCGTCGGGCGCGGCTGGAACCAGGAAGCCTGGGGCCTGAAGGACAGCACCGGGGCCAGCCGCTTCCCCACCGCCGCCGAACTCGACGCCGCGCTGGGCGACCGTCCGGTCTGGCTCGAACGGGTCGATGGGCACGCCGGCTGGGCCAACAGCGCCGCGCTCAAGGCCGCAGGCATCACTGCCGGCACAAAGGCCCCGGCAGGCGGCACGATCCCCCACCGCGCTGATGGCAGCCCCGAAGGCGTGCTGGTCGATGCCGCGATGGACCTGATGACGCCGCACTTGCCCCCCCCGCGCGGGGCCGACCGCGACGCCGCGCTGGCCAAGGCCCAGTCGCTGCTCTTTGCCCGCGGGCTGACCGCCGTCGCTGACATGGGCACGAGCATCGAGGACTGGCAGGCCTTCCGCCGCGCGGGCGACGCCAACACACTCTACGTGCGGATCATGGCCTATGCCATGGGCATCGACCAGATGGCCCTGATCGCGGGCTCCGCGCCGACCCCGTGGCTCTATCAGGACCGCCTGCGCATGGGCGGGGTCAAGCTGTTCATGGATGGCGCGCTCGGCTCGCGCGGGGCCTGGCTCAAGGCGCCCTATGCCGATGCTCCCGCCACACGCGGCCTGCCGCAGATGAACGACACCCGGCTGGGCAACCTGATGAGCCGGGCGGCGATGGACGGGTTTCAGGTGGCGGTCCACGCCATTGGCGACGCGGCCAATGCCGCCGTGCTCCACACCGTCGACGATCTTTCGGCCACCTACAAAGGCGACCGCCGCTGGCGGCTCGAACACGCGCAAGTGATCGACGCGGCCGACATGCCGCTGGTGGGCCGCAACGGGGTGATCGCCTCGATGCAGCCCACCCACCAGACCTCGGACCGGCTGATGGCAGAGGCGCGGCTGGGGCCCGGACGTCTGGCTGGGGCCTATGCGTGGCAATCGGTGCTCAAGGCAGGCGGACGCCTCGCCTTCGGGTCCGACGCGCCGGTCGAGCGGCCCGATCCCTTTGCCGGAATTGCCGCCGCGATCAGCCGCGAAGGCCCCGATGGCCAGCCCGCCGGGGGCTGGCAGCCGCAGGAAAAGGTCAGCCGCGCCGCTGCGCTGGCCGCCTATACCACGGGCGGGGCCTGGGCCGGGTTTGCGCAAAACCGCTTTGGCCGCCTCGCGCCGGGCCTGCGCGCCGATTTCGTGCTGGTCGATACCGACCCGATGACCGCCAGCCCGCAGGCCATCGCGAAAACCCGCGTGTTCGAAACATGGGTGGGCGGCGGCAAAGTCTGGCCCGATGATCAGGCCGCGCCCGAAACCGGAAACCAGAACCGGGGATGACCGTTAGGAGCCCGACGCCCATGCGCCGGGTTCCCCCTCCCCCCGGACGCAGCGTTGCCGGGCTCTTTTCAGGGTGTTTCCCTCGCACCTGCGCCCGGCCCGGTCCCTGAAACAGAAACGGCGGTGGAGGCCCCCGGTCTTCACCGCCGCCTGCACCGCCGTTTTTACGTAATCAGGCCCTCGAATCAGGGCAGAAGATGGGTGGGCTCGCCCGGCATGATCCCCGCCTGCGCTGCCGCTTCGGCCTCGGCCCGCGCCTTTTCCTCGGCATCCTTGCGCTCGACGATGCGCATGAGGATCAGCGTGCCTTCGAACAGGATCAGCAGCGGCACCGCCAGCATCAGCTGCGAGACGACATCGGGCGGGGTGATCAGCGCGGCCAGCGCCACGATCCCGACGATCACATAGCGGCGCGCCTTGACCAGCGCATCACGGCTGACGATCCCCGCGCGGTTGAGCAGCATCAGCAGCACCGGCAGCAGGAACGAAACCCCGAACGCGAGGATGAACTGCATCACCAGCGCCAGATATTCCTCGATCCCCGGCAGGGCTTCGAGTTGCAGCCCCCCCTTGTCGCCCTGAAAGCCCACGAACCAGCGGAACGCAGTGGGCATCACGACGAAATAGGCCAGGCTCGCCCCCATCCCGAACAGGACCGGGGTGGCGATCAGGAACGGCAGGAACGCCCGCTTTTCGCGCGCATAGAGCCCCGGCGCGACAAAGGCCCAGAGCTGGTTGGCGATGACCGGAAAGCTCAGCAGGAAGCCCGCGAACAGGGCCACCTTCACGTTCACGAAGAACGCCGAATAGAGCTTGGTATAAATGAGCTTCCCATGCCCGCCGGGGAACGCCTCGCTCAGCGGATGGACGAGGATCGCCAGAATCGTGTCGACGAAATAGTACGAGATCGCCGAAGTGAGCGCGAGCGCATAGACACAGCGCAACAGGCGCGTGCGCAGTTCGATCAGGTGATCGAGCAGCGGCGCCTGGGTTTCGTCAATATCCTGAATCTGGATCACGGCGTGCCATCACTGTTCGAAGGGGCCCTGTTCGAAGGAGCGTTCGAAGGAACCGCCTCGGGCTGGGGCGAGCGCGGACGCTCGGCGCGCGCTTCGAGGGGGAGCAGCCGCCCCGGATCCGCCACCACCGGATCGGCCGCTACCGGCCCTGCCATGTGCAAGTGCTGGTCGGCGGCATCCGCAGGGGTCTGCCCGGCAGCCGCGGCCATTTCAGCCGCGCTGGCGGCCTGGCTCTCAGCCATGATCCGGGCGTTCTGTTCCTGCCACTTCTTTTCCATATCGGCCAGTTCCGCCTCGCGGATCATGGTTTCGATACCGGCCTTGAAGTGATTGGAAACGCGGCGCATCTTGCCAATCCACCGCCCTGCGGTGCGCAGCGCGAGGGGCAAGTCCTTGGGTCCGATCACCACGATCGCCACGATGACGACCAGCAGCAATTCGGACGGTGCAATATCAAACATCGGCGATCAGCCCCGATCCGTCAGAAGACGCGTGTCGCCGTTCAGGCCTTGGGGCCCTGCGACTGGTCGGCGCCAGTCTGTACCGGAGCCTGCACGGGAGGCTGAACAGGCGCCTGAACCGTGGGCTGAACCGGGGTCTGCTGGATCTGAGCAGGCGGCGGGGTGACCGGACGATCGGTCTCTTCGCTCATGCCCTGCTTGAAGCTTTTGATACCCTTGCCGAAGTCGCCCATCATTTCCGAAATGCGACCACGACCGAACAGAATCAGCACGACCACAGCCAGGATGATCAGGTGCGGTAGAGAAAGGCCACCCATTTCAAATTCTCCTTTGTCAGACCAGATAGGGCATGTTCCGCGCCTTCGCCAGCGGCCAGTGCCGATTTGTGTCGTTTACGCAGACCCCGCCTCCTGTTCGTCCTCTTCGCGGGTTTCCGGCTCGTCGCTGCCCATCAGCACGGCATAGGCCTCGTCCACCGGATCGAGCAGGCCCGCCGCACGCAATTCGCCGATGCCGGGCAGGTCCGCGCGGCTGCCCAGCCCGAAATGGGTGAGGAACGCGGGTGTCGTGGCATAGAGCGTCGGGCGCCCCGGCACCTCGCGGCGGCCCGCCACGCGCACCCAGCCCGCCTCCATCAGCACGTCGAGCGTGCCGCGCGCGGTCTGCACGCCGCGAATGGCCTCGATCTCGGCGCGGCTGACCGGCTCGTGATAGGCGATGATCGCCAGCGCCTCGGTCGCCGCGCGCGACAGGCGGCGCACCTCATCCTTCTCGCGCCGCAGCAGGTGCGCCAGATCGGGTGCGGTCTGGAAATGCCAGCGCCCGCCCCGCTCGACCAGATGGACGCCACGCCCGGCATAGTGCCGCGCCAGTTCGTCGAGCGCGCCGCGCACGTCAGCCCCACGCAGATGCCGCGAAATCTCCTCGCGGGTGAGCGGCTCTTGCGCTGCGAACAGCGTCGCCTCGACCGCGCGCACCAGATCGTCGGGCACTTCCCCGCTCATCGTGGCCGCACCAGCAAGGGGCCAAAGCATTCTTCCTGCACCAGATCGACCAGCCCCTGCTTGGCCAGTTCGAGCACGGCCAGAAAGCTCGACGCCAGCGCCGAACGCGCCAGTTGCCGCGCCTCAAGGCTGTCGAGCGTGGAAGCGGGCAGAAACGCGCGCAGATCGCGCCATTCCAGGCTCGTTCCCAGCATCGCCGAAATCCGCGCCAGCGCCGCCTCGAGCGTCATCACCGGCCTTTCGCGGACCATGTGAACGACCGGGCGATTGCGATGCTGCACCTGCCCATAGGCCTGGATCAGCGCGAACAGATCGGCCTTCCAGCGCGGGCGACGGGCGATCACGATCCCCTCGGGCGCGCCGCGCGCAAAGACATCGCGCCCCAGCCGGTCGCGCGCCATGAGCCGGGCCCCGGCCTCGCGCATCGCACCCAGCCGCTGCAACCGCAGTTGCAGGCGCAGCGCCAGTTCTTCCGGGCCGGGCTGCATCGCCGGATCGCGCGGCAGCAGCAACAGCGACTTGAGATAGGCCAGCCACGCCGCCATCACGAGATAATCCGCCGCCAGTTCGAGCCGCAGGGCCCCCGCGCGTGCAACATAGTCAAGATACTGGTCGACCAGTTCGAGGATCGAAATCCGTCGCAAGTCGACCTTCTGCCGCCGCGCCAGTTCGAGCAGCAGGTCGAGCGGCCCTTCCCAGCCATCGAGTTCGAGATAGAGCGCCTCGTCGCCCGCTGCGCGGCCTCCCTCGCCCTGGCTTTCCAGTCCATGACCAGCCAGCCCGTCCCAGCCGGTGTCCTCATTCAGGATCGGATCGGGCGCCATCCGCGAGGGTCAGGCGAGCGCCAGCAGCCTGTCGCGCCGTGCGATCAGGTCTGCCTGCAAGGCCGCGTCGAGTGGCACGGCCGCCGCTGCCGTGGGGGCCAGCGCGCGCGCCAGACGCTGCGCGCTCGCCTCGCCCATCGGCGCCAGCGCTTCGGCAATGCCCACCATGTCGTCCATCTTCGCCCAGCAATTGAGCGCGAGGTCGCAGCCCGCCGCCTGCGCGCGCGCGGCCCGTTCGGGCACCGTGCCCGAAAGCGCCTCCATGTCGAGGTCGTCGCTCAACAGCAGCCCGTCAAAGCCGATGGTCTTGCGGATCACCTCGCCCACCACGATCGGCGACAGCGTGCCGGGGGCCTGCGCGTCCCACGCGGTGTAGCGCACATGCGCGGTCATCGCGATGCCCGCGCCCGACAGCGCGCGGAAGGGCGCGAGGTCCAGCTCCAGTTCCTGCGCGCAAGCGGTCACGGTCGGCAATTCCTTGTGGCTGTCGGCCAGCGCGCGGCCATGGCCGGGAATATGCTTGACCACGCCCGCCACGCCCGCGCGGGCCAGCCCGTCAAGCGTTGCCCGGCCCAGCGCCGCCACCCGCTGCGGCTCGCGCCCCAGCGCCCGGTCGCCGATCACGTCGTGCGCGCCGGGCTGGCGCACATCGAGCAGCGGCAGGCAATCGACGCTGATCCCCGCTTCGGCCAGATCCATGCCCAGCGCCTGGGCATTGGCGCGCGCGGCCTCGATCGCGCTTGCGGGCGCCACGTCGTAAAGCCGGTCGAAGGCCTCCCCCGCCGGATAGGCCGCCCAGACCGGCGGCTTCATCCGGGCCACGCGCCCGCCTTCCTGATCGATCGAAACCAGCAGCCGGTCGCGCCCGTGGAGCGCGCGCAATTCGTCGGTCAGCGCCCGGACTTGCGCCCGGCTTTCGACATTGCGCCCGAACAGGATGTAGCCAGCCGGATCGGCATCCTTGAAGAAGGCGCGTTCATCGGCGGTGAGGACGAGGCCCGAAAGGCCGAAGATGGCAGGAAGCATGCCCCGCCATCCCGAATTTCCCGCAGCTTGGCAAGCCACCCCGCGCCCGCATCCCCGGACCTGAACGCGATCCTCCCCGCGCGCGGGGAGGGGAACCGCGACGCGCAGCGGCGTGGTGGAGGGGTTTTGTGCTTGTGCTGCGTCGCGCCCGGACGGAAGGCCCCCTCCACCGCCGTTCCGGCGGTCCCCCTCCCCACGGTGTGGGGAGGATCTTTATCGCGGTCAGCCTGCGGCGAGCTGCTGTTCCAGTTCGCCCAGCACGCGATAGCAGTCGAGCACTTTGCCCACCGAGCTGTTGGGCTCGCGCCCTTCGCGGATGGCGGCGATGAATTCGCGGTCCTGAAGCTCGATCCCGTTCATCGAGACATCGACATGGCTCACGTCGATGGGCTCTTCCCTGCCGTTCACGAGATCGTCGTAGCGGGCGATATACGTCGCGCTGTCGCCGATATAGCGGAAGAACGTGCCCAGCGGCCCGTCGTTGTTGAACGAGAGCGAGAGCGTGCAGATCGCGCCGGCCTCGCTCTTGAGCTGGATCGACATGTCCATGGCGATGCCCAGTTCGGGATGGATCGGCCCTTCGATGGCATTGGCCTTGACGATCTTGCCCGCCTGATAGGCAAACAGGTCGACCGTGTGCGCCGCGTGGTGCCAGAGCAGGTGATCGGTCCACGAACGCGGCTCGCCCTTGGCGTTGATGTTCCTGCGGCGGAAGAAGTAGGTCTGCACATCCATCTGCTGGATGGCGAATTCGCCGGCCCTGATCCGGTTGTGCACGTACTGGTGCGAGGGATTGAAGCGGCGGGTGTGGCCCACCATGCACACCAGCCCGGTTTCCTGCTGCTTGGCGACCACCGCTTGCGCGTCGGCCCAGCTGTCGGCCAGCGGGATTTCGACCTGGACGTGCTTGCCCGCCTCCATGCAGGCGATGGCCTGCGCGGCGTGCATCTGGGTCGGCGTGCACAGGATCACCGCGTCGACATCGGGCCGTGCCAGCGCTTCGCCCAGATCGGTGCCCGAATGGCGCGCGCCATATTTGGCCGCGACGGCAGCTGCCTGCCCGGCCTGACGGCTGATCACCGAAACGATTTCGACGCCGTCGATAGTCTTGAGGCCGTCGAGGTGCTTTTCGCCAAAGGCGCCGGCACCGACCAGGGCAATACGCATGAATCTACTCCTGAATCATTGCAAGGATGCCCGCCTTCAGGCGGGCGCAACTGCTGGTTCGGGCACCAGCACCAGATGCCCGATCGCGGTGTTCGAACAGGGAATGTGATAGTGACGGTGGAGCAGTCGCGTGCGCAGGCCCAGCGCCCCGCGCATGATCAGCCACATGACCATCTCGATCCCTTCCGATCCGGTCTCACGCAAGTATTCGATATGGGGAATCCAGCGCGCCGCATCAGACTCGCCCACGAGCATGTCCATGAAGGCGTTGTCCCACTCGCGGTTGAGCAGGCCCGCGCGCTTGCCCTGAAGCTGGTGGCTCATGCCGCCCGTGCCCCAGATCTGGACGTTGAGGTCTTCGGGGAAGCTCTCGACCGCGCGTTTGATCGCCTCGCCCAGCGCCCAGCAGCGGTTGCCCGAAGGAACCGGATAAGTCACCACGTTGACCGCCAGCGGCACGACCTTGACCGGCCAGGCCTCGGGCTGGCCGAACATCATCGAGAGCGGCACGGTCAACCCGTGGTCGACATCCATCTCGTTGATGACGGTCATGTCGAATTCGTCGAGGATCAGGCTCTGCGCGATGTGCCAGGCCAGATCGGGGTGGCCTTCCACGTCGGGCACGGGGCGCGGGCCCCAGCCTTCGTCGGCGGGCTTGTAGCTCTCGCCACAGCCGATGGCGAACGTGGGCACGATCTTCATGTCGAAGGCCGAGGCATGGTCGTTGTAGACCAGCACGATCACATCGGGCTTCTCTTCGCGCTCCCAGGCCTTTGTCCATTCGTACCCGTCAAAGATCGGGCCGAAATAGTCGTCCTGCGTCTTGCCCTGGTCGACCGCCACGCCCAGCAGGGGCACGTGGCTCGACGCGATACCGGCGGTAATCCGCGCCATGTCAGTTCTCCTGTCCCGGCGCCTTGCCGCTTGCAGCAGCAAGGTTGGCCCTGATCGAGCGGTTACCCTCGGGGCTGCGGCCCCCGTCCATCATCATCTGGCGATATTCGGGCCAGGTCAGGTCGGTCATCGTCGAGACCGCCTCGGCAAAGGGCAGCCCGTCGGTCGAGAACAGCTTGGACAGGAAATAGACATTGCCGCCCAGATCGAGCAGCGCGTTGTAATCGCGCGCGAGCAGGGCCTGCTTGGCTTCCTCGCTGATCTTCCATTCGTCGATATAGGCGCGCTCGTCGGCCTTGAACCGCGCGCGGTTGTCCGCCTTCATCAGGCTCATCGCGAACTGGTTGATATGATAGCCCCGGCGCGCCCGCGCGGCGGTATAGACGCGCGTGCCGGGAATATCGTCGAACTCGGCGAGATATTCGTGAATGGTCTGCGGCCGATTTTCCGGTCCTGCGGACGGTGTTTCCTCTCCCGATACGGTCATAGGCCCCTCTCCTTGAGCTTGCTGTCGAGGCGCGGGAACACGCGGCGGGCATTGCCCTCGAAGATCGCGTGGCGCTGCGCCTCGGACACGTCCAGCGCATCGACATAGCGCTTGGTATCGTCGAAATAGTGGCCCGTGGCGGGATCGATGCCGCGCACGGCGCCCACCATTTCCGAGCCGAACAGGATGTTCTTGGTCTCGATCACTTGCGCCAGAAGGTTCACCCCCGGCTGGTGATAGACACAGGTATCGAAGAACACGTTGTTCATCAGGTGCCCGTCGAGCGCGGGCTTTTTCAGCATGTCGGCCAGCCCGCGATAGCGCCCCCAGTGATAGGGCACCGCGCCCCCGCCATGGGGAATGATGAACCGCAAGGTCGGGAAACGGCTGAACAGGTCGCCTTCGAGAAGCTGCATGAAGGCGATGGAATCCGCCGCGATGTAATAGGCCCCGGTCGCGTGCATCGCCGGGTTGCAGCTGCCCGAGACGTGGATCATCGCCGGAACGTCGAGTTCGACCATCTTCTCGTAGAACGGGAACCAGAATTCGTCCGTCAGTGGCGGATGCCGGAAATGCCCGCCGCCCGGATCGGGGTTGAGGTTGCAGCCGATGAAGCCCAGTTCGTTCACACAGCGATCCAGCTCGGCGATGGAGCTGGTCATGTCGGCCTCGGGGCTTTGCGGCAGCATGCACACGCCCGCGAACGTCTCGGGATAGAGCGCCACGACGCGCGCGATCAGGTCGTTGCACGCCCGCGCCCAGGGCACGGCCACGCTCTGGTCGCCGACATGGGGGGCCATGGCGCTGGCGCGGGGCGAGAAGATCGTCATGTCCGCGCCGCGTTCCCTGATCAGGCGCAACTGGTTGGCCTCGATCGTCTCGCGGATCTCGTCGTCGGTGATCTCGGGGTAGGGCGGCGCCTGCTCGCCCGCCTTGAAGGCGGCCTTCTGCTGTTCGCGCCAGGCGTCATGCGCCTTGGGCAGAACGGTATAGTGGCCATGGCAATCGATAATCATGGTCATTGGGCCGGTTCCCTGGAAATGGCGGTGAAAGGGATAGTCTGGCCTGCCTGCGCGCGCTGGCGGGCCACGGTGCCGCGCGTCATCAGCGGCTCGACGCCGAGGTCTTCGAGCGTGCGCGCGGATTCCTCCATCTCGGCGGCGCGGCGCAGCCCGTGGGTGGTCATCCGCTCGATGTTGTAGGCCGCGCGGGACAGCCAGCTGTCGGTCTTTTCGCTGGCGTCGAGCGAGGCGAGCACCTCCTCGACGACCCCGGCGCGCGTGGCGGCCAGCATCATCTCGGCGGTCAGCGCCTCCACGCCCTTGACCATGACCGAGCGGATCATCTTGATCGCGCTGGCCCGGCCCACCTCGTCGCCCACGACACGGACATTGACGAAGCCCGCTTCGCCCAGCGCCTGCGCAGCCTCGGGCGCGGCGGGCCCGGAAACCAGCAGCGGCACCTTGAGCCGCGCCGGATGGACCGGGGCGAGCACCGCGACATCGACATAGCGCCCGCCCGCCGCCTCGACCGCATGGGCCGCGGCGCGCTTGGTCTGGGGCGCAACCGAATTCATGTCGCAGAACAGCGCGCCCTCGCGCAGCCACCCGGCGTAGTCCTCCGCCACGGCCAGCGCGCTGTCGGCGGTGACCAGCGAGAGCACCAGATCGGCGGAAATCAGCGCATCGCGCGCACTGGCACAGGCCACGACGCCTGCTTCCTCAATCGCCGCGCGGCGCGCCGGTGCAATGTCAAAAGCCTGGGCGCCAGCCTCCCAGCCCGCCGCGCGGGCAAAAGTGGACCCGGCCTCTCCAAAGCCGATCAGGGCAAGCATTCTCTCCATGCCCGACGTGATGCGGCCCGGCCCCCGCGCCTACAAATGCAAAGAACGCCAGCCCCATAACTTTATGCGAAGTCTTGCCCGGAAACCGTGCGCAACAGAGCCAGGAAATCGGCCTGCGGGGCAGTTGGCCGCCAAAGCGCGCGGTGGGTCAGGCCAATCGTGCGCCGGACCGGCACAGGCGTGGGCCGCATGGCCAGAACCCCGCTTTCCAGTTCGACCGCCAGTTGCGCCGGGCTGAGCAGGGTGAGCGCATCGGAGCCCACCAGCAATTGCCGCACGGTCAGCACCGAGCCACACTCGATGCCGACATGGGGCGGCGCCTCCCCGGTCACCGCGCGCATCATCGCCTCCCAATAGAGCCGCAGCGGGGTGTCGCCGCCGGGCAATATCCACGGGAAGGCACGCAAGGTTTCCGCGTCGAGCGGGCGATCATGGCCCGCCAGCGGATGCCCGGCGCGCATGATCAGCGCGGGCCGGTCCTCGAACACGGCTTCCTGCACCAGATCCTCGAACGCGCCCCCTTCGCGCAAGGCCCCCAGCATCAGGTCGATCTCCCCGTCGCGCAAGGGGCCGACCAGTTCGGCATGGCTGCCCTCGACCACGGCCACGTCGACACCGGGATGAAGCCGCGCGAACCGCAGGATCGTCTCGGGCAGCCAGCGCGCGCGCGACAGCGGCATGGCCCCGATCACCACGCGCCCGGCCACTTTCCCCTGATAGGCGGCCACTTCGTCGAGCCCGCTGCGCAATTCGGCCATGGCCAGGCCAAAGGCACGCGCGCGCCGTGCGCCCGCCGGGCTGAGCAGCACCGTGCGCCCGCGCCGCTCGACCAGCCGCTGCCCCAGCGCCACCCCCAGATCGGCCACCGCCCGGTGCAGCGAGGCCGCCGAGAGCCCGGTCGCCTCAGCCGCCCCGGCATAAGACCCGGCGCGGGCCAATGCGAGGAACGCGCGCACCTGTGTCCCCGTCACACGCGGAGAGCCGATATGGGCGATGGCCGCCTCGGCACGCGGGGCGAGCAGCAGCGCGGGCGCGGTCGCGGTCATGCCCGAGGCCCCGCGCTCGAACAGCGCGCAGCCCAGATCGGTTTCGAGCCGGGCGATGGCCTGGGTCAGCGCGGGCTGGGTCAGGTTGATCGCCCGCGCGGCGCGGGTCACGCTGCCATGGCGCACCGTGGCGGCGAGCGCGGCGAGGTGGCGAATGTTGAGGGCCGGTTCGGCGCGGGAATGGAACATGACCCAAAGACTTAGCATTTCCTTATGCCCCACGCCAAACATTGCATTTGGCGCCCGTGGCTGGCGGTTCCATGTCCGGTGCCAAGAAAATGTGGGAGAATTTCCGATGGCAGGCCCAAAGGCGGGTATCGTGGTGCAAAACATCGAGCGGGCCGATCCGGCCGTGATCGAGGGGCTGGCCGCCTGCGGCGTTGCCACCGTCCACGAAGCGCAAGGCCGCACCGGCCTTCTGGCCAGCACCATCCGCCCGATCTATCGCGGCGCGCGCATTGCCGGCTCGGCGGTGACGATCAGCGCGCCGCCGGGCGACAACTGGATGATCCATGTCGCCATCGAACAGATCAAGGCGGGCGACATCCTCGTGCTTGCCCCCACAAGCCCTTGCGAAGACGGCTATTTCGGCGATCTTCTGGCCACCTCGGCACAGGCGCGCGGCTGTCGCGGGCTGATCATCGACGCGGGCGTGCGCGACGTGCGCGACCTGACCGAGATGGAATTTCCCGTCTGGTCCAAGGCCATCTACGCGCAAGGGACGGTCAAGAACACGCTGGGCAGCGTCAACGTGCCGGTGGTCTGCGCCAATTGCGCGGTCCAACCGGGCGACGTGATCGTGGCCGACGATGACGGCGTCGTCGTCGTCCCGCGCGAAAATGCCGCCGACGTGCTCAAGGCCGCGCAGGCGCGCGAGGCCCATGAGGGCGAAAAGCGGCTGAAGCTGGCGAGCGGGGTGCTCGGCCTCGACATGTACAAGATGCGCGAGCGGCTGGAAAAGGAAGGCCTCAGGTACGTCTGAGCCGCAAAAGCCCCCTCCGTCAGCCCTGCGGGCTGCCACCTCCCCGCACAGCGGGGAGGACCCGATCCTCCCCATGCAATGGGGAGGGGGACCGCCGCCATAGGCGGTGGTGGAGGGGCTCTTTTCCCACACCACAAGGAACCCGCAAGCCATGACCACCGGACATTCGGCCCCCTGCATGTGGATGCGCGGCGGCACCTCGAAGGGCGGCTATTTCCTCAAGGACGATCTCCCCGCCGACACGCCCACGCGCGATGCGTTCCTGCTGGCGGTGATGGGCTCGCCCGATCCGCGCCAGATCGACGGGCTGGGCGGCGCCGATCCGCTGACCAGCAAGGTCGCCGTGGTCAGCAAATCGAACCGCGAAGGAATCGATGTCGATTACCTGTTCCTTCAGGTCTTCGTCGATCAGGCCATCGTGACCGACGCGCAGAACTGCGGCAATATCCTGGCCGGGGTCGGCCCCTTTGCCATCGAGCGCGGGCTGGTGGCCGCCACGGGCGAGGAAACCCGCGTGGCGATCTTCATGGAAAACACAGGGCAAGTCGCGGTGGCCACCGTCCGGACACCCGGCGGCGTGCCCACGTATGCGGGCGAGGCCGCGATCGACGGGGTGCCGGGCACCCATGCGCCGGTCCCGCTCGAATTTCGCGACACCGCCGGATCGAGCTGCGGCGCGTTGCTGCCCACGGGCCATGCCGTCGATGTGATACAGGGCGTGCCTGTCACGCTGATCGACAACGGCATGCCCTGCGTGGTGATGCAGGCGCAGGACCTGGGGATCACCGGCTACGAGGACCGCGACTGGCTCGATGCGGCCAGCGACCTCAAGACCCGGATCGAGGCGATCCGCCTCGAAGTGGGGCCGCTGATGAACCTTGGCGATGTCAGGGAAAAATCGGTGCCCAAGATGATGCTGGTGGCCCCGCCGCGCCATGGCGGCGCGGTCACCGTGCGCAGCTTCATTCCCCATCGCGCCCATGCCACGATCGGCGTGCTGGGCGCAGTCTCGGTGGCGACGGCCTGCCTGCTCGAAGACTCGCCCGCCGCGCAAGTCGCGCACGTGGCTGATGGCGCGCGCAAGACGCTCTCGGTCGAGCATCCGACCGGCGAGATGAGCTGCGTTCTGGAAGTGGACGAGGAAGGCGCGGTGCGGACCGCCGCCCTTCTGCGCACCGCGCGCAAGCTGATGGACGGCACGGTATTCGGCTGAATGCCGCCAAGGAGAGGATGACAAAGATGAGCGAACGGATCGTTTCCTGGCATGGCGCCCCGTCGAAGCCGGCCTACACCCCGCCGCCCGGCGCCATCGACGCGCATTGCCACGTCTTTGGCCCGATGGCGCGCTTCCCGTTCAGCGCCAAGGCCAAGTACCTGCCACAAGACGCCGGGCCGGACATGCTGTTTGCCCTGCGCGATCATCTCGGCTTTGCGAAGAACGTGATCGTCCAGGCCAGTTGCCACGGGACCGACAATGCCGCCACGCTCGACGCCATCGCCCGATCGAACGGCAAGGCGCGCGGCGTGGCCGTCGTCGATCCGGCGATTTCGGAAGAAGGGCTGGCCGCGCTCCATGACGGCGGCATTCGCGGCATCCGCTTCAATTTCCTCAAGCGCCTCGTCGACGATGCGCCCAGGGACAAGTTCCTCGAAGTGGCCAAGCGCCTGCCCAGGGGCTGGCACGTGGTGATCTATTTCGAGGCCGACATCCTTGAGGACCTGCGCCCGTTCATGGACGCCATCCCCGTGCCCTTGGTGATCGACCACATGGGCCGCCCGGATGTGAGGCAAGGGCCCGATGGCGCCGACATGAAGGCCTTTCGCGCATTCCTCGATTCGCGGCCCGACATCTGGTTCAAGGCGACCTGCCCCGACCGCCTCGATGCGGCGGGCGCCCCGTGGGATGCCTTTGCCCGTGCCGTCGCCCCGCTGGTGGCCGACTATCAGGACCGCGTGCTGTGGGGCACCGACTGGCCCCACCCCAACATGCAGAGCGCCATTCCCGACGACGGGCATCTGGTCGACATGATCCCGCGCATCGCCCCCACGGTCGAGCTTCAGCGCAAGCTGCTGATCGACAATCCGACCGCGCTCTACTGGGCGGACTGACCCGTTCCGCAGGGGGGATGGCGCGCGCCTTCCCCCTGTTTTCCTTTCTGTCCCGGCGTGTTATCTTCGGCGCCATGGCCGAGCCCTACTCCCTCGTGTTCACTGCCGCGCCCGAGCACATCGACGAGCTCGGCCACGTGAACAACGCCGTCTGGGTCCACTGGATGGAACAGATCGCCGTCAGTCACTGGGAACATGTCGCTCCGCAAGCCCATCGCGAGGCCACGATCTGGGTCGTGACCCGGCACGAGATCGACTATCGCGGCAATGTGAAGCTGGGCGAGAGCGTGACCGCCACCACCTTCATCCCCGATCCGCCCCATGGCGCGCGGTTCGACCGGCGGGTCGATTTCGCCAATGCGGCGGGCAAAATCATCGTCAGCGCGCGCACGACATGGGCGCTGCTGGACCGCGCGAGCGGGCGTATCTTGCGCATCACGCCCGAGATCGCCGCGCCATTTTGGGATGGCACCGGCGCCTGAACCCGCCTAAGGGGCGCGCCCATGACCACTGACCTTGCTCTTGCCCGTCTGGGCCGCCTTGTTGCCGCCACGCATTCCTGGGACGCCGCGCGCGCGGTCAAGACCTGGGCGCCGAGCGAGGACGACAAGGCGCTGATGGCCACGCGCGCGCAGGACGTGCTCAAGGTCATGGCCGGAAAGGCCGTCACCGCGCCGATGCTCAATGCCGCCTATGCCGTCCACCTTGCCCGCGGGCTCGATGCGCCGATCCATGTCGTGGAAGGCACGCTGAGCGTGGCGGGCGAAGTGGTGGCCGAGGATCACGGCTGGGTCATGGTCGGGCCGTGGCTGGCCGACATGGCGCTGTTCTCGCGCGCCTATGCGCCCGATGCGCCGCCGCGTCTGGCCGCCCATGTCCTGCGCGCGTTCGGCCCGAACAAGGGGCTCTATTGCGAAGCCTGGCGGCGCACCGCGCGCATGGGGCTGGGCTATGAACCGCGCCGCGTGCTGGGCGAGGATGAAGTGACCGCGCTGGTCGGCGAGGCGACCGCCAGCTTGCGCGCGCCGCAGGGCTGAATTTTTCCCCTCCACCACCGGCCCCTCCACCACCCGCTGCGCGGGCGGTCCCCCTCCCCATTGCATGGGGAGGATTTCAAGATCCTCCCCGCTTGCGGGGAGGTGTCAGCCCGTCAGGGCTGACGGAGGGGTATCAGAGCGGGTTGCCGTCCTTGTCGCGATAGATTTCGCGGCGGCCGACATGGTTGGCCGGGCCCACGAGGCCGTCCTGCTCCATGCGCTCGATCCATTTGGACGCGGTGTTGTAGCCCACGCCCATCTGGCGCTGAATCCAGCTGGCCGACGCCTTCTGGCTTTCGAACACGAGCTGGCAGACCTGACGGTACTTGCGATCCTCCGGGTTGTCCGAGGTATCGAGTTCATCGAACCCATACGAGCCTTCTTCGGGCTCCTCGGTGACCGAATCGACATAGTCAGGCTTGCCCTGACCGCGCCAGTGGTCGGCCACGCGTTCGACTTCCTCGTCGCTCACGAAGGGGCCGTGGACGCGGCGGATCGGGTCGGTGGCGGGCTTGTAGAGCATGTCGCCCTTGCCCAGCAGCTGTTCGGCGCCCTGTTCGCCCAGGATCGTGCGGCTGTCGATGCGGCTGGTGACGGCAAACGAGATTCGCGTGGGCAGGTTGGCCTTGATGACGCCGGTGATGACATCGACCGACGGGCGCTGCGTGGCCATGATCAGGTGGATGCCCGCCGCGCGGCTCTTTTGCGAAAGACGCTGGATCAGGACTTCGATTTCCTTGCCCACCGTCACCATGAGGTCGGCCAGTTCGTCGACGATGACCACGATCTGGGGCAGGACCTGATATTCGAGCTGCTGTTCCTCGAACAATTCCTCGCCCGTCTCGGGATCGAAGCCGACCTGGATGCGGCGACCCAGCGGCTTGCCCTTGCTTTGCGCCGCGCGGACCTTTTCGTTGAAGCCCGAGAGGTTGCGCACGCCGATCGACGACATCTGGCGATAGCGGCGCTCCATTTCCTCGACCGCCCATTTCAGCGCGCGCACGGCCTTGGCCGGCTCGGTCACCACGGGCGAGAGCAAGTGGGGAATGTCGTCGTAGGACTTGAGTTCGAGAACCTTGGGATCGACCAGAATCATCCGGCACTGCGCCGGGGTGAGCCGGTAGAGCAGCGAGAGCAGGATGCAGTTGAGCCCGACCGACTTGCCCGAGCCGGTGGTGCCCGCCACCAGCAGGTGGGGCATCGTGGCCAGATCGGCGACGATGGGTTCGCCCGCGATGTCCTTGCCCAGAATGATCGGCAGCAGGCCCTTGGCGTTGACGAACTTGTCGCAGCCCACCAGCTCGCGAAAGGCCACCATGTCGCGCACCGCATTGGGCAGTTCGATACCCATGACCGTGCGGCCCGGAATGGCCGAAACGCGCGCGGAAATCGCGCTCATGTTGCGGGCGATGTCGTCGGCCAGGCCGATCACCCGGCTCGACTTGATGCCCGGCGCGGGTTCGAGTTCGTACATCGTGACCACCGGGCCGGTGCGCACGGCGGTGATCTCGCCCTTCACGTTGAAATCGTCGAGCACGTTTTCGAGCAGGCGCGCGTTGCGTTCGAGGCCCAGCTTGTCAATCTTGGGCTGGCTGTTGACGGGCGGCTCCTCCAGCAACTCGATGGCCGGAAGCGCGAACTTGTCGAACAGGTCGTTCTGGCGCGCGGGGGCCTTGGCCGCCGGGGCCGGGGTGCGCTGGGGATCGGAAATCTCGGTCGGGCGGCGGGGCGCTGCCGCATCGGCGGGGATCACCGGGCTGCGCGTGTCGAACGGCACGTCGTCGTCGTGCCCGGCTTCGTCCTCGTCATCGTCATGCGCGGCCTGTCCGGTCTCGTCCGCCTTGGCCTTGGGCGCGCGGCGCTGGCGGGCGGGGATCGGCTCGCCATCCTCGTCCACGCGCGGGGCGCGGCGCAGCACCGCCGGAACGGTCAGCAGGCGCCGCCAGTCGAGCGCGAAGACACGCCCCCCCAGAAACAGCCCGGCGCCCAGCACAGCCACTGCCAGAACGCCGATGATCCAGCCCTGCGCCACCGGCACGAGATGGGCGAGCGCGCGAATCGCCGCCGCCCCCAGAAGGCCGCCCAGCCCGCCAAACCCGGCCGGAAGGCTCCCCCCCGAACCGGGCGCCAGCCCGCTGAACGCGAGCGAAAGCGCCGTGCCCCCCAGCATCATCGCCGCCACGAGCCCGAGCACCAGACGCCACCACGCCGGATCGCCGGGCGCGGCGCCTTCGTCGTCGTCATCGCCGGTGGTTTCGCCCACAGTCTGGCTCTCGTCGCCCGCTGCGGCCCACAGGCGCCGCCCGAAGACGAACAGCAAGGGCACGATCAGCACGCCGGGCAGGCCGAAGACCAGCAGCACGCGCTCGGCCGCCCAGGCCCCGCCCAGCCCCATCCAGTTCTCCACCGGGCTGCCCGAAGCGGTGCTGCCCGAAGGATCGGTCTGGGTATAGCTGGCCAGCGCAAGCGCGAGGAACGCCATCGCCAAAAACAGCGCGGCCCCGCCGATCAACTCGACACTGCGCCGCACGCTGCGGCGCAGGACAGCCCGCCAGTTGGGCCCGACACGGGTGCCCGGACGGTTGGAGATGAGAGCCCGCGATGCCATGATACCTGTATTTCCCTTCGCCCCCATCATCGCCCCAAGCCGCGACCGGGTCAAGAATCCTGCCAGAAATCCACGGTTTTCTGCGACTTGTCGCGCGTTCCTTGTCTGATCCGAAACTGTCGTTTCGGATTGTTCGGCACCGGCCCGCTCCCCCACCCGGCCTCCCTACGATAGTACCCTATGGGAGGCCGGGTGGGGGAGCGGGCCGGTGCCGAACCGAAATTCGCCTCTTCGGCGAATTTCGAATCAGCCACTCAGCCCATCTATCGCGGCCCAGCCATGGGCGGGCCCCTGCGGGGCCACCAGCCGCCGCGCGCGCGCCGCGTCCATGCCGCCCAGTGCCAGAACCGGCAGCGGGCAGCGCGCCGCCAGCAGGGCAAAGCGCAAGCCTCCCAGCACCCGCCCACCCGGATGGCTGCGCGTGGGGAACACCGGCGAAAGCAGCACCGCATCGGCCCGCGCGCGCACCGCCTGCCCGATCTCGCGCCCGTTGTGCGCGGTGGCAAGCCGCAAGCCAGACTGCGGCGGGCCCGGCACCCGCGCCAGCGTTCCGGGCGCGCCATAGCGTCCTTGCGCGCCCCGCCCACAAGGCGGCCCTGCCGCGATCAGCATCACGCCATGGGCCCGCGCCAGCTTGCGCAAGGCGGCAAAGCGTCGCGCCCGCGCGGGCGGATCGAGGTGATAGTGCCGGAACACCAGCCCGCTTGCCCCCCCCTGACCTTGCGCGCCGCGCGGCAGGCGCGCGAGGGCGCGGGCCAGAAAGGCATCGTTGCGCGCATCGCTGATCAACAGCAGGCGCGGGACAGGGTGGCGCTTTGCCATGGCCGCGCTATAGCACCGCGCCATGACCGGACCAGAGCCCATCCTTTCCTCCTCCTCGCCCGCTTTCTCTCCGCTTGCCGACGTGCGCGAGCGCATGGCGCAGGCTGCGCGCATCGCCCAGCGCCAGATCGGGGAGATCACCCTCGTCGCCGTCTCCAAGACCCACGAGGCCCCCGCCATCCGCCCGCTGATCGCGCAAGGCCAGCGCGTGTTCGGCGAGAACCGCGTGCAGGAAGCCGAAGCCAAGTGGCCCGCCCTGCGCGAGGAATGCCCGGACATCGCGCTCCATCTGGTTGGCCAGTTGCAATCGAACAAGGCCGAGGATGCGGTGCGGCTGTTCGATGTGATCCATTCGCTCGACCGCCCCTCGCTGCTGACGGCGCTGGCCCGCGCGATGGACAAGACCGGGCGCCGCGTGCCCCTGTTCGTCCAGGTCAACATCGGCGCCGAGGAGCAGAAGGGCGGCTGCGCGATTGCCGACCTGCCCGCCCTGCTGACGCAAGCGCGCCAGGCCGACCTTCCGGTGCTGGGCCTGATGTGCGTGCCGCCGGCGGGAATCGAGGCCGCGCCGTTCTTTGCCCTGCTCGACAAGCTGGCCGCCGACCATGGCCTCGAAGGGCGCTCGATGGGCATGAGCGAGGATTTCGAGGTCGCGATCCAGCTGGGCGCCACCCACATCCGCGTGGGCTCGGCCCTGTTCGGCGCGCGCGGCTGATACCGAAGCTGGCATCGGGCCTCACCCGTTCTCCGCAACGTAGAAAGCCCTGTTAACCGCACAAGTGCTTAAGCATTGATGCGGAGGCGGGCTTTCAGCGCGCCGCGCTACCCACCGGTCTAAGGCCTTGCCCCGATGGCCGCTCCCTTTTCGGGGGCGGCACGGGCAATGCGAGAGACTTGTGCCAGTATCCTACAAGCGCCGAAGGAAGGTTCCCTACCTGATCCGCAGGATACGGATCATCGCCGCGCGCGCGGGCATGCGCCAGCGCTTCGGGATGATGTATGCGGGCGCTGTCGTCATGCAGGCGCTCTCGATCATCATGGTCGCGCTCCACGACCTGTTCGACCGCTATTACGAGGGCGTCGGCTATCCGCTGCTGGTGGCCGCGCTGTTCCTTCAGGTCACGGTGGTCGCCTGCCTCGTGCTGTTCCGCTCGATCCTGATCGCCCAGCACCATCACGAACAGCACATGCGCGCCGATTCCGAGCAGGCGCGGCGGCGCACCGCCGAACTCTTCGCCATGACCGACATGCTCCAGGCTGCCGAAACCAACGAGGAAGCCGGCGCCGTGCTGATGGTCACCGCGCGGCGCCTGCTGCCCGGCTATGGCGCGGCGCTCTATGTGCTCAACAATTCGCGCGACCGGCTCGATCTGGCGCGCAGCTGGGATCTGGGCGGGGGCCATGTCATCACCGAATCGCTCGCCCCGGCCAATTGCTGGGCGCTCAAGCGCGGCAAGGCCCACCTCAACGCGCCCATCGAAGGTGGCCTGTGCTGCGCGCACCATGCCGGAAACAACTCGGTGCTGGAAATCCCGATGATGGCCGCAGGGCAGGTTCAGGGCCTGCTCGTGCTCACCCGCGAGGGCGCCCTCCATGGCTCGGACATTGCCGAAGAAAACGCGGGCGTGCGCAATCTGGGCCATGCGCTGGCCGATTCGATGTCGCTCGCGCTGTCCAACATCGCCCTGCGCGACCGGTTGCGCACACAATCGCTGCGCGATCCGCTGACCGGGCTCTACAACCGCCGCTACATGGAAGACACGCTCGAACGCTTCCTCGCGCTGTCTAACCGCTCGGGCAGCTCGACCGCGGTGATCATGATCGATCTCGACAACTTCAAGTCGCTCAACGACCAGCACGGTCATGCCAAGGGCGATTCGGTGCTGCGCGACGCCTCGGCGCAAGTCATGGGCGCGCTGCGGCCCACCGATGTGGTCTGCCGCTATGGTGGCGAGGAAATCATCGCCATCCTGCCCGATTGCCCGCTCGACGATGCGGCGGCCAAGGCCGAGCAGATCCGCCTGCGTATCCTTGCGCTCAGCGACATGCATGGCTGCCCGGTCAGCGCCTCGCTCGGCGTGGCCGCCATGCCCGAAACCACCGTGCGCGGCGAGGAGCTGATCCCCGATGCCGATGCCTCGCTCTATCTGGCCAAGGCCAACGGCAAGAACCAGGTCCTTGCCGCCGAGCGGGTCACCTCGGGCCTGACCCTCGCGCGGGTGAACCACGGCTGATCCACCCGGCGCGAAGCATCTGAAAAAGCGCCTTGGTGTCTGATCCGAAACTTTCGTTTCGGATCGTTCGGCACCGGCCCACTCCCGTCCCGAAGAACACGAAAACGTCCGGGGGACGTTTTCGCTGAGGGGGCCGACCTCCCAACGATAGTACCCTATGGGAGGTCGGGTGGGGGAGTGGGCCGGTGCCGAACCGAAATTCGCCTCTTCGGCGAATTTCGAATCAGACTCTTAATCGGCGGCCTGATGGCGCTTGAGTTCGTCGCCAACCAAAGTCACCACATGGAGCAGGTTGGTCGCCCCCGGCGTGCCGAAGGGCACCCCGGCCAGCGCCACCAGCTTCGAACCGGCCACCCCGAAGTCGTGGCGCAGGGCCATGCGCTTGCCCTTGGCGATCATTTCCTCGAAGCTGCCGATGTCCTTGGTGGCCACGGCATGGGCGCCCCACAGCAGGCCCACCTTGCGCGCGGTGCGCTCGGAAGGGGTGAGCACCAGCATCGGCACGCCGGGCCGCTCGCGCGCCACGCGCCGCGCGGTCGAGCCGGAGCCCGTGAACACGATGATCCCGGCAATCGGCAGGGTCTGCGCGATCGAGGCACAGGCCTGAGCCAGCGCGTCGGAGGTGGTAGGGTCGGGCAGGGTCTCGATGAAGTGGACCCGCGCGCCATAGCCCGGATCGCTTTCGACCTGCACGGCGATGCGGTTCATGATCGCCACGGCTTCCTCGGGCCAGGCGCCCGCCGCCGTTTCAGCCGAGAGCATGACCGCGTCGGCCCCGTCATAGACCGCATTGGCCACGTCGGACACTTCGGCGCGGGTGGGCGTGGGCGCCTCGATCATCGATTCGAGCATCTGCGTGGCCACGACCACCGGCTTGCCCTGGCGGCGCGCGCTTTCCACGATGCGCTTTTGCAGCGGGGGCACTTCCTCGGGGTTGAGTTCGACACCAAGGTCGCCACGCGCGACCATGATGCCGTCAGACAGCTCGATGATCTCTTCGAGGCGCGAAATCGCCGCCGGCTTCTCGATCTTGGCCATCAGCGCGCCCTGCCCGCCCATCAGGCGGCGGGCTTCGGCCACGTCCTCGGGACGCTGGACGAACGAGAGCGCGATCCAGTCGGCCATGTGCTCGACGGCAAAGGCCAGGTCGCGGCGGTCCTTTTCGGTCAGCGCGGGCACCGGCACGACCGCATCGGGCACGTTCACACCCTTGCGATCGGAGATCACCCCGCCCACTTCGGCCGAGCAGAGGATCGAGTCGGCCTCGGCCCGGATGACCCGCAGGCGCAGCTTGCCATCGTCGATCAGCAGGCGCTGGCCCTTCTGGAGGATGCCGAACAGCTCGGGATGGGGCAGGCAGACGCGGGTTTCATCGCCCGGTTCGGGATTGCGGTCGAGCGTGAAATGGCCCGAATGGCGGATCACCGCGCGCCCTTCCCGGAACGTGCCCACGCGCAGCTTGGGCCCCTGAAGGTCGCACAGCACGGTAATCGGGCGCTTCACTTTCGCTTCGAGCGCGCGGATATTGGCGATCGTTTCGGCATGGGTGGCGTGGTCGCCATGGCTCATGTTGACGCGGAAGGCATCGGCCCCGGCGTGGAACAGCTTTTCGAGCATTTCGGGGGATCGGCTCGCCGGTCCCACGGTGGCGAGGATCTTGACCTTGCGATCACGCTTGTCGGGCTGGGCCACGATGCGACAACTCCCTTTTTCTGAGCCCTTGGAGGGCTTCCAATCCCGGCTCGCTATGGCCTATGCGGGGGCAAAACCCAAGGGAACCTGAACCATGGATACGAATTACCCGGCGCCCAGCCCTGATCCTCTCGACTCCCTGCCCGATGCCGTGGCCGCCCAGGCCTTCCGCCATCTGGTCCGCCATCTGCGCCAGCGCCACGACGCGCAGAACATCGACCTGATGGGTCTGGCCGGATTCTGCCGCAATTGCCTCGCCGACTGGATCAACGAGGCGGGCGCCGGGCTCGACAAGGCCACCGCGCGCGAAGTGATCCACGGGCTTCCCGCCGCCGAGTGGAAGGCGCGCTATCAAACCGAAGCCACGCCCGAACAACTGGCCCGCATGGACGAAAGCCTGAAGAAGAACGCCGAAGTGCGCGGCTGACCACAGCCGATCGCATCTGGCCGCGATTCTATCCACAGGCCCCGCTTTGCCCGAATCCGCGCGCGCGGCTATCAGCACGCGCCTGACGGCCTCAAGCGGCCACCCCTTTTGAACATTTTCGGAGATTTCTCATGGCCGACGCCGCTGACGACCGCCTGCGCCTTCTGATCGAACGCATCGAGCGCCTCGAAGAGGAAAAGAAGGGCATCGGCGACGACATCAAGGACGTCTACAACGAAGCCAAGGCCGCCGGCTATGACGCCAAGATCATGCGCCAGATCGTCCGCCTGCGGAAGATGAAGCCCGACGACCGCCGCGAGATGGAAGCCATCCTCGACGTCTACAAGAACGCGCTCGGCATCGATTGATGGTTTGAAGATCCGAAACACAGTTTCGGATCGTTCGGCACCGGCCCGCTCCCGTCCCGAAGAACACGAAAACGTCCGGGGGACGTTTTCGCTGAGGGGGCTGGCCTCCCTACGATAGTACCCTATGGGAGGCCGGGTGGGGGAGCGGGCCGGTGCCGAACAGAAAATTCGCAAAAGCGAATTTTCTCAGCCAAGAAACCTCGCCAAAGCCACCGCCGCGAGATTGCCCAGCCCATGGGCAGCAATCGCGGCGGGCAGGCCCACCCTCACCCGGATGAAGCCGAAGACCAGCCCCGCCCACAATTGCGGCAGGACCATCGGCACCAGCGCCAGCGCGGCCCAGCCGCCCGGCCTCGGGTAATTGGTCAGGTGAAACAGCGCGAAGACCGCCGCCTGCACCGCAAACAGCCCCGGAAACGCGGTCACGAACCAGCCGGGCACCGCCCGCCTGCGCAGGGCCCACCAGCCCCCCGCCCCGCCCAGCAGCGCCAGCAGCGCCACCAGCAGGCTCAAGGGATGGGCCGCCCCGTCGCGCATCGTCCAGAGCGCGCCTGCCAGCACCACCAGCGCGCCCAGCAGAGCGAAGCCGCGCGGACGCCCGCCCAGCCAGCCGCGAAAGATCGCCTCTTCCCCCAGCGGCGCGACCAGCACGACCACCGGCACCAGCAGCATCGGCGAAACCTCGCCAAACGCCTCGGGCGCGGGCAGGCTCATGAGCTTCTGCCAGACATGCAGCAAGGGCCCCAGCACGAGCACGAGCACGGCCAGATAGAGCGCGCTCGCCCCCGCCCAGAGCGAGCGCCCCTCGCCCGAGCCGAGCCCGAGCGGGACCGACCAGCGCGGATGACGCAGAAAGGCAAGGAAAGCGCGCGCGGCGGAAACGAACGCGGAAACAAACGTGGTGAGGATCATGGCGCCCAGCCCTATCGCGCAAGGCCTTAACGGCAGGTGTGCCCGAACAGCCCGGCGTCATGGCCCAGCGTAACGGCAAAGCCGGGCATCATGGCAAACATTGCCGTTTTGCCCCGCTTGGGCTAGGGGGCTGGCCAAGACATCCCACCCCACAAGCCGCAAGAAGCAGGACCATGGCAGGCCATTCCAAATTCAAGAACATCATGCATCGCAAGGGCGCGCAGGACAAGAAGCGCTCGGCGATGTTCTCCAAGCTCAGCCGCGAAATCACCGTGGCCGCCAAGATGGGCATGCCCGACCCGGACATGAACCCCCGCCTGCGCGCCGCGATCAACGCCGCCAAGGCGCAGTCGATGCCCAAGGACAACATCCAGCGCGCGGTCGACAAGGCCAGCAAGGGCGACGGCGAGAACTATGAAGAAGTGCGCTACGAGGGCTATGGTCCGGGCGGCGTGGCCATCATCGTCGAGGCGCTGACCGACAACCGCAACCGCACCGCCACCAACGTGCGCACCGCCTTTGCCAAGAACGGCGGCAACCTGGGCGCTTCGGGCGCGGTCAGCCACGGCTTCGAACGCCTCGGCCTGATCGAATACCCCGCCAGCGTGGGTGACGAGGAAAAGGTTCTCGAAGCGGCCATCGAAGCGGGCGCCGACGACGTGGAATCGGACGAAGACCAGCACCAGATCTGGACCTCGATCGACAGCCTGCACCCGGTTAGCCGCGAACTGGAAAAGGTTCTGGGCGAAGCCGAAGCGGTCAAGCTGGCCTGGAAGCCGAGCCTGAAGACTTCGGTCTCGGTCGACGACGCGGCCACGCTGCTCAAGCTGATCGACGTGCTCGACGACGACGACGACGTGCAGACCGTCTGGGGCAACTACGAAATCCCCGACGACGTCATGGAAAAGCTGGGCTGATCGGCCCGGCGTGATGATGCTTATTCCATGATCATTCTGGGCGTCGACCCCGGCCTGACCTGCACCGGCTGGGGTCTCGTGGCCAAGGCGGGCAGCCGGTTGAGCCATATCGCCAATGGCCAGATCCGCACCGACGCCAAGGCCACCATGGCCCAGCGCCTGGTCGAACTCGACGCGGCGCTGACCGACGTGATCCTTCGCCACCGCCCCGATACCGGGGCGGTGGAAGAAGTCTTCGTCAACGTGAACCCGCAATCGACGCTCAAGCTGGGGCAGGCGCGCGGCGTCGCGATGCTCAGCCTCGCGCGCTCGGGGATGCCGGTCGCCGAATATTCGACCAAGGTCATCAAGAAGGCGCTGGTCGGCACGGGCGGGGCCGAAAAGCAGCAGATCCAGCACATGCTGAAAATCCTGCTCCCCGGCGTGAAGCTGGCGGGCGAAGATGCGTCCGACGCGCTCGCCGTGGCGATCACCCACGCCAACATGCTGGGCAGCCACCGCTAGGCTCCTCCCCTGTTGCGCCCGCGCGGCATCCCTGCCATAGGGAACAAACCATGATCGCCAAGCTTACCGGCATTCTCGACGACACCGGCCCGGACTGGGCCATCATCGACGTCAACGGCGTCGGGTATCTGGTCCATTGCTCGGGCAAGACGCTCACGCATCTGGGCGTGCGCGGCGACAAGGTGGTGATCCACACCGAAATGCAGGTGAGCGAGACCGACCAGCGCCTGATCGGCTTTGCCAGCGCGGGCGAGCGGGCGTGGTTCCGCCTGCTCACGGCGGTTCAGGGCGTGGGTTCCAAGGTCGCGCTGGCGATCCTCTCGGCGCTCTCGGCCGAAGAACTACAACGCGCCTGCGCCGGGGGCGACGCGGCGATGGTGGCGCGCGCCAATGGCGTGGGGCCCAAGCTCGCCAGCCGCATCGTCAACGAACTCAAGGACAAGGCCGGGGGCCTCGCCGGCCTCTCGGGCGGCCTGGGCGTGGCCGGAGAGGCCGGAGGGGCCGATATGGCGCTCCCGGCAGGCTCGGCCAGCATGGACGCCGTCTCGGCCCTGCAAAACCTCGGCTTCAAGCCTGCCGTGGCATCGAGCGCGGTGGCCTTCGCGCTCAACGAACTGGGCGAAGACGCCCGCCTCAACGACCTCGTGCGCGTGGCCCTCAAACGGGCAACAGGCTGATGCGCCCCCTCATCAGATCCTCCCCATGCAATGGGCCACACTCCATTCGATCCTCCCCATGCAATGGGGAGGTGGCAGCCCGCAGGGCTGACGGAGGGGCCCTCCCTTTCCCAAGCCACACCGCCCGAACCCCCTCCGCAAAAAACCCCTCGGTCAGCCCTTCGGCCTGCCACCTCCCCGCGCGCGGGGAGGATCGTGGGGTGTTTCCGTTCCGCCCTCTTCCACGCCTGGCGGACAATCTGGTTGCAGTGACCCTTTCATGACCGACAATCCGCTTCTGTCCGCCCAGCCCCAGGCCGAAGACCTCGACGCCGCGCTGCGCCCCAAGACGCTGGCCGAATTCGTCGGTCAGGAGGCCGCGCGCGAAAACCTGAAAATCTTCATCGAAAGCGCCAAGCAGCGGCGCGAGGCGATGGACCATGTGCTGTTCTTCGGGCCGCCGGGTCTGGGCAAGACCACGCTGGCGCAGATCATCGCGCGCGAGCTGGGCGTCAGCTTCCGCTCCACCTCGGGGCCGGTGATCGCCAAGTCGGGCGATCTGGCCGCGCTGCTCACCAATCTGGAAGCGGGCGATGTCCTGTTCATCGACGAAATCCACCGCCTCAATCCGGTGGTCGAGGAAGTGCTCTATCCGGCCATGGAAGACCGCGCGCTCGACCTGATGATCGGCGAAGGCCCCTCGGCGCGCTCGGTGCGGATCGACCTGCCGCCCTTCACGCTGATCGGCGCGACGACCCGGCAGGGCCTGTTGCAGACCCCGCTGCGCGACCGCTTCGGCATTCCGGTGCGCCTGCAATTCTACACCGTGGCCGAACTGGAACGCGTGGTGACGCGCGGGGCGAACCTGCTGGGCGTGGGCATCGATGCGGGCGGCGCGCGCGAGATTGCCCAGCGCGCGCGCGGCACCCCGCGCGTGGCCGGGCGCCTGCTGCGCCGCGTGCGCGACTTTGCGCAAGTGATGGGCGACGGGGCGATCACCCAGGGCCTCGCCGATCAGGCGCTGACCCGTCTTGAGGTCGATTCGCTCGGCCTCGATCTTCAGGACCGCCGCTACCTGATGATGATCGCCGACATCTACAAGGGCGGCCCGGTGGGTGTCGAAACGCTCGCCGCGGGCCTGTCGGAGCCGCGCGACACGATCGAGGAAGTGATCGAGCCCTATCTGATCCAGCTCGGCCTCGTCGCGCGCACAGCGCGCGGGCGCTGCCTCAACGACCGGGGCTGGCAGCATCTGGGAATCACCCCGCCCAGTGGCCAGGCCCCCGCGGGCACCCTGCCCGGCCTGTTCGATCCGCAGGACTGAACGGGCGCGCCCACCTGTCGGAAACGGCAACACTGGGCGCGCGGGAAGTTCCAGATTGGGACAGAGTTAACCCCACCGGTGCCTTTGCGGCAAAATATCGCAATCCAGAGGCGTCAAACCCGGTTAATGCCATGGACGCTGGGCTGCTGATCTGCGTTGTTCACAGGCACAGACGGGGAAGTGGCCTGTTAAGCGTTCGCTGCTAGACCCCGTTCACGAATTCGGCGCCCGAAGCAGTTCCGCTCCGGGCTCTAGCGAGAGCGATGATCATGTCGGTTAGGATGGCATTGGCGAAACTGGCGGCCTGCGCGGCAGGTGGCGCGGTTCTGGGCGGGGGCGCGGTTCACGTCTCCGAAGCGCCGTCCACCGGCGAGATCCACCATATCAAGCCGATCAAGATCAAGCAGGCCAAGCCGCGCCCGATCAAGCGCGTGGTTCACCGCAAGGTCCATCGCTACCGCAAGATCGTCGCCGCCCCGCCAGCGCCTGCCTGCGTGCCGGCGGCTCCCCAATATGCGGCCGCCGATCCGGGCCCCTACATGGCCCCTCTCCCGACCGATCCGGGTGGCAGCGGCGGCGTGCCGGTGGTCATCGGCGGGGGCCCCGTGGGGGGCTTCGGCGGCTTTGGCGGCGGGTTCTTCGGCGGGTTCTTTGGCGGCAGCGGTGGCGGCGGCGGGAACGTGGTGGTCTCCTCGACCAGCACCGGGTCGACGTCCACGTCCACCTCGGGCGGATCGACTTCTACCTCTGGCGGGTCCACGTCGAGCGGAAATGTTTCCACGTCCAGTGGCAACGTGTCCACCTCCAGCGGCAGCGTATCCACGTCGAGCGGCAATGTCTCGACCTCCAGCGGCAACGTGTCCACGTCGAGCGGCAACGTCTCGACGTCTTCGGGCAATGTCTCGACGAGCACGTCGTCCAGCTCGTCGACATCGAGTTCGACATCAACGTCGTCGTCGACCTCCACTTCGTCGTCCTCGTCGACGTCTTCCTCTTCGTCTTCATCGTCCAGCAGTTCGTCGAACGGAAGCACCAGCAGCGGGACCACCAACGGCGGCACCGACGTGCCCGAACCCTCGATGGTCCTCCTCTTCGGAGCCGCAGCCGCAGCACTGGTCGCGCGTCAGCGCTGGGGCAGGAGCCGTCAGGTGGCCTGAAACCACGGATCGGGCCCACGGCAGCAGTCGTGACCTGACGGTCTCCACGGGGGGACGGCTTTCGGGGGGAAGCCGTCCCTTTTTCGTTGGCCTGTCTGCATCGCTGCGCCGGGCCTGTTGCCCCCTCCCTGTTCCCCCCTCCTCACCCGCACAACGAAAAAGGGCGGCCCTTTGCAGGACCGCCCCTTTTTCAGATCAGCGACGGTGCGCTGGTGGCCGTCAGGCCGCCAGCTTGCGCAGCACGTAGTGCAGGATGCCACCGTTGTTGAAGTATTCCAGCTCGTTGGCCGTGTCGATGCGGCACAGGGCTTCGAAGGTGAAGCTGCTGCCGTCGGCGCGGGTGACCTTGACGGTCACGGTCTGGCGGGGCTGGAGGTTGGCGATGCCTTCGATGGTGAAGGCGTCGTCGCCGGTCAGGCCCAGGCTCTGGCGGGTCTGGCCGTCGAGGAACTGGAGCGGAAGCACGCCCATGCCGACCAGGTTCGAGCGGTGGATACGCTCGAAGCTCTCGACGATCACGGCGCGCACGCCGAGCAGGTTGGTGCCCTTGGCCGCCCAGTCGCGCGACGAACCGGTGCCGTATTCCTTGCCCGCGATGACCACCATCGGGGTGCCGTCGGCCTTGTACTTCTGGGCGACGTCA
The DNA here is from genome assembly GCF_033242265.1 of Novosphingobium sp. IK01. Lineage (NCBI taxonomy): Bacteria > Pseudomonadati > Pseudomonadota > Alphaproteobacteria > Sphingomonadales > Sphingomonadaceae > Novosphingobium > Novosphingobium pituita. Next base: position 3,062,416 of record NZ_BTFW01000001.1, on the reverse strand, counting down.
TAGACCGCGCCCACTTCATCGCCATAGCGCGAGAAGCCGCCTTCGGTGCCCGGAACCATCTCGTTCTTGATACGGATGTTGGCAAAGGTGCCGCGCATCATGACTTCGTGATGGCCACGGCGCGCGCCGTAGGAGTTGAAGTCGGCCTTGGCGACCTGGTGCTCCTGGAGCCACTTGCCCGCCGGGCTGTCGGCCTTGATCGAGCCGGCCGGCGAGATGTGGTCGGTGGTGATCGAGTCGCCCAGGATCAGCAGCGGCTTGGCGCCCACGATGTCCGACAGCGGAGCCGGGGTCATCGTCATGCCCTCGAAGTAGGGCGGGTTGGCCACATAGGTCGAGCCCGCACGCCACGAGTAGGTTTCCGAACCCGTCACGTTGATCGCCTGCCAGTGCTTGTCGCCCTTGTAGACGTCGGCATAGCGGGCCTGGAACATCGGACGGTCCATGGCGCCAGCCATGACCGAGTGGACTTCCTCGTTGGTCGGCCAGAGATCCTTGAGGTAGACGTCCACGCCGTCCTTGCTCTTGCCGATCGGGGTCGTGGTGAAGTCTTCGACCACGGTGCCCTTGAGGGCATAGGCGACCACGAGCGGCGGCGAGGCCAGGAAGTTGGCGCGCACGTCGGGGCTGACGCGGCCTTCGAAGTTGCGGTTGCCCGAGATCACCGAAGCGGCGACGATGCCGTTTTCGTTGATCGCCTTGCTGATCGGTTCGGCGAGCGGACCCGAGTTACCGATGCAGGTGGTGCAGCCATAGCCCACGAGGTTGAAGCCGATCGAGTCGAGGTGCGACTGGAGGCCGGCCTTTTCGAGGTAGTCAGTGACGACCTGCGAGCCGGGGGCCAGCGAGGTCTTGACCCAGGGCTTGGGCTTGAGGCCGAATTCGTCGGCCTTCTTGGCAACGAGGCCAGCCGCGATCAGCACGCCCGGATTCGAGGTGTTGGTGCAGCTGGTGATCGCCGCGATCACCACGTCGCCGTCGCCGATGTCGTGGGCCTTGCCTTCGACCGGAACGCGCGACTGGGTCTTCTTGTAGACTTCGCCCAGATCCTTGTTGAACACGTCGTCCACTTCGGGGAGGACGACCTTGTCCTGCGGACGCTTGGGACCGGCGAGCGAGGGCACGACGGTCGAGAGGTCGAGTTCGAGGGTCGAGGTGAAGATCGGTTCGACCGAGGGGTCGATCCAGAAGCCCTGTTCCTTGGCATAGGCCTCGACGAGCGCGATCTGGTCTTCTTCACGGCCGGTCAGGCGCATGTAGTCCAGGGTCTTTTCGTCGATGCCGAAGAAGCCGCAGGTCGCGCCGTATTCGGGGGCCATGTTGGCGAGCGTCGCACGGTCGGCGAGCGTCAGGCCGGCAAGGCCGGGGCCGAAGTATTCGACGAAGCGGCCAACCACGCCATGCTTGCGCAGCATGTTGGTGGCGGTCAGCACGAGGTCGGTGGCGGTCACGCCTTCCTGAAGTTCGCCGGTGAACTTGAAGCCGACGACTTCGGGGACGAGCATCGAGACCGGCTGGCCGAGCATGGCCGCTTCGGCTTCAATGCCGCCCACGCCCCAGCCCAGCACGCCCAGACCGTTGATCATGGTGGTGTGGCTGTCGGTGCCGACGCAAGTGTCGGGATAGGCGACGAGGTTGCCGTCCTGGTCTTCCGATGTCCACACCGCCTGCGCGATGTGCTCAAGGTTCACCTGGTGGCAGATGCCGGTGCCCGGGGGAACCGCATGGAAGTTCGAGAGCGACTTGGAACCCCACTTGAGGAAGTCGTAGCGCTCGCCGTTGCGGTAGTACTCGATCTCGACGTTCTGTTCGAACGCCTTGGGGTGGCCGAATTCGTCGACCATGACCGAGTGGTCGATCACCAGGTGAACGGGAACCAGCGGGTTGATCTTGCTGGTGTCGCCGCCGAGCTTGGCGATGGCGTCGCGCATGGCGGCAAGGTCCACCACGCAGGGAACGCCGGTGAAGTCCTGAAGCAGCACGCGCGCGGGGCGGTACTGGATTTCAGCGCTGCTCGAGGGGTTCTTCTGCCAGTCGACGATCGCCTTGACGTCGTCGGCCGAAACGGTGAAGCCACCGTCCTCGAAGCGAAGAAGGTTTTCCAGCAGCACCTTCATCGAGAAGGGCAGACGCGAAATGTCGCCGACCTTTTCGGCGGCCTTCTTGAGAGAGTAGTAGGCGACGTTCTTGCCGCCAACATTGAGCGTGCTGCGCGTGCCGAGCGAGTCCTGTCCGACCTGGGTCATGGCTAAGCGAAATCCTCCTGCCGTGTTGCGAGATGACGCAGCCGCGAAAGTTTCGACCGGTTCCACCGGAACGGTCACGACATGCGCGGGATGGCCTCTCGTGAACGGCTGCCCCCTGCGCCTTCGCGGGGGCCCCGTCAAGGGCGGGATTTCGCTAAATTTGCGGGATTTGCCTTACTGCGACGCAATAGCAGAACTATTGTCTCAACATGGGTGCAGTTCGCCGCTCACACCCCTTCAGGCCATCGCATGACCCCTGGATGCACCGGGCTCAAACACCGTGCGCGACACCCCGCAAACCGGCCCGAATCGTCGCGAGCAGACCGATCCTATCGCAAATTCCGGCTTCCGCGACAGGAAACATCGCCTGCGAACAATCACGCGCGCGCTTCGTGCGCCTGAACCTGCCACTCAGAGCCCGACCCAAAAGTCCTTCGGGTCGGTTTGGCGTGTCTTTTGCGCCACCACGGCGTCGGCTGTTCGCCACGATGCTTCCAGCATCGCTGGGCTCTCAGCCTCCTTGTGGTGACCCAAAATCCCTCGCCAAACCTCCGCCGACCGACTTTTGGGTCGGGCTCTCACATCCCTTCAAGGGCTGTCGGCCCCGGCGCCTTTGTGCCTTCCCCACTCCCGCGCCGGGTGGCGAACACGCAGCCTGCCACGATCAGCACCACGCCACCCAGCGTGCCGCGCGTCAGCGGTTCGGCAAAGGCCAGCCAGCCCACCAGCGCAGCCCAGATGAACGCGGTATATTCGAGCGGCACCAGCACTTGCGCCTCGGCCCGCGCATAGGCCCAGGCCAGCAGCATCATCGAGGCCACCGCCAGCACCGCCCCCAGCGCCACCAGCCCCCATGCGAACGGCGCGGGCCAGGGCGCCCAGACCAGCGCCAGTGGCAACAGGATCAGCGCGACCAGAATGCTCTGGAAGAAAGCCACTTCGACCGGGGTCGCCACTTGCGCCTGACGCCGCTGCAAGACCAGCGTGAACGCATAGAGCACCGCCGAAACCAGAATCTCGATCAGTCCGCGCCAGCCATCGCCGCCCGGCGCATGGCCCAGTTCGTCCGCCGCGATCACGCCCACCCCGGCCAGCGCCACGAGAGAGCCCACCACGGCCCTTGGCCGCAGCCGCTCGCCCAGCGTCAGGGCCGCCAGATAGAGCGCGATCAGCGGCGCCACGAACGAGAGCGCCATGGCCTGGGCCAGCGGCATGCGCACGACCCCGTCGAAGTAGAGCGTCGACATCCCCGCCGTGAGCCCCGCGCGCAGGACATGAAGCCCCATGATCGCGCGCGGCGGCAGGCGTCCCCCGCGCTTGCGCACAGTCTCGCGCGCCCACCACGGCGCCATCAGCATGCTGCCGATCACACTGCGCCAGAAGATCGTGGCAAAGGCCCCCAGCACGATCGCCGCGGCCTTCATCACCCCGTCCATCACGCTGAAACAGGCCAGCCCGGTCATGGCGACCAGAACGGGCAGCATGCCGCCCACGGAGGAGCGCGCGCCCGAAGCGAGCGGCGACGAATGCGGAGCCGGGGAAACGGGCGCGGAAGGGGGGGAGACGGTCATGCCGCCTGCGCCATAGCGCCCCCCGCCCGCGGCGGCAAACTGGCCGGAAACGAAAACCGCGCCGTTCGTTTCCCCGAAGAACGGCAAGGTGGACGACAATCCGGCGCCCCGCCCCTTCAGGCTGATCAAATTCAGGCTGGCGAAAGCCTCCTTGCTTGATTGGCAGGGGGCCTTCGGGCAGGGATGACCCGAGCGCGCTGCCTTGCGCGACACGAATGGCTACAGGGATTTTCACACCGATGCACCCCCCGATCACCCGTCTCCGGACGCGCCTCTTCCAAAGCCGCGCCCTGATTCTGGGCAGCTTTCTCACCCCCGTCGCCGCAGCGCTCCCCATTCTGGCGCTCCCCGTCCTGCCCCAAGCCGCACAGGCCCGCCCGGCAGCCCGGGCGCAGGAAGACCACGGCCCGGTCGACCTGACCGCCCAGATGCAGCAGGCGCCAGCGCCCCAGCCCGGCGCGCACCCGGCCCCGCGCACCGGTTCTTCGGCGGCCACCCCGGCGGTGGAAGTGTCCACCCCGCCTGCGTCAAAGGCCGCGCCAGTTCAGAACACGGCGGCCCAGAACACGACAGGCCAGAATGCAGCCGCCCAGCCGCAGGTCGAGGCGCCGCCGCCCGTCGCCGTCTGGACGCTCGAAGACGCACGCGACCTGCTCTCGGCCATTCGCGGCATCGGCACCGAAGGCCTCTTCGCGCGCGACTACCAGCCTGCCGCGCTCTCGGCGGCGATTGCCCAGGGCGAAGGCGACGCGCTCAACCAGCTGGCAAGCAAGCTGTTCGTGTGGCTGGCCGAAGACCTGCGCGACGGGCGTACCCCGATGATCGACCGCGAACAGTGGTTCATCGTCGACCCCGACCAGGATCTTCACCCCAATTCGGCCCTGCTGGCCCAGGCCACCGAAAACCACGACGTGAAGGGCACGCTGCGTTCGCTCCTGCCCACGCACCCCGATTATGCGCTGCTGCGCACGATGCTGGCCAGCACGAAAGACCCCAAGCAGATCGCCATGCTGCGCGCCAACATGGATCGCTGGCGCTGGATGGCCCGCGATCTGGGCCTGCAATACCTGAGCATCAACGTGCCCGAGCAGATGCTCCGGCTCACCGTCAACAACCAGATCATCACCACCTATCGCGCCATCGTGGGCCGTCCGGGCAAGACCGCCACGCCCCAGCTGGCCGAAATGGTCCAGAACGTGGTGTTCAACCCGACCTGGACGGTTCCGCAATCGATCGTGAAGGGTGAAGGCCTTGGCGCCGACCTGCTGGCCCATCCGGCCAAGGCCAAGCGCCTGAACTATACGGTCAAGCAGTTCCCCGACGGCACGATCCAGGTCGTCCAGCAGCCCGGACCGACCAATTCGCTGGGCCGGGTCAAGCTCGACATGCCCAACGAATTTGCCATCTACATCCACGACACGCCCAACCGGACGCTGTTCGCCCAGACCAACCGCGCGCTTTCGCACGGCTGCATCCGCGCCGAACGCGCGACCGAACTGGCGATGACGATGGCCATTCTGGGCGCCGACCTGCCCAAGGACACGGCAGTCGAATACAGCCTCTCGGGCAAGTATACCAAGGTGCCGATGACCAAGCCCTTCCCGGTCTACATCACCTATTTCACCGTCGCGCGCGACGTGAACGGCACCCTGCGCAGCTTCTCCGACCTCTATGGCCGCGACCCCAAGGTCATCGCCAGCTTCGCCCAGCCGCGCCAGCTCCACACCACCCAGCGCAAGAGCAACGAAGCGGTGACCAAGCTGGATAATCCGCTGTAAGCCTTTGGAATTTCGCCCCTCCGTCAGCCCTTCGGGCTGCCACCTCCCCGCCATGCGGGGAGGACCTCAAGATCCTCCCCATGAAATGGGGAGGTGGCAGGCCGCAGGCCTGACGGAGGGGCCCTTTCAGGCAAATCCCAGACGGTCGGAATAGATCAGCCTCCCGCCCGCCAGCCGCGTGAGCGCCTGGGCAAAATCGGCCTCGGGCAAGGCAAAGCAGCCGTCGCTGCGCCCCAGCTTGCCCCATTTCTCCAGCATGTCGGCATTGGCATACCAGGCCGGATGGACGACGATGGCGCGGTCCTGCGCCATGGTGTTGTCGGGGTCCACGCCGGTCAGGCGGATCGAGGGGCCATATTTGCCGCGATACCATTCATTGGTGATGAAGGCCCCGCGCGAAGTGGCCAGGCTGTTGACCTGATTGGAAAAGACCTTGAGGAACCCGTCGTGTTCCGGGTCGGAGCCACGGCCATGGGCAACCAGAATCGATTGCACCCGCCCGGCTTCCAGATCGGCAAAGTGAAAGCGCGGCAGCGAGGACGGCAGCGCGAAATCGGCCACCCCGACCACGTCGCCATGCCAGAGCAGATTGGCCACCCTCGCGCGCTGGGCGGCGGCCAAGGCCAGAATCTTGCGGTGCTGCTCGCTCATCGACCAGGCCTGCGCAAAGACCCGCGTGGCAAGACCGCCCCCGACCAGCGCCCCTGCCACGGCGCCCCCGCGCAAAATCGCGCGGCGCGAAACAGATAGAGCAGAAACGGGCGAGTCGGGCAGCAATGTCATGAGGCCATTCTATACCCGGCCCCATGGAAAAATGCTGAACGAAGTGGCTCGGCTCAGCCCGATTGCGCACCACTCCGCACTGCCCCGCCCAGTTCCAGCAGGGCATCGTCATCGACGCGCATGGTCCGCCATTCGTTCATCATCCGCGCACCGAGCGCATGGTAGAAGGCAATCGAGGGTGCGTTCCAGTCGAGCACCGACCATTCGAGCCGCGCACAGCCCCGCTCGACCGCCAGCCGCGCCAGATGCTGCAACAGGGCCTTGCCCAATCCGGCCCCGCGCGCCTCGGGCCGCACGTAGAGGTCTTCGAGGTAGATCCCCGGCTTGCCCTCGAACGTCGAGAAATTGTGGAAGAACAGGGCAAATCCGGCCGCTTCCCCGGCGTTTTGCGCGATCACCACTTCAGCCATCGGGCGCGGCCCGAACAAGTGCCCGGCCAGCACCTCCTCGTCGAAGCGCACTTTGTCGAGCAGCTTTTCGTAGTCGGCCAGTTCGCGGATCAGGCTGGCGATCAGCGGGAGATCGTCGCGCGTGGCGGGGCGGATGGTGGCAGTCATGCTTGGGTTCCCGACAGGAAAAAGGGGTCAGGCGCTCGCCGGGACGAGGCCGTCGATGGAAATCCAGATCGTGCTGGCCCCCTCCCCGACGGGAGGGCGGGCGGTGACGAGGGCCCAGACATGGTCCCCCTCGCGCTCGATCCGTTCGCCGGTGACCAGATAGCCGAGCAGGACGAGGGCAGTGTCCTTTTCCGCCGCGCTCACCACGTTCCAGGCCCGCTCGCGGCTGGCGCCATCGGTTCCGCCGGTGATTGCACGCAGGAGGATCAGGATCTGGCGATGACGCACTTGCGCATCGGCACCCCGGCCCAGACGCTGCAAGGCCTCTTCCTGAAGGGTCAGCGCATTGAGGCTGAGCGGGTCGGCCTCACGCTCCGCATCGGCCAAGGCCAGTGCGCGGGCGGGGCTTTTGGCCAGCAGGGCCCAGGCCTCGCCCGCCTTGTCCCACTCGGGGATGGTCCCGCCCAGCCGCGCCCGGTTGGCAAAGCGCAAGGCGCGCGCATCGAGCGTGGCGTCCCCCGCCTCGAACCGCGCGAGGTCCGCCGCAAAAGCGCTTCCAGCCGCAGCAGGAACAGGGGCCGCGACCGCAGGCGCGAAAACGCCGGGAAGAGCGACCGCACCGACCAGCGCAAGCGCTGGCGCAAGGCCTTTCCATCCCGGCATTTTCTGGCCCGGCATTTTCAGGAACCCTGGCTTATTCAGCGGGCTCGCCCACGCGGGCCGCCGCCGCATCGGCTTCGGCTTCGAGCTGCGCGGCCTTCGCCTCGACCAGCGAGACGATGTGATCGAGCATTTCGTCCGACTGCACGGTGTGGTCGGTCACGCCCGAGAGATAGACCATGTGCTTGCCGTTGCCGCCACCGGTCAGGCCGATGTCGGTCTCGCGCGCTTCGCCCGGCCCATTGACCACGCAGCCCAGAACCGAGAGCGAGATCGGGGTCTTGATGTGCTGGAGACGCGCTTCGAGCGCCTCGACCGTGCGGATCACGTCGAAGCCCTGACGCGCGCAGCTCGGGCACGAGACGACGCGCACGCCGCGCGTGCGCAGGCCCAGCGTCTTGAGGATTTCAAAGCCGACGCGCACTTCCTCTTCGGGCTCGGCCGAGAGCGAGACGCGCATCGTGTCGCCGATGCCGGCCCAGAGCAGATTGCCGATGCCGATGGCCGACTTGACGGTGCCGCCGATCAGACCGCCCGCCTCGGTGATGCCCAGATGCAGCGGGCAATCGACCGCTTCGGCTAGGCCCATGTAGGCCGAGACCGCCATGAACACGTCCGAAGCCTTCACGGCGACCTTGTATTCGTGGAAATCGTGGTCCTGAAGCAGCTTGATGTGATCGAGCGCGGATTCGACGAGCGCATCGGGGCAAGGCTCGCCATACTTTTCGAGCAAGTGCTTTTCGAGGCTGCCGCCGTTGACGCCGATGCGGATGGCGCAGCCGTTGGCCTTGGCCGCGCGAACCACTTCGGCCACGCGGTCGGGCGAACCGATGTTGCCCGGATTGATGCGCAGGCAGGCCGCGCCCGCGTCAGCAGCTTCAAGCGCGCGCTTGTAGTGGAAATGGATGTCGGCGATGATCGGAATGCGCGAGGCCTTGACGATCTTGCCCAGCGCGGCGGTGCTCTCCACGTCGGGGCACGACACGCGGATCAGGTCGGCGCCCGCATCCTCGCAGCGGCGGATCTGGTCGATCGTGGCCACGGCATCGCTGGTCAGGGTGTTGGTCATGGTCTGGACCGTGATGGGGGCATCGCCACCAACCGGAACACTGCCAACCATGATCTGGCGGCTCTTGCGGCGCTCGATAGTGCGCCAGGGACGGATCTCGCTCATGGGGCGGCTTATACGCGCATGGTCTGCGCGTTTCCACCCTCAAACGGCCTGCTTTTCCTCAACCGGAAATCCGGCCCGATCATCGGGCCGGAATCAGGCCCGTGCGATCAGCTGCCGTTCGGACCGGTACCCGTCCGCCCGCCACCTGTATTGCCGCCGCCGCCCTGGGTCTGGCTGTTCATGCCGCCCGGAAGCGCGCCGACGGCGCCGATATTGCCGAACAGATCCTGGAAGAAGCTGCGGTGACGGCCCAGCGTGGGCGTGTTCTCGCGCACGGGGTGGATCGTGGGCACGCGGGTCAGGGTCTGGTGGCCGACCGTGCTGACATTGCCAGCCGGGTCGAAATCGATCTTGAGAATCTGCTCGCTGGTCGTGCGCGGACGCTGGAACGGCTTCTGCCGGGTGTCGATCGAGATGTAGTACCAGCTCTGCGGGCCGAACTGGCTCTTGAAGGTGGCCTGTCCCAGCGCATGTTCGACCGAAGTGTGGTTGTCGACGCCCGGCTCGATCGAATCGGTCAGCGCCTTTTCCATCTGGAACCCGCGATGATCGTGGATGCTGGCACAGCCGCTGGTGAGCGCGACCAGCAGGGCCAGCCCCGCGCCCTTCACGACCATCCGATTATCGCGCATTCCCTCAACTCCAACCCGAACCCGTGCAACAGGCAAACCGGTGCAAAGGCCCACTATGCCTTCGCGCGCCGGCGCCCTATACCCTGCCCAAGCCTTAGGGGCGAAACGGGTTGTCCGCAATGGCGGTTTCCCGATTGGCCACATTGGTCCACCCTGCCGGCCCACCCTGTCGGCCCACGCCATCAGGCAGCCCCGCGCTGCCTGCGAACGCCGCCTGCCAATGCCGCCCACAAACGAGGATGCCTCCATGTCCCTGCTCGCCCGCCTGATGGGCCGCTCCCACGACGAACGCGACGGCGTGCGCCCGCTCTGGCACCGCGTGGTCGAAATCGCCCGCGAAAAGGAATGGTACGCCACCTGCGGCGTGGCCGACAGCGTGGCCGGGCGGTTCGACATGATCACCCTGATCCTCGCGCTCGTGCTGCTGCGGATGGAGCGCGACGAGGCGCTGATCACGCCCTCGGTATGGCTGACCGAACTGTTCGTCGAGGACATGGACGGCCAGTTGCGCCAGGGCGGCGTAGGCGACCTGGTGGTGGGCAAGCACATCGGCAAGCTGATGGGCACGCTGGGCGGGCGGCTGGGCGCCTATCGCACGGCGCTGGCTGCCGATCAGGCCGAACGCGAACTGGCCCTTGCCATTGCCCGCAACATGACTTTCCGGCAGGAGCCGGCCCAACAGGACACCCCAACAGACGGCCCCTCCCCGCTCGCCCTGGCTCTTGCCCGCCGTGCCCGCGCCTTTGCCGCCGGGCTCGCGCTGGTGCCCGGCGACCGGGTTCTGGCCGCGGAGATCGGACGATGAACGAACAGGCAAGCCCCGAAAAGCAGCCCGAAAAGCAAGTGACCGAATTTTCCCGCATGGTGGACTTGCGCCAGATCACCGATGCCCCGCTCGTGCTCGAACCCGACGAAGCCGAACGCCGCCGTCTGGCCGCGCGCTTTGGCATCTCGGCCATCCACGCCATGCGCGCCCAGGTGCGCTTGAGCGTCGATGGCGCCATCATTCGCGCCGACGGCCGGCTCACCGCCGCGATCGACCAGGCCTGCGCCATTTCGGGCGAGGATTTCCCGGTCGCCATCAACGAGGCGCTGCACTTGCGCTTCGTGCCCGAAACGCAGGTCGAGGCCGAGCCGGACGAGGAAATCGAGCTGAGCGCCAATGACTGCGACGATATCCCCTATTCGGGCCTGACCTTCGATCTGGGCGAGGCCATCGCGCAAAGCCTCGCGCTCGCCATCGATCCCTTCGCCGAAGGGCCCCTTGCCGACAAGGCCCGCGCCGAACACAATCTGGCCGGAGACCCCGCCAGCGGACCGTTTGCAGCCCTTTCCGCACTTCAGAAAAAGGACTGATCCCGATGGCCCGCGGCCAGGACAACAGCGCGCCCAAAAATACGGCGCCTCAAAATACCGCTGCGGGCGGCCCCGGCGCCCGCGACCTGACGCGCGGGCCCATCCTCAAGACGCTGCTGTTCTTCTCGCTGCCCACGCTGGTCGGCAATATCCTGCAATCGCTCAACGGCTCCATCAACACGATCTGGGTCGGGCGGATGCTCGGCGATTCGGCGCTGGCGGCCACGGCCAATGCCAATGTGGTGACCTTTCTGGTCTTTGCCGCGGTATTCGGCTTCGGCATGGCCGCCACGGTCAAGGTCGGGCAGGCTTTCGGGGCCGGACGGACCGATGCTGCGCGGCGCACGTTCGGGACAGCGCTCGGCTTTTGCGTGGGGCTTTCGGCGGTGGTGTCGGTGGCCGGGTGGCTGGGCGCGCCGGCCCTGCTGCGCCTGATGGCCACCCCGGCCGACATCTTCGGCTTTGCGCAGGCCTACCTGCGGGTGATCTTCGTGGCGCTTCCGGCGATGATGATCTCGATCATGGTGTCGATGGGGCTGCGCGGGGCGGGCGACGCGAAGACCAGCCTCTATTTCATGATCCTCTCGGTCGTGCTCGATTGCGGGCTCAATCCGCTGCTGATCGGCGGTTTCGGCCCGGTTCCGGCCATGGGCATTGCCGGATCGGCGCTGGCGACGGCGATTGCCTCCTATGTCACGATGCTGGGCCTGCTGGCCTATGGCTACTGGCACGACCTGCCCTTGCGGCTGCGGCGGGCGGAACTGGTCTACCTGATCCCCCACGCCGACGAATTGCGCTATATCCTCGCCAAGGGCCTACCGATGGGCGCGCAGATGCTGATCGTGTCGAGCGCGGGGATCGTCACGCTCGGCCTCGTCAACCGCGAGGGCTCGATGGTGAGCGCGGCCTTCGGTGCCTCCTTGCAGGTGTGGACCTATCTCCAGATGCCCGCGATGGCCATTTCGGCCGCGCTGAGCGCGATGGCCGCGCAATCGATCGGCGCAGGTCTGGCCTCGCGCCTTGGCCAGATCACCCGCGCGGGCGTGATCCTCAACCTTGCGGTGACCGGCACGATGACCGCGCTGCTGCTGGCCTTCGACCGCCCGGTGCTGGTGCTGTTCCTCGGCTCGACGAGCCCGGCGGTCGACATCGCCCGCCATATCCAGATCCTTGCGAGCTGGAGCTACATCTTCTTTGGCATCACCATCATGCTGTTCGGCACGATGCGCGCAGGGGGCGTGGTCATGGCGCCGCTGCTGATCCTGGCTTTCGCGATGTTCCCGGTGCGACTGGGATTCTATCACCTGGCCTATCCGGCGCTGGGGCGCGATGCGCTCTGGCTGATGTTCCCGGTCGGCTCGCTGGTGACGGTGGCGCTGGCCGCCCTTGCCTATGCCCGGCCCGGCTGGCGCACGCGGGCGAGCGCCATTCCCCCCACGGCGCGCCTCGAAAGCGAGGCCGGCGCGGAATGCGCGGCCGAGGGAAGCCCCGGCTAGGCTGGCAAAAACGGAAAGGTGGGGGGATTTCTGTTGCCCGGCACCCCCCGGGCCGCTGGTATCACTTCTGTTGACCGGTGTGTCCAACCGCGCTTTCGCTTTGTAAGATCAGGCCGTTAGGCCGTCAGATTACGCGGCGAGAGCAAGTGCTTCGTTGTCGTTGGCACTTGTGAGTTTTGAGCCTTTAACGGGTTACTCAGCCCGGACGAAAACAGCGCTTTTCAACACACGTCGATCCTAGTTCGGCCCCGTCATCTGTTCCGCGCAAACGGAAAAGGTGGTGGAGCCGCCGGGTACCGCCCCCGGGTCCGCTGCGTCTATTGCACGCCGCAGTTTATCGTCATAGCCGGGTCAAACCCGGCAAAGCCCCATATAGGCATTCGCGCGGCGATGGGAAGACCTTCACGGAAAAAGCCCCTCCACCACGCGTTCCGCGCGGTCCCCCTCCCCATTGCATGGGGAGGATGCAGTCCTCCCCGCTTGCGGGGAGGGGGACCAGCCGCAGGCTGGTGGAGGGGCTCCCCCCCCAGATCAGCCTTTCGCCTTGAGCGCGTCGCGGATCTCGGTCAGCAGGTCCACCTCGCTCGGCCCGGTGGGCGCGGGCGGAGCGGCCGGTGCCTCGGGCTTCTTCACCAGGCTGTTGGCGCCCTTGACGATCAGGAAGATGATGAAAGCCACGATCAGGAAGTTGACCGACTGGGTGATGAAATCGCCATAGCCGATCATCGGCACGCCCGCCGCCTTCAGGTCGGCATAGCTCTCGGGGCTACCCTTGAACGTGGCGGGGATCGGCCCGAGGCGGATGAAGAAGCGGGTGAAATCCACGCCCCCGGTCACGAACCCGACCACCGGCATGATCACGCTCTCGGTCAGCGAGGTGACGATCTTGCCGAAGGCCCCGCCGATGATCACACCGACCGCCAGATCGAGCACATTCCCGCGTGCGATGAACGTCCTGAATTCTTCGAGAATGGCCATTTGCCCTACGTCCTTCCTTAACCAGATTTATGCATTGATTTCGCTGCGTTTCCGCATTTTCCGGCAGCGCTCTTCAAAAACGTCGCCACCGGTCAAAACGATTGCCTGCCCCCTTGATCGGACAGGCTGCCCCCCTATGTCCGATGGCCCCCCGCAATCGAGGATCGCTCCCCATGCCCACCGTATTCACCCGCTTTCTGCCCCGTCTCGTTCTGGTCGCCGCAGCGGCTGCCAGCCTCGCCGGTTGCGGGGTAAACTGGCCCCCGTGAGGGCCGTTTCACCAAACCTTAACCACGCCCGCCCGTTGATTGCCAGCGTGTTTCCAATTCGGCAAGATGCGAGGCCATATCGACCAACAACCTTGATCCGGCTCCCCTCTGCGCTATGTCACAGGGGCATCTGCAACGAGGTCTGTCTCCCATGTCCCGCATGTTCACCCGCTTCCTGCCCCGCTTTGCCCTGGCCACGGTGGCTGCGGCCAGCCTTGCCGGCTGCGGTGTCAACTCGATCCCCACGTCCGAGGAAAACGCCAAGGCCAAGTGGGCCGAGGTCCAGAACCAGTACCAGCGGCGCGCCGATCTGGTTCCCAACCTAGTCGCCACGGTCAAGGGCTATGCCAAGCAGGAACAGGATACGCTGGTCAAGGTGACCGAGGCGCGCTCGAAGGCCACCTCGATCCAGATCACCGCTGCCGACCTGACCGACCCTGACAAGGTCGCCGCCTACCAGAAGGCGCAGGGCGAACTCTCGCAGGGTCTTGGCCGCCTGATGGCCAATGTCGAGGCCTATCCCGACCTCAAGTCGAACGAGAACTTCCTCGCGCTGCAAAGCCAGCTCGAAGGCACCGAGAACCGCATCGCCGTCGCCCGCCGCGACTACAACGACGCGGTCCAGTCCTACAACACGACCATCCGCACCTTCCCGGCGGTGATCGGCGCCAAGGTGATCTATGGCGCCAAGCCGATGGTGCCGTTCCAGGCGACGACCCCCGGCGCCGAGGAAGCGCCCAAGGTGAAGTTCGACTAAACCACCGTGAACCGCCTCAAACTCCTGTGCCTCGGGATGCTCATGGCCGGGCTGGCGTTCCTCGCCGGTCCGGCCATGGCCCAGACATTCCCTGCGCTCAGTGGCCGGGTCGTCGACGAAGCCCACCTGCTCACGCCCGAGCAGGCCGGCGCGCTCGACGCCAAGCTGGCCGCGCTCGACCAGCAATCGCAGCGCCAGCTCGTCGTCGCCACGATTCCCGATCTTCAGGGCTATGAAATCGAGGACTATGCCAATCGCCTGTTCCGCACCTGGAAACTGGGCGACAAGGATCGCAACGACGGCGCCCTGCTGATCATTGCCCCCACCGAGCACAAAGTGCGGATCGAGGTCGGCTATGGCCTCGAAGGCATCCTGACCGACGCCCTCTCGGCGATCATCATCCAGCGCGAGATCGTGCCCCGCTTCAAGGCGGGCGACTATGCGGGCGGGATCAACGCGGCAACCGACCAGCTGATCGCCCAGCTCAAGCTCCCCGAAGACGAGGCCCGCAAGGTCGCCGCGCAAGCTGCCCTGCAACAGAAAAAGGCCAGTGAGCCCCATTTCGACGCGGGCACGGTCGTCTTCCTGGTGATCTTCCTCGTCTTCTTCGTGCTGCCCTTCCTGCGCGCGATGCGCGGGGGCGGGCGCCGCTATGGCGGGGGACCGGGCGTGTTCATCTTCCCCAGCGGTGGCTGGGGTGGTGGCGGCGGTTCCGACTGGGGCGGCGGCGGTGGCTGGGGAGGCGGCGGGGGCGGCTTTTCCGGCGGTGGCGGCAGTTCGGGCGGCGGTGGCGCCTCGGGAGGATGGTGACCATGCTGATCAGCGCGCAGGACAATACCCGCATCGCCCGCGCCGTAGCCAGTGCGGAGGCGCAGAGCGCGGGCCAGATCGTCACCGTGATCACCCCGCGCAGCGACAGCTATGCCGATGTCGCGCTGGCATGGTCGGCCTTTATCGCCTTCCTCGCGCTGGCCGCGCTCGAAGCCATGCCCGGTTTCTATGTCGGGCTGGTCGATCGGGCACTGGGCCTGTGGGCCAGCGAATGGACGGCGCGGTCCTATTTCGGGCTGGCGCTGAGCATCGCCGCGCTCAAGTTCGCCGGAACGCTGGCCGTGCTGCAATGGCAGAAGCTGCGCCTGTGGCTCACCCCGGCGCCGATCCGACACGCGCGCGTCCATGCCCGTGCGCTCGCCGCCTTTCGCGTGGGCGCGGAAAGCCGCACGAGCGGGCGCACCGGGGTCGTCCTGTTCGTCTCGCTGGCCGAACACCGTGCCGAAATCATCGCCGACCATGCGATTGCCGACAAGGTCGATCCCGAAGTCTGGGGCGAGGCGATGGCTGCCCTGCTCGGCCCCTTGCGCGAAAACCGGCTGGCCGAGGGCATGGAAGCCGCCATCGCCCGGATCGGCGCCGTCCTTGCAGAAACGACCCCGCGCATGGCCACCACCACCAACGAACTGCCCGACGGACCGATCCTGCTATGAGCCTTGAAGACGAATATCGCGACAACCCGGAGGAAACCCGCTGGGAAGGCCGCTTCATCGTGGCGCGCACGCGGGGCCGCTGGGAATATGTCGGGCGCAGCCGCAATATCCGCGCCGCCGTCATCCTCGCGATCACCGAGAACCGCGAGGTCGTGCTGGTCGAACAGTTTCGCGTGCCGCTGGGGCGCCCCTGCATCGAGCTTCCCGCGGGCCTCATCGGCGACGATGACAGCAGCGCGGGCGAAGACGCCGCCAGCGCCGCCGCGCGCGAGCTGGAAGAGGAAACCGGCTATCGTCCCGCGCGGATGGAAAGCCTTGGCGAATTCTGGTCCTCGCCGGGCATGGTCTCGGAAAGCTTCACCCTGTTCCGCGCCCATGGCCTGACCCGCGTTTCGGCAGGCGGCGGACTGGAAGACGAAGGGATCACCGTCCACCACGTCCCCCTCGACGCGATTCCCGCCTATATCGCCGATTGCCGCGCCAAGGGCATGGCTGTCGACGTCAAGATCCTCACCCTGCTGGGCCCGCAACTCCTCGCGGGATGAAAGCACGCTGCCGCGGGCGCATGAGCGGGGCAAACCCCGCCAGCGCCCCCAGCCCCAGCCGCGCGGCAACCTGCTCCATCGCCAGCGGCACCGCCACCGACAAAGCCCAGATCGCGATCATCACCGGCACCAGCGGCGCACCGGGCGCCAGCTTGAACACCAGCGCGCGCAAGACCGATCCGACCATGACATGAACGAGATAGATCGGCAGCGAATGACGCCCGAGAAAGGCCAGCAACCTGCTGTCGGCCCAAGTCGCCAGGCATAGCACCGCATAACATGCGCACAGGCTGACCGGCGCAAACAGGCTCCAGCGAATGTCGATCCCGCTGCGCACGCTGAGCCATGCGCCCCCCAGCGCCACCACCACCGCCGGAACGAACCACCCTGCCCGCACAGGCGGGAATCCGCCCCACCGGGCCAGCAGCGCCCCGGCAAAGAAGAACGCGGGCCAATAGGTCGCATTGTCGATGGTCACGCCCAGCGTATCGGGCGGAAGATCTGCCGCCAGCGCGGCCAGATTGAGGGCAAGGAACGCCCCGGTCATCAGCGCCACCCGCCCGCGCGCCAGCACCATCAGCGCAATGCACCCGATCAGGTAGAGCAGGAACCAGAAATGCTGGAGCGGGATCACCGGCAGCAGCACGAACTGGCGCAGCGTGATCGTGTTGTTGGCCCCCGGCACCAGCAGCAGCAAGACCCCGCTGATCCCCGACCACAACAGGTAGGGCCAGTAGAGATTGACCGCGCGCGGGGCGAAATCAGCCCAGGTCCGCACCCGATCCGCCAGAAAATAGCCCGAGACCAGAAAGAAGACCTGAACGTGAAAACCATAGGCCAGCCGGTCGGCCAGATCGAGCGCGAACCCCGGCGCAAGGTGGCCAGCCTGCACCATCCCGCGTGTCATGTGAAAAAAAGCCACGGCCAGGATCGCTATTCCGCGCGCGCCGTCGATACCCGACAGCCTTGCCTGCTCTCCCTGCTTGGCCACCATGCTTCTCCTGCCACCGAACGGACAGGACATGCTGGCCGATCAACCGCCTTCCGGCACGCGGGCGGTCCCCCCGATCATGCCACGAGTTCGCCCCGGCTGTCGATTGTTGCCGGCACGGGCCCGTCTTTTTGCCCGCCGGCACGGCGGCGGCGCCTTTGCCGAAGCTTGAACCAGGCCTGACAGGGACGCTCCACCCCCTGATGCACGGCTATCGCCAACCCGCCCATGGCCGCCGCCAGAGCCCCCAGCAACAGGCAATAGGCCCCCGAATCCAGACCGCGCGGCAAGGCCGAAATCAACGCCAGTCCGATGTTCTGATGCAGCAGATAGAGCGGATAACTGCTCAGCCCGATCCCCACCAGCGCCGGGCAACCCAGCCAGCGCATCGCATGGGGCTGCATGGCCAGACGGGTGAGCGCGCCCACGATCACCAGTGTCACGACCCCCTCTGCCGCCCCCTCGCGCGCGGCCTGCATCACGGCCACCGCCGCGAAGACCGCGCCATAGCCCGCATGCTCCCACCGGCGCGCCCATCCCTGTGCCCGCTGCAAGCCCTGAAGCACGACCCCGAAACACAGCAGGGGCAGATGGCGGGGAAAGAACAGCCAGCCTGCGACGCCACCGGACAAGCCGGTCCCCCACCCCCGGCCAAAGGCCAGCCGGTCGAGCGCCAGCAGGGCCAGAACGGCGCAGCCCCCCAGCGCGACATTGCGGACGAAATGCACCCTCCCCCCGACAAAGTAGATGGCGGCCGACCACGCATAGAAGCGCACTTCGGTAAACAGCGACCAGTAGACCGTGTCGATATAGGCCGCGCCGGGCCAGAACGGTCGCCAGAGCGCAGGATCGGTGAACGTGAGCGAGGGCAGGAAACCCGACAGCCCCGTGCGCCGCACTTGCGTGAACGGGGTATCGATCGCGTGCACGACGAGGAACGTCAGCACCGAGCACACCGCCATCGCCGGGACCAGCCGCACCAGGCGGCGCACGGCAAATTCGCGCCAGTCGGCGCTGCTTTGCAAGGTCCGCGCGATGACGAACCCCGAGATGATGAAGAACAGATCGACCCCCAGATGCCCGAGCCGCAGCAGGCCGGGCCGGGGCACGTCATACGGGACAAGCCCCGGAAACCGCCCCAGATAGTGATAGACCAGCACGGCCCCGATGGCGGCCCCGCGCATTCCGTCCCATTGGCCAAGCCGCCGCATGGGCGCCCCGGACAGACGGGACGGGCGGCTCATCGCCCCTCCTCCCTGCAATCTTCCTTCCCGCTGGGTCCGCCCCCCTCGCGCGAGACCGCGCGGTAGAGCCCCGCTGTGCGCGCGGCCACTTCGTCCCAGCGGAACGCATCGACGATCCTGCCCCAATCCTGCCGCGGGGACCGCCCGCTATCGGCGCCCCCGGCAAGGCGGTCCTGCCGGTCGGCCTCCAGCGCCGCGCGCAAGGCCTCCGCCAGCGCGGGCACATCGCCGCAGGGGAAATAGCATGCCTCGGGCAAACCCAGATTGCGGTTGGCCGCAATCGCGCTGGCCACCACCCGGTTGCCATAGGCCATGGCTTCGAGCAGGGCGATCGACAGGCCTTCATGGCTGGACGGCAGCGCGAAGACCCCGGCATGGCTGTACAATTCGGCCAGCGGACGCCCGCTCTGCAATCCGGCCAGAACGACCCTGGGGTCGGCCGCCGCACGGGCCTGCACCTGCCGGCAATAGGGGCTGTCGTGATCAGCACCGCCCACCAAAACCAGCCGGATGGCGGGATCGGCGATCTGCGCCAGTGCCTCGATCAGGTCGAGCTGGCGCTTTTCGGGCACGAGACGCCCCACGCTCAAAATATACCGCCCCGGTTCGAGCCCCAGAGGCCTGAGCGCCTCACATCCCGGCACGGGGCCTGCCACGCAGACCCCGTTGGGAATGTAGGCAAACGGACGCCGAAACCTGTCATCGAGCGAGGCGCGCAGCGAAGGCGAGATGACGATGCGCCCTTGCGAAAACCGCGCCCCCGCCGCCTCGCCCAGACGCAGGACCGCACGCGCAGCCGCCCCCCATTTCTCGCGGCGGTAATCCTCTCCATGGTGGGTCATGACGACCACAAGCCCGACCAGTCGCGCCAGTGGCGCCACGATAGAGGGGCCGATGGCGTGGATATGCACGATGGCCGGACGCCGCCAGGCGGCATAGGCCACCGCCAGCAGCGAATGGACCAGCGCCTCGGCCCAGACCACGCGCGGCGCCCACAAGGATCTGACCGTAATGTTCCGTCCGCGTTCGTGCCGCCCCGGCTGATAGGGGGAACGGGTGACGATCTCGACCCTGAGCCCCATGCGATCCAGTTCCCCGGCCAGCCTGTCGACGTGGTTTTCGACGCCGCCCTGCCCCTCGCCGACGCTGCGCAGACCGATCATCATGATGTCGGGCCGCGCCTTGCGCCTGCAAGAGACGGGCATGGCGGGCGCAGCGAGGGCCGCAAACGCCGCCATCGGGCGCCCGGCCATTTCGGCCCCGGCAGCCTGCGGCATAGCATCTGCGCCCTGAAGCCCCTCAACCCCGCCTTCTGCATGCCGGAGGCGCTCCGGGGACGCATGCCGCCCCCGCACGATCCCGCAAGGGACTGTCTGGATCGAATGGAACGCAGCCATGGTGTTCCCCTTTCCTCTTCCCGGCGCGGCCCCCTCTCCCGGGTTTACACACGCTCTGTTCTTATCGTTTGCTCCAAACCGCCCCCGCCCCACCGGACACGGCGAGACAGCCCCCTTGGGCAGCCCTTTCACGGGACGATGGAGAGCGAAGACGGGATGTTCGCGATAATGCCAGCGCCATGCCCAACAGGCGCCGGTCCCAAGCGACCCCTTAGAGCCAGAACCAAAAGTCCTGCGGGTCGGGCTCTCAGATCAAGCGCAAAAGCCCAAAAGATTGCCAGTCAATGCCTTAAAACACCCACATCCTGTCGATGCTAAGCTGAAAATCTTAGTTAACACCCTTAGAATTTAGGCGAATCGCTCCTGCATGTACACTCGCCCAGCTGCAAATATTTCATCCGTTTGCGATATAAATAACATGATGCAATCACACATTTCTTTCGCCTTCCTGCAAAGTCCGAGCAGGATCTTGCGGGAAAAGCAGGCAGGCCGTGCGCCAGGCGCGTGGCACATCGGTGCGGCGACGCCCGGGCAGGCACCACCGGGCATCTCCCCGCAGCCGACTGGAGAGCAGCAGGCTCAGGACATCGACCCGGAAGTGAAACACCCCATGACACCAGAAACAGCACACGATCGTCGTGAAAGTGTAGAGGTCGTTGTAATTGATCAGATAGGTGCCCGAGACATTCATCATCAGATACATCACCAGCCAGGCCACGCCGAACGCGCGCAAGTGATCGGCGATGCGTCGCGGGAAGGCCACGAGGCACACCGCCATCATGGCCGGGGGCAGTAGCGCCAGTACGAGGCCCACCGCCCCCAGATCGAGCAGGGTGTTGATATAGCCGTTGTGCGCGTGGCCGATCACGATCAGCTTGAGCTGCGCGAAATAGGCCTGCGCGCCCGCCGCCCATCCGGTTGCATAGCCCTGACCGATCAGGGGATGAAGGGCATAGAACCGCCAGGCCACCTCCCAGATCAGCGAGCGCCCCGACATGTCGCCCCCGCGCCCCACCGACGCGAAGACCCCGCCTGCGATCAGCCTCGACACCCCCGAGAGCATGACCAGCCCAACCAGCCCCGCCATGCCCAGCAGCAGCAGGCAACGCACCGCCCGCCCCATCGGAATGGCAAAGAACCACGCTCCGCCAACCGCCAGCGGGATGATCAAAAGCACTTTGGCCGATCCGCTCATCATCGCCAGCCCCATGCCTGCCAGCACGAGGCCCGGCCGCAGCCAGCGCCCGCGCAGGAAAACCCGGCCAAATGTAAGCAGGACAATGATCGCCAGAGCCAGCGTGCGGGCCAGTTCGTTCTTGTGGGCATACGAGCCGCGCAGGCGCCCGGCATGTTCCGCAACGCCGGCTTCCCCGGCCTGATGGACCGCATAGACCGGCAGTGCCAACCGCAAGGCCAGCGTGATCACGATCAGCCCGACGCTGCAATGGACCAGCACCCGCGCGATGTCGCGCGCCGGGATCGTGGTGGCAATCGCGCAGGAAACCATGACCGTGCCCACGAAGGCCACCGCGCGCCGCATCCCCAGATCGGGCATCGGGCTCCACAGCGGCGAGAGCGCAACCCAGAGCGCCAGCAGGCCATAGCCGACCAGCGGCGGACTGATGGACAGGCGCCCCTGCAACTGGCGCTGCACCAGCCCCCACAGCCCCAGCATGGCCCCGCCCAGATAGACCGCAATCCCCAGCGCCTGCACCATCGGCGCCTCGCCCACATCGCGGAAACTGCCGGAATTGCCCGACAGGGGACGCGTGATCGCGCCACTGAAATAGACGACAACGCAATAGACATAGAGCCGGGGCACGACGCCTGAGAGACTGAATGTCCCCTCGACCACCGTGGCCAGTCGCCAGGGCCTTTGCGCCCAGGGAACACGCCCATCCCCCTCGCTGCCCTGCGCGATCATCCGTTCCGCCGGTGCTCCATCGCACGGGCGAACAAGGCCTCGTAACGGCGCGATACGGCCTCGATCGCAAAGTCCCTTGCCCGTTCCCGCGCGCGCGCCGGATCGACAGGATCGGCCAGAGCCCGCGCCATGGCACGGGCCAGCGCGGCCACGTCGCCGACCGGAACCAGATGCCCGAAAGCCCCGGAGCCCAGAATCTCGGCCCCGCCGCCCGGCGCATCGGTGGCCACGACCGTCCGCCCGAGCGCGAGCGCCTCGGCGATCACATTGGGGAACCCCTCGAAGCGGGACGACAGCACGAAGAGGTCGGCGCGGGCCAGACAGGCCTCGGGCCGGTTGCGGAAACCGGGCATGTGAACCCGCCCGGCAATGCCCAGCGACAGGCACAGCGCCTCCAGTTCGGCGCGCAGCGGGCCTTCGCCAAGGATCAGCAGGTGGGGCGCACCTTCAAGACGGGCAAAGGCGCGCAGCAGGGTGGGATAGTCCTTTTGCGCAACCATCCGGCCCATTGCCACAATGACCGGCCCGGAAGGGGGCCAATCGCCAGACAGGTCTGGCTCGTGCTCCCTCCCGGTTTGGGGAAATGGCTCTGTTTCGGGAAATGGCACCGGGTTGAGCGTGGTCATGACCCGCTCGGGTGAGAGGGCGGCATAGGCGATGATATCCTGCGCCACATCGCCCGCGACACAGCCCACACCATCGGCCCGGCGATAGGCCGCCCGAAGCAGCGGCGGAAACAGCGCGCGGCGCAGGCGGTCGCGCCCGGCGATCTCGCGCGTGGTGTGATTGCGCACGAGGCAGGCCACCGCCGTGCACGGCGACCACAGCCGCGCGGCCCAGAGCCCGGCGACATTGGGGCCAAGCAGGGCCGTGGCCAGAAAAGCCGGGCGCCGCCGCCGCAACAGCATCCCCAGCCGCGGCCAGGCCAGCGCGGTAAACCGGCTGCCCAGCGCCACGATCTCGACGCCGGGCACAACCTTCTCGACCACCGGACCGCGCACCGCATTGACGATGATCGTGACCTTGCGCCCCTGTGCGTGCCAGTGATTGGCAAGCCGCACGAGCGCATTTTCTGCGCCGCCGCCATGGAAAGCGGGCATGTAGAGCAGGATCGGCACCTCTGCCGCGAGGGGCGGCGCCATGGCGCCATCGGTTTGACAGGCGTTTTCACCCGTCTCGTCGTGCACGCGCCAGTCGGCTGGTGCCCCCTGCCGCTGCGCAATCGCTCCGCCCATATGCCGCCTCCCGAGACCAGGGACTGCGCAAGGCGCGCCCTCGTTCGTCTTGCGGAAAGCCTATCGTAAATCAAACAGTCAACAAACAACCGTATTGGCACAAAGTTAAGTTCATGATTTGAAAACCACGATCTATATCCACCGCGACAATAAAGCAGGATTCGGGTCGTGATTCGATGTTGATTCGACAAACCCTGCTCTATCTGCCCGCCCAGATCGTGGCCCCTCTCGTCCAGTTCGCCTCGATTCTGGTCTGGGCTCGCCTGATGACCCCGCGCGACCTTGGTGTGGTCACGCTCACCATTGCGGTGCAAGAGGTTTATTTTGCGCTGTTTTTCGGATGGTGGCAGCGATACGTGCTGCGCTTCGTGCGCACGTTTGCCGACACCACCGCCCGGCGCCAGTTTCTGGGCTGCGAAACCCTCGCCCTGCTCGCATCGGGCGCCGCGCAAAGTCTGGCCGTGGTGCCACTGGCCGCAGCACTGGAAGGCGGCCTGCCCGATCCGGCCATGCTCGCGCTCGTCGAAGGGTTCATGATCACCCGCTCGACCAGCGCCTACTTTGCCGACCGTGCCCGTGCCGAAGCGCGGATCGCGCTCTACAGTCTCGTGCAGACTTGCGGGCCGATGGCCGGATTTGCCATCGGGGTGCTGCTGTTGCTGGCCCACGGCTCATCGGCGCAAGCGGTCCTGCTCGGCTTCCTGCTTGCCCAGGGCCTCGGGCTGGTTGCCGCACTGGCGATGAGCGATGCCTTGCGCCGTCCACCTGCATACGACCGCCCGGTTTTTCACACCGCCATCGCGTTCGGGGGCGCGGTGATGATCGCCACCCTGCTGGCCACGCTGGCCTTTGCCCTGCCCCGCTTCATCGTGAGCGGCGCGCTGGGCATGGCGGCGATGGGCACGTTCGCGGTGGGCTATGGGCTGGGCCTGCGCGCCTCGTCGTTTGCGGTCACGCTGGTGACGGCCGGGGCCTATCCGCTGGTAGTCCGGCGAATGGAACAGGAGGGGATCGAGGCCGCCTCTGCCCAGTTGCGGCAGAACATGGTGCTCGTGGCGCTGGCGGTCATGCCGGTGGCCTGCGGCCTGCTCGCCATCAACCGGCTGATCATCGACGTGCTGGTCGAAAGCCGCTTCCGCGAGGCGACTGCCAGCATCCTGCCGCTGGCCACGATTGGCGGGCTGTTTCGCTATCTGCGCGCGCACACCAGCGATCAGGTCTTCGCGCTGTGCCTGCGCCCCGGCTATGGAACCGCGATTGCCGCGCTCGACATCGTGGTGGCTGCGGCCTCGACATGGATCGGCCTGCGCTGGCTGGGGCTGGCGGGAGCCGCACTCGGGCCAATGATCTCGGGCCTGTGCACGCTGCTGGCCAGCTTCGCACTCTCGCGCAGGCGCTTCGGGTTTCACGCCCCGCTCGGCACTTTTGCGCGGATTCTGGCCGCGGCAACGCTGATGGGACTGGGCGTCCGGGCCATCCCGCTGGTCCATACCGCGCCGATGCTGCTGCTGGCGATCGGGCTGGGCGTGCTGTTCTATGGCGCGGCGCTGGGGCTGGCGATGCCGCGCGAGGCGCGCGGCCTTCTTGCCACGCTGGCAGCACGCCTGCGCGCCAGACGCGCGCAGCGACCGGCCTGAAAGCCCCCCCGCGCCCGCTCCCGCCCCCGAAAGTCCTGCTGCGATTCAAGTGCGCCGGGCGCCTGCCTAGTGCTGCTCCCATGGGCCTTTCAGGGAGCATCGCACATGGCATCACAGGATATGGGCGCCGACATCATCGTCGGCCAGGACTGGACCGATCTGACACTGGCCTATCCGGCGCTCGCCAATGTGCCCACGTGGATCCAGTGCCGGGGATCGGTGCCCGCGCTGGTCGCCTATTCGGCGTCGGGACAGGCCCCCGTCCAGGGCGGGTTCCTTGTCGGTCAGGGGGACGCCTTTGGTGGCAGCGCCCCGCACATCTGGGTGCGCACGCTCAACTACCCCACCATCATCACCGCAGGAGTGGCCTGACATGAGCATGGGCAATCTCGCCTTCGCGCAACTGGGCTCGCTGCGTACCCAGGCCGGACAGGCTCTCGACGCCGCGCGGTCCCCCGGCCTGCACTGGGCCGCGACCTATCGCGGGCCGCTGGCCGACGATCCCCTCGCGCTGGCGACCGCCGCGCCGGGTGTGACGATGGGCGCCGTGGGCGCTGGCACGACCATTTCGGGCGGGCTGGCCATTGCCAATACCGCCGCGCAGATCACCCGCCTTGGCGCCTGGCAGGCCACCTCCGACAGCGTGTTCATCGCCTCGGACCGAACCGGCGGGCGCATCCGCTTCAACCTGTTCGGCCCCCGCGTCGATGTGCGGGTCGCCCGTTCGACCACCAGCACGCGCGGTTTCTCGATTCTCGTCGATGGCAAGCTCCTGACCCGCACCCCGTTCGATCAGGCCGTGGCCGCCTTTGCCGCCAAGTCCACCGCATCGAGCGCGCGCCAGTGGATGCAGATCGACTTTGGCGCCAACACCCAGACTTATGCCCTCGTGCGCGCAAGTGTCGGCGTGGCAGGCACCGGCTATGCCGTGGGTGACACCATCACCGTTGCAGGCGGCACATTTGCCAGCCCTGCCGTGCTGCGGGTCACCGGGGTCAATGCCGGAGCGGTGACCAATGTCTGCGTGCAGACCCCCGGCTCCTACACGCTCCCGCCCAATGCCCCGCTCGCCCAGTCCACCACTTCAGGCAGCGGCACCGGCTTTCAGGCGACCGGCCCGATCTGGCAAAAACTCCAGAGCACCGCGACCAGACGCCTGATCGAGATCGTCTTCGATTATGGCACGATGTTCGGCGGGCTGACCCTGCCCCCCGGCAGCGCAGTGACCGCCGCCGATCCGGTCTCCTCGCCCAAGCTGGTGATCGCGGGCGACAGCATCACCGAATATCTGATGGCCGACTATGCGGTGGGAACATGGGCCTGGCAGGTGGCGCGGCGCCTGAACCTTGCCGAACGCTTCGTTCCCTATGGCACGGCAGGGCGGGGCTGGCTGATGAGCACGCCCTTTTCGCTCGATGTGGCCGGAATCATCGCCGAAGCGCCCGATTTCCTCGTGATCGCGCTGGGCACCAACGATGCGCTCGGCGCCGTCGATCCGGCCACGCTGACCGCCACCGTCACCGCCCGCCTCAACGAATTGCGCGCCGCCCTGCCCGCCGTGCGGATCGTGGTCGCCGGGCCTTTTGCCGGGGATGGCAGCGGAACCGCCACCGCCGCGATTGCCGCAGGGGTTGCCGCCGCCAATGCCCCCCAATGGCTGCGCTTCATCGATTTTCGCGCGCTCGGGGTCTATTCGGAAACCAGCCCCTGGGCCTGCGTCGGCAATACCCCCTCGACCACTGACGTTCACCCCAGTCAGGCCGGGCATGATGTGATCGGCGCGGCGCTGGCCCCGCTGATCGGGGCCGCGTTCAGGGAAATGGCGCTGGTCCTGTGAACCGGGAGTGGCTGCACGAAACACAACAAAATAAGAGAGTTAATGAAGGGGGCATGGCCCCCTTCACCCCATTATCCTTGGCGGACGTGGTGTCTGTGGCTATGGTGGGTATGACACCATGCTGCCGTTCGGGGGGCTAGGCTTCGCGCAGGCGCAGCATCAGCAAGGCTCCCGCCGCGGCCAGCGAACCCAGCGCCATCACCACCGAAACCGTCAGCAGCGACAAACCGGCGGCATGGAACAGCTCGCCCGCCAGAATCGGCGATCCTGCCGCCCCGATGCGCCCCGCGCCAATGGCAAAGCCCGTGCCCGTCGCGCGGACCCTGGCCGGGAAACCATGGGCAAAGGCGGCATAGAAACCGACCATCGCCGCATTGGTGGTAAAGCCCGTGCAGAACACTGCAAAGCGCCAGCCATCGAGCGAGGACGCCCCCAGACCAAACACGCAGACCGCCAGACTGCCCGCGACCAGCACACCAATCGTCGGCCACTTGATGCCGAAACGGTGCATCAGCAGGCCAAACAGTCCGCCCCCCAGCGCCCCGCCCAGATTGGCCCAGACCAGCACACTGGCCGCCTGTGCCTGCGTATAGCCGAAATCGGCGACGATCTTGGGGCTCCACTTGAGGATGTAGTAGAACGTCACGCAGTGGAACGCATAGCCCAGTGTGAGCAGGACCGTCGTGCCGACAAGGCCGGGCCGCAGGATGTCGAGCAGCCCCGCGCGTGCCCCCGCCGGTTCGACAGGGGGCAACGCAAGGGCGGCAGGAAGCCGGAAGGCCGCGAGCGAGCGGTTGATCCGTGCCAGCGCATCGGTCGGGCGGCGGGCGAGGAACCACGCGGGTGTCTCGGGCACGAAGACATGGACGAGCGGCAGGAAACAGGCCGTGGCCAGTGCGCCAAAGGCAAAGACATGGCGCCATTCCCCGCTGCGCAACAGGACAGCGGCGATCATGCCGCCCACCGTCGCCCCCAGCGGATAACCGATCACCATCAGCGAAAGCGCAAGACTGCGCCCCTTCACGCTGCTGATCTCGGCCACCACGGCATTGGTCGCGGCCAGCATGCCGCCGATGCCCAGCCCGGTCAGCAGGCGCCAGCCGCCCAGCATGGCCGGGCCTGTCGCGGTTGTCGCCAACCCCATGCCCAGGGTCATGACCACGAGGCACGCCAGGATCGTCGGGCGTCGGCCAAAACGGTCGGCCGCCCCGCCCATGACAATCGAGCCGAACCCCATCCCGATCAGCTCCATCGAGAGCACCACGCCCAGCGCATCGCGCCCCACCCCCCATTCGCGGGCGATCCCCGGCGCGGCAAAGGCACTGGACAAGACATCGAACCCGTCGAGCGCATTGAGGCCGATCATCAGGGCCACCGCCACCCACTGGCGCAGCCCCATCGGAGAATGATGGATTACCTCGCGCGGATCGTCACGCAGCCGATTGTCGAACAGCGAATCATCGCGCATCAGGCCTCTCTCTCCCGTGTCATGTGCTGGCCACCGTTGAGGTACGCCGTATTGTTATGCACTATAACACGATTCAGGCCTCTGGCTACTCGTGAATGCGGGAGAGCAATGCGATCAGGGTCTTGACCTCGGCATCGGAAAAGTTCCGCTTCACCCAGGCCTCGTGCTCGCCGATGGCCAGCTTGGCCCGCGCGAGCATGGCATGGCCTTCGGGTTCGAGGTGGAGCGCCTGCTTGCGCCCGTCGTGCGCCGAACGGTCGCGCCGTAGCAGGTGCTTGGCCTGAAGCCGGTTGATGATCGCCATTGTCGTGGCGCGGTCCATCTGGAGCCGCTGGGCCAGATCGGTCTGGGCGATGCCGGGATGATCATCGACCAGCCAGAGCACCGAGACCTGCTTCTGCGTGAGACCGAGTTCAGCGAACGTCTCGGTGAAATGGCGCAGGCAGACCCCGTGGGCAAGGCGGATGTGGAAGCCCAGAATGGCGTTGATCGCGCCGATATCGGCGCGGTCATGGTCCTGCTGATTTCCGCCCTGCGGATCGGTTTGCGCTTTGGTCATGGGGGGCTCCCCTGCCACTGCCGGGCCTGTCAAAACAAGTCGGGATGGCGCAGCATCAGCGCCTGCGCGAGGATCAGCGTCTTGGCATCGCTCAACCTGCCCGCCACGACCAGATCACGCAAGGCATCAAGACCCATCTCGATCACGGTGATGCATTCATGCTCGCCCTCGGCCCCGCCGCCTGCCCCCACGCGGTCGGTGGCGGCATAGCGGGCCAGGAACAGGTCGATCCGCTCGGTCGAAATCGGCGGAAGCGACCACATCTTGCACACCGGTTCCAGCGCGTCGAGGCGAAGGCCCGCCTCCTCCATCGCTTCCTCGCGGATACGCGCGGCCGGATCGATCCCGTCGAGTGCGCCCGCGATGGCCTCGATCAGCGGCGCCTCCCCCGCCTCCAGCACCGCCGCGCGCGGCTGGGTGATGACCATGCACGTGCGCCGCACCGGATCGTAGGGCAGCACGGCCACCGCACTGCCATTGTCGAGCAGATGCCGCTCCACACGGGCGCCATCGGGCATGGCCACCTCCAGCCGGTGCAGGCGATACCACCCATCATAGACCAGCGTGCGCCCGACGATCTGTGCGCTCTGGCCATTTGCGCCGGGGCTTGCGCCGCTCACGCCACCTTCTTTGCGATCAGGTCGACCAGCGCGCGCACATCGGTCAGCTTCTCGATCTCGTTCGAACGGATCTTGATCTCGAAGGCTTCCTCGACCGCAAGGATCAGGTTGATGTGGGTGAGCGAGGTCCAGTCCTCGACATCGTCGGCGGTCATGTCGTCGCGCAGCACGAGATCGTCATCAAAGAAGATATCACGAAAAATGCCGGTCAACGTGGTGACGATATCCTCGCGGGTCATGCTTGTCCTTTCCTTGAAACCTGTTCAGGCGGCTTGCGCCAGATCACCTGCCCCGGCACGCCAAACACCGTGGCGCCGGGTGGCACATTGCCGGTGACCACCGTGTTCATCCCCACCGTGGCCCCGTCGCCCACCTTGAGCTTGCCGACAATCCGCGCGCCGGGCCGCACGGTCACCCCGTTGCCGATCACCGGCACGTCGGTATCGTTGGAATAGCCGATGGTCACCTGCTGGTTCAGCCAGAAATCGGCGCCAATCGAACGCGCGGCGACAATCGTGGCAAAGCCGTGCTGAATGAAGCACCCCGGCCCCAGCTCGTCGATATAGAGCTGAAGACTGTCGAGGCGCGGCATCATCCAGCCATAAAGCCCGGCCAGCGGCAGCCGCAGATAGGCCAGATTGCGATATTCGCGATAATAGACCATCAGCCAGCAATGGCGCCAGAGCAGCGCCCCGCCCGACAGGCGCTCCTCCTTGAACAGGATCAGCGCCCAGCGGCGGATGTCGGCCCGGATCGGCGCATCGACAGCGCCGAGCATCACCGCCACAAGGCTCGGCCAGAGCCGCACCAGATTGAGCGCCACCCACCCCTGCTTGATCAGCCGCTTCATCACGCCCCCTTCATGCGCCCGGCTCGGGCACGATGCGGATCGCGCCAGCCAACTCCGCCGCGCCGTCCCGCCCCGCCAGATCGAACCGCCAGCGCGTGGCCCCGGCTGCCTCTTCTCCCGCACCGGCAAGACGCGCAAACCCCAGCCCGGCATAATGGTCGCGCACCATGCCATTGCGCCCGCTCGGCAGATAGAGCCCGTCCAGCGCCCGCGCGCCCATCGCCCGCGCCGCCTGCGCCAAGACCGCCAGACACGCCGCCTCGACCCCGCGCCCCAGCACCCGGCAGCTCATCAACCAGGCATCGAGGACCAGCACATCGGTCTCATCTGCTCCGGGCGTGGCCACCACAATCGCGATCACGCCATTGTCGCCATAGCGGTCGCGCAGGCGGAACTGGAGCACCAGCGCATGCGGATCGTCGATCAGGGCGGCCAGTTGCGCCTGCGTATAACGCCGCGTGGTCAGGTTGAACTGGTTGGTCTTGGCTGTCAGCTGGGCCGCGCGGGCAAGGCCGAGGCTGTCGACCCGCTGCCATTCGAGCACCATGTCGAGCCCGGCCAGATAGGCGCCCAGATCGGTCGCCTGCGCGCGCGCCGCCTCGCGCGCGGCCCTGGCTGCATAGAGCGCGGTGCGCCCGGCATCCTCCTGCGTGAGCGCCAGCGCCTCGAAATAGCCCGCCCGCGCCAGCCGCTCGGCATAGAATGCGGCATCTTCGGGCATCTCGGGCACGCGCACCATCGGCAGGGTCTGGCGCACCAGCTCGCGCTCGAACGGATTGTCGTCAACGAATACCAGCGCGTCGAGCCCGATACCGATCCTTTCGGCAATACGGCGCAGATTGGTCGCCTTGTCGTCCCAGTTGGCGAGGAAGGCGGTAATATGCTCGCGCCGCAACAGCATGTCGGGGTGCTTCTCGAACGGCAGCAGGGCATTGGCCTCGTCGTTCTTCGAACAGACCGCCAGAATGACCCCGCGCTCCATCAGGCCGAGCACATGGCGCTGGAACGCCAGAAAGGCCTCGCCCTCGGGGCTGCCCTGCCCCAGCGCGATCCCTTCCAGCCCGTCGTCGCCGATCACCCCGCCCCACAGCGTGTTGTCGAGATCGAGCACCAGACACTTGGCCGACCGCCCGCGCCGCGCCGCCACCAGCCGCATCGCCAGCTCGCCATAATGCTGCGCAGCAAGCGGCGAGACCTCCTGCCGCGCCTTGAGCCACAACACCCGGTCGTGCCAGACGGCCAGCCCGTCGGCCGCCGCCGCCTCGTCGAGCGCCAGCACATCCACCCCGGCCGCATCGGCCTCCCCGCGCAACCGCCGGTTGAACGCAGCGACCAGATGCGCCGGAGAGCCCGCCAGCCGATGCTCGTTCCCTCCCATCAGCGCGGGTAACCGGGGCAAGGCCGCCTGCTGGATCACTTGCGCGCCGGTCGCGCCGATCAGCGTGGCCCACCCCTCGCGCAGCCGGGCAAAGGTTTCCTCCAGCCGCACCTCGCCAGCCGGATCGACCCCCTCGCCCACCAGATGCCCGGCATCGAGCGCCAGCAACACGGCATCGGGCGCAAAGGCCCGCAAAGGACCATCCGCATCCATGATCTCGTGCCAATACTGGCCATACTCGCCACGAAAGATCTCAAGCGCAAAACCATGGCGCACCCCCGCCACCCGCAATCCGGGCAACAGATGATCAAGGCTGGCCGAGCCCAGCACCGCCAGCCGCAAAGGCGCAAGCCCCCCGCGCTCCAGCCCATCCTGCCCGAGGGAGCGCAACTGGCGATCCACCTTCAGCATCTGCGAAAAGGAAAGATCACGCTGTGCCAACAGACCAAGGCCCGCAGCGAGCGCCGCCTGCCCTTGCCCGGTTCCATCCTCGACAAGGGCCGGCAGATCGCTGCCGCGCACCAACCAGTCGAGCCCCCCAACTGCCCCCACTGCCATCGCTGTGTCTCCAACGCTCCGCGTCCAGGCGGGCCACTGATCCGGCCCGATGCGCCATATGGGCCGCATTTGGGGGTTCAGCACCAATCTCCTCGCTGCTACAATGCCCGCTGCATTGCGGCAAGGATGCACTGCAGCAAGGGGATCGCATTGAAAATCTGGCGTTGGGCAGCAGGCGGTGTGGCCGCTGCGGGATTACTGGCAACTGGCGCACTGTGGGCCACCGCGCCCAAGGCAGGCCCGGATCAAACCTTGCTTCCTCCCAAGACCCCTTACACGAAGGGCGCCTACTTCGCCTATTCGCAGCCCTGGGGCGCCGAACGCTCGGGCCTCACCAACTGGTGGTCACCGCTCGCCACCTCGATGGGCATCGACACCACGCACTTCCCCGACAACACCACCGCCCACTGGCGCTGGCCTCCCTTCGCCCCGCGCAACGGGCCGGGCGTGTGGTCGTACCAGGCGGTCATGCACGGCAACTATGATGGCGGCGAAACCGAAACCCCGATCCCGCCCCGCCGCGTCCATGATGTCCATACCTATACGCAGGACTTCGCCTGGACCATCGACGAGGCCCACGGCTCCGCCAATGTCCTGACCGAATTCTACCTGCGATCGAGCCCGACCGATTCGGAATCCAAGCTCCTTGAAGTGGGCTGGCTGCTCCACACCCCCGAACATTCGCGCAAATACTTCGAAGCGGCCCGCAAGGTCGGCACCTATACCGACCCGCAGGGCCGCACCTGGGACGTGCGGATCGACGCCAAATACTGCATGTTCGCCCCCCAGCAGCAGTCCGACATCCCCAAGGGCACCATCGACATGCGCGCCGCCCTCGCCTGGCTCCAGCAAACCGGCCTCATCACCGGCAACGAATGGCTCTGGGGCGTAGCCCTGGGCGCCGAAGCCATCTCCGGCACCGGCCAAGTCTCAATCCAGCACTGGTCCGTCAAACGAGTATGATGCACACTGAGCCCGCAAAATTCACCGGGGTTGTGTGCCTGACGCAACTTTTGCGTTCTGAACCGTAAGCAGGCACGCGGGATCACGCCCATTGGGCGGGGCGATTTACGGTATCGAAGTTTGCGGATGAAGGAGGAAGGGTTCGATACGATGGGCCTTGCCCGCCGGTCAGGTGACCAAGTGGGGAATCCTGTCGAGCGCCACCTGGAGGATTTTCTGATATGGGCAGGCTGTCGGCCATTGAATGCGGATCATGGTCTTCAATTCGACGACGCGGGCAGCGATCTTGATGAGGCGCAGGCGCAGCGTGTCGAACTGAAGGGCGCGCCAGACCGAGCGCTTGGGCATGGCGGCGCGCAGGCTCCACATCAGCCAATAGGCTCCCGCGTGGAGGAACAAGCGAAACTGGTTGGCGACAGCCCTGGTGCAGGATGTGCGGTCGGCAGCGAGGTGGGTTTTCCAGGATTTGATGTGATTCTCGGCCTGGCCACGGCGGCAATAGATCTGGGCACCTCCATTTACCGATCGGATTTGACAGCGAAGGCGTGATGACGGCGCACTGACCTGAGCGCGAGTGCTGAACCGCGCAATTTTCTCGGCATTTTGGTGTGCCAGCCTGGGTATGCGGGCCGGATATCCGCTTTCAGGCCGCAATTATCCGGCTGCTGCCCGCGTCTCGTGAAAGACCAGGCTGTGCATATTGAACGCCAAATTCGCGAGCGTGATTTTCGCCTCGGCGCGCTTGATGCCGATGGTGCGGATGAACAGGCCCATTTTGGCCTTGCTGATGCGCAAAAACATGCTCGACCTAGCAGGCTGCGGAAATAGGCCCTGTCTGGCGGGTCCTATGCCCCCGTTGATGCGATGCACGGCGGGACTGAGCCCCGTTTTCCGTCTGATGCGCGCCGATCCGGGCCTTTCACCTCCCATTTGGCGCTCACCGGGCGCATTTATCCTGTCGCCAGGAGCTTTGGCAGGCGCACCAAGTTGTAGGCGGCGGCGGTCAGTGTGAAGGCCCAGCCCACGCGCGGCAGCCCTCGGTAGCGAGTCTTGCGCAGATTGCCGCAGGTCTTGGCCCAGCCGAAGACCTCCTCGATCCGCTTACGGATACGGATGCTGGCGGCATAGCCAGTGTGCCGGGAGGTGCGGCCGTCGATGGCCGAACGTCGGTTGGCGGTGTTTTGCGCGACATGGGGCGTCACATTCAACGCGCGCAGATTGGCAACGAAATCGGCGGTGTCGTAGGCTTTGTCGGCGCCCAGCGTGATGCGGTGGCAGCCGTCCAGACGCTCCAGCATGGTCAACGCCGCCTCGCGCTCGGCGGTGCCTGTGGCGTGGGTCAACGTGGCATCGATCACTAGGCCGTGGCGGTTTTCCATCAACACATGGCCCATGTGGCACAGCTTTGCGGCTTGCCCACGTGCCTTCTTGAACAGGCGTGCGTCCGGATCGGTGGTTGAGGCATGGGTGGCATTGCTGCGCTTCTCGCCGTGGAAATCGCGTTCGACGTTGCGCCCTTTGCGTTTGGGCGGCAGCGGGTCGTCATCGTCATCGGAGCAGTCGCCCGCATCCTTGGGCGTGAAGCTCTTCATGCTGGCCCAGGCTTCGATCAGCGTGCCATCGACCGAGAAATGTTCATCTGAAAGCAATACTGAAGCGCCCCGGGTTTCCCGGAGGCATTTTCAATTGAGTCATGCAACCATATCGAGGGTCTCTCTGGCTGCATAGTAGTTTGCCTCGGCCTCGGCGGGCGGGATGTAGCCGATGGGGCCGAAAAGGCGCTGGTTGTTGAACCAATCCACCCAGCGCAGGGTTGCTATTTCGACTGCCGATGCGCTTGGCCATGACCTCTGACGCCAGATCACCTCGGTTTTGTAGAGGCCATTGATGGTCTCGGCCAAGGCATTGTCATAGCTGTCGCCGACGCTGCCGACCGATGGCACGAGGTTGGCTTCGGCCAGACGCTGGGTGTAGTTCATGGCGAGATATTGAACGCCCCTGTCGCTATGGTGGATCAGGCCATCTTCCGGCCCTGGCCTGCGGGCGTGTATCGCCTGTTCCAAGGCGTCCAGCACGAAGCCGGCGGTAGCCGACGTGCTGACCTTCCAGCCCACGATCCGGCGGGCATAGGCGTCGATCACGAAAGCTACATAAACGAAGCCGGCCCAGGTGTGGACGTATGTAAAATCGACCACCCACAATGCGTTGGGACGTTCAACGCGGAACTCGCGATTGACTTTATCCAATGGGCACGGGGCTTTCGGATTGCTGACCGTGGTGATCGTCGTCTTGCCACGCCGAATGCCCGCCAGCCCCATGGCCGCCATCAGGCGCTCCACGGTGCACCGGGCGACAGCCACGCCATCGCGCAGCAACTGGTGCCAGACTTTGCGCGCTCCATAGAGCCCGGAACTGGCCTCGTGGACGCGCTTGATCTGCGCCTTGATCTCGTCATCACGACGGGCACGCGCGGGGCGCCTGCCAGGATCGGCCAGGCGACGTGCATGTTCATGGTAGGAGGACGGGGCGATCGCCAACTCATGGCAGATCGGCTCGATACCCAGATCCTCACGATGGGCGTCGATGAACGACATCATCATTTCTCGCGGCGGTCGAGTATCCGTCTTGGTCAAGGGCGAACAGGTTGCCAATCGCGTCCTTCACGCAACAACGTGTTTGCCAGAACGATGATGCGCCGCATGACGGCGGTGATAGCCACCTTCTTTGCTTTCCCTGCATTTACGAACTGCTGATATTTGTCACGGAAATCATGATTGAAGCGAATGGCAACCAACGCAGGCATGTAAATTGCCCGTCGAAGTGATGCCCTACCACCAATAATCCGCTCTTTGCCTTGCCACTTGCCTGACTGTTGCGTCATAGGCGCAAGCCCAGCCAGAGCGGCGATCTTTTTGCTGTCGAGATGTCCAAGCTCTGGCATGTCGATCACCAACGTGGTCGCGGTCAATCTGCCGATCCCGGGAATGGTCATGAGGCGTCTGATGCGCTCATCAAGGGTGCCACGCTGCTGAGCGATCTGCGCAATCACTTGATCCAGGGCTTTGATGTCCGTGTCGATGTCATCGATCCGGCGGCAAAGTTGGTCCTTCACAAGCGGGTTGCTCGCTGTGGCGAGACGCGTCTTTGCGGTGATCTGATCTTTGACCATGGCCCGCCTAGCTGTCAGCAACTCTCTGAGATCATGAATATCTTCGCCTTCAATGCCTTGTGGGGCCAGATCAAGGACCACGCCCATTCGTGCCAACATCCTGGCATCAACGCTGTCGGTCTTGGCCAGACGGCCGATAGCCTGAGCAA
The DNA here is from genome assembly GCF_033242265.1 of Novosphingobium sp. IK01. NCBI lineage: Bacteria > Pseudomonadati > Pseudomonadota > Alphaproteobacteria > Sphingomonadales > Sphingomonadaceae > Novosphingobium > Novosphingobium pituita. The sequence continues at coordinate 3,026,151 of NZ_BTFW01000001.1, read as the reverse complement.
AGCGCCGCGCTTGCTTCGGATTGACCTTGATGAAAGGCTGCCCCGCCAAGCTGAGGTATCGTTCAAGCCCACGATGATATGCGCCGGTCGCCTCGAAAACGACCAACACCCCCTTATTCTTACCCAGCCATGTGCATAGCTGGGCGAAACCCTCAACCGTGTTGGGCAGGCTGAGTGCTGCGTCTTGGGAATGCCAAAACGCATCCAGGCGGTCTTTCGACACGTCGATCCCGATGGTATCCTTGGCCATCTCTTCTTTCTACCTTTGCTTGTCGTTCGGGCCCGGAGCCCACGTATCCGTTCAGGTCGTAAGAAAAGACGGAGGCTCGCCAAACTCGACCGCGGTCCTGCAAGACCAAGCTCCGCACGGCGCCGCCTCCGCCACAACCCGGCACCGCAGCTGCGGTGCCGGGTTGTGGCTCCCTTTTGCCTCAGGAGCCGGGAATTCTCATAAGACAAGCTCCGCCATCGCAAAATACGCTGATGCCTTGCGCAGGATCTCGTTGGCGCGCCGCAGTTCCTTGACCTCGCGCTCCAGCAGTTTGAGCCGGGCCTGGTCATCGGCGGCCAGCGCCGCTGGTGCCGTTCGTCGGCTCGCCTCCTCACGGCACCAGCGGCGCAGAGTCTCGGCCGTGCAGCCAATCTTGCTGGCGATCGAGGTCATCGCCTCCCACTCCGAGCCGTAATCGGCGCGATGCTCGCCAACCATGCGCACCGCGCGTTCGCGGACTTCAGGTGAAAACTTGTTCCGGGTCTTGTTCATCACGAAAGCTCCTTCTCACAAATCGGAGCCTCCGGGAAACCCGGGGCGCTTCAACTTCACGGTCTTGCCCATGCAATGCGCGCCAATGACGGATGCGCCGTTCCAGCGTCCGTCGTGAGCCAAACTCGGTCTCTGGAGATCGGCGCCGCAGTTCCTCGAAGATTGCGATGGGCCGCAGCCCCGGAGACGCCTCTAACATGGGGACGACAATCTCTTCGAATATCCCCGCCAAGGGATCTGGGCGTCTGCGGCTGCGAGCGCTTTGCCTCTGGGATGGGAGTTCGCCGCTTTGCAGCAAGCGGTAGCCGGTGGCCGTGCTGAACCCGGCCTTTGCCGCCGCCAGAGCGACGGGCGCATTACGTCTGTTGGTCATGAAAAGTCTCACCTGATGATCATTGATGTGTCGACCGGCCACACGTCAGGTCCTCCTTCTGGGAAAACCTCATGCATAGCGGCCACCACGACCATCACAGACACTCTGAAACAGAATGCCTCCGGTGTGTTGGGATCGGCTCCGGGCTACGCCCCGCGCCGATCCCAACACACCGGATTCTCATCTTCATTGTCGCGCGTTCTCATCCAGATTGCCGTGCTACAGGTTCGCGGCAAAGTTAAGCTCAAGCCGATGTCGTCATGCCGCGAGTTTGGTCATCAGATCATGGGGGGCATGCCCCCCATGATCTGATGGAGCGATGTGTCCATATGCCTTTGCCGGGGTTCTGCCGGCAAGGGCGGAATGGGGCCTATGGTGGTTATAGTAGGTGAACCAGCGCGCCAGACCCGCCCGCAGTTCGCTGCCAGTCTCGAAGGTGTGGAGATAAACGCACTCGTATTTCACTGATCGCCAGAGGCGTTCGATGAAGACGTTGTCCATCCAGCGGCCTCGCCCATCCATGCTGATCCGCACCTCTGCTGCCCGCAGCACGCTGGTGAAGGCATGACTGGTAAATTGACTGCCCTGATCGGTATTGAAGATCTCAGGCTTGCCGTAGCGGGCCATGGCGTCCTGCAGCGCCTCGACGCAGAACCCGGCGTCCATCGTGTTGGATATGCGCCAGGCCAGCACCTGGCGAGTTGCCCAATCCATGATGGCCACCAGATACAGAAAGCCGCGCCGCATCGGCAGATACGTCACATCCGCGCACCACACTTGATTGGGCCGCGTGATGGCCAAATCGCGCAGCAGATACGGATAGATCCGATGCTCGGGGTGCGGATCGCTGGTACGCGGCCGTTGGTATATCGCCGCCAGACCCATCTTGGCCATCAGGCGCCGTACCCGGCGGCGACCAACGGCATGGCCCATCCGCTGCAGGTGACGAGCCATCTGCCGGCTGCCATACCACGGGCAATCCATGAACACTTGGTCGATCACGGCCATCAGCGCCAGCGTGGCGCCATTCTCCGGCACCGGCGCGTAATAATAGCCCGAGCGGCTGATGGAGAGCAGGCGGCATTGCGCCGTGATCGACAGGTCCGGGTTGTCGGGCTCGATCATCTTTCGCCTCCGATCCATACTCACCGACCGGAGGCGCGTGCCAAAAAATCTCGCTCCACCAGCAGTTGCCCGATCTTGGCGTGCAGTTTCTCGATCTCCGCCTCACTGGACGCCTTGGCAGCCTGATCGCCGCCGTCAAACAGGCTGGCCATGCCATCCATCGCCTGACGCTTCCATGCGCCGATCATCGTGTGATGCACGCCGTGCTTGGCAGCCAGTTCCGCCAGCGTCAAATCGCCCCGGATCGCTTCCATCGCAACCTTGGCTTTGAAATCCGCGCTGTAGCGCTTTCTCGTCGTCTTCATTCCGGTCCGTTCCTCAGGTCAGGCTGAGCTTATCACCCTGTCCAGAAAATCGGCACCACCTCACATCGAGATCATCAAACGCTCGGATGCCGCCAAGGGCTTCGTCATTCTGCCTCGCCGGTGGGTTGTCGAAAGGACCTTTGCATGGCTGGGCAGGTGCCGCCGCCTGGCCAAGGATTGGGAAAACACCATCGCATCTTCAACTGCCTGGGCGCTCATCGCTTCCATCCGCATGGTCAGCCGAAGAACCGCAACCTATTGCTGCGCATGAGAAACTTTCGGATCAGGCTCTCAGCCCTATCGACTTCGAACGCCAGGCGGGGGTAGCCTAAAGAAGCTTATCTCGGTGTCCATCAAACCGGCAGCAGGCCAATACCACCTCACCTCAACAACTCGCGAGCAAACTGGGCAAGAATCCTGGCACGGCTCCAGCGTTCTTCTGCGCGCTGGCGGGCGGTCTGGCCGAAGGCTTCGCGCTGGGCGGCGTCATCCAGAAGGGCTTCGATCGCTCCGGCAAAGCGCCTGACGTCGCCCGGAGGGGTGATCAGGCCGCAGCCTTCCATTTCGGCGGCAAGGCCAGTGCCCGGTTCGGCGGTGGCGGCGATGGCGCGGCCTGAGGCGAGCATGTTGGTGAGCTTGGAGGGGAGCACCAGGTCGGCGGCCCCGGCGATCTGGGGGAGGAGATGGACGCTGGCCATGCCCAGGAGGTCGGACAGGCGCTCGCGCGGTTGCAGGTCGTGGAACTGGATGTTGTCGAGGTCGACCGAGCTTTCGATCAGGCGCGCGCGGTTGGGGCCGTTGCCGCAGACAACGAACATCAGGTCCTTCCGATGCCGGAGCAGGCGCGCGGCCTCGACCACGATCTCGATGCCCTGCTTGTTGGCGATATTGCCCGAATAGATCGCCACATGGGGCCGCTCTATGCCCCATTCGGCCCGATAGGACGAAGGCCCCTCAAGGGGCACGACTTCATCGATATTGGCCCAGTTGCGGAATTCGACGATATGGTCGGCAGGCACGCCCTTTTCGCGCAGCTTGGCGCACATCTGGAGCGAAATCGTGCTCACGCGGTCAGCCGCGATAGCCCAACTCTCGAACCGCCGCGCCGCATGGCCCAGCATGCCGCCATCCTTGAGCAGGCCGGTAGCGAAAGCGGCTTCGACCTCGAAATCCTGGATATGCAGCCAGAACTTGGCGCCGGTCTGCCGCGCCACGACGCGCGCGGCCATCATCGAGATCAGCGAAGGCGCGATGCCGATCACGACATCGGGCTTGTTGCGGCGCGCTTCGGCCAGAAGCGTGGACAGAGCCCTTGCCGTAAAGGTCATATGGTGCAGCAGGCGCCGCTTGCCATCCGGATTCTCGGGCACATAGTTGGGCACGCGGACCACGCGCACGCCCTTCTCCACCGAAACCCGTGCCCCACCTCCGGCATAGGCCGGATCGACCTTCCACTGCGGGTAATAGGGCTTGGATGCAACGACCGTAACACTGTGTCCGGCTTGCGCCAGAAACTGCGCCGTGCCCGCCGTATAAGGCCCGATGCCGACCATTTCGGGCGCGTAATTGATACCCAGGATCAGGATGTTCACGAGATCAGACCTGCCAGACAAGAAGCGGGGGGAGCATTATCGTGGCGACCGGATCATCAGGCAGGAGCAACCGATCGCTCCTGCACGACATTGTCGAGAAACCACTGGTAGGTTTCGGCCACGCCCTGTTCGAGGACGACCGAGGGTTTCCAGCCCATCGCCTCAAGACGGCTCGAATCCATGAGCTTGCGCATGGTGCCGTCGGGCTTGCTGGCATCGAACACGATCTCGCCGGTAAAGCCGGTGACCCTGGCCACCAGTTCCGCCAGTTCGCGAATGGTCACGTCCTCGCCATAGCCGACGTTGATGTGGCTGAGCATGGGCTGGGTATTGGCCTCGTACACCTCCAGCGGGAGGTCGAGCACGAAGAGCGAGGCCTGCGCCATGTCGTCCACATGGAGGAATTCACGACGCGGCGTGCCCGATCCCCAGATTGCCACCTGCTTCACGCCATCACGCACGGCTTCGTGGAAGCGGCGGATAAGCGCGGGCATGACATGGCTGTTCTCGGGATGGAAGTTGTCCCCCGGACCATAGAGGTTGGTGGGCATCACGCTGCGATAGTCGGTGCCATATTGCCGGTTGTAGCTCTCGCACAGCTTGATCCCGGCGATCTTGGCGACCGCATAGGGCTCGTTCGTGGGTTCGAGAATGCCGGTCAGCAGCGCATCCTCGCGCATGGGCTGGGCCACGGCGCGAGGATAGATGCACGAAGAGCCCAGAAACAAGAGCTTGCCGACGCCTGCAGCAAAGGCCTGATGGATCACGTTGCACTCGATCATCAGGTTTTCGTAGATGAAGTCGGCCGGGTAGGTGTTGTTGGCATGGATGCCCCCCACCTTGGCCGCCGCCAGCACGACCGCATCGACCGGCTCGGCGGCGAAGAAGGCCTTCACCGCATCCTGACTGGTCAGATCGAGCTGGGTGCGCGTGCGTGTCACCACGTCCACCCCCCGCTCGGTCAGCTTGCGGGTGATAGCCCCGCCCACCATGCCGCGGTGGCCTGCAACGAAGACACGCATCGCCTTGTGCTCCCTTCAGGATTCCAGCGAGACCGGAACGTTGAAGCCATGCTGCTTGAGCAGGGCGTGACGCTTGGCGACCTTGAGATCCTCGGCGACCATTTCCTCGCACATGGTCTGGACCTTGATTTCCGGCACCCAGCCCAGCTTTTCCTTGGCCTTGGCCGGATCGCCCAGCAGCGTCTCGACTTCGGCGGGGCGGAAATAACGCGGATCGATGCGCACGATCACATCGCCCTCGGCCACCGAGGGAGCGTCCTGGCCGGTCACCGCGTCGACGATGCCGACCTCGTCGACGCCCTCACCCTCGAAACGCAGCGTGATGCCCAGGTGCGCCGCTGACCAGGTGATGAACTCGCGCACCGAATACTGGACGCCGGTGGCGATCACGAAGTCTTCGGGCTGGTCCTGCTGCAGCATCATCCACTGCATGCGGACATAGTCCTTGGCGTGCCCCCAGTCGCGCAGGGAATCAATGTTGCCCATGTAGAGGCACGGCTCGAGCCCTTGCGCGATATTGGCAAGGCCGCGCGTGATCTTGCGGGTCACAAAGGTTTCGCCGCGACGCGGGCTCTCGTGGTTGAACAGCACACCGTTGCACGCATACATGCCATAGGCTTCACGGTAGTTGACCGTGATCCAGTAGGCATAGAGCTTGGCCACGGCGTAGGGCGAACGCGGATAGAACGGCGTCGTCTCGCGCTGCGGAATTTCCTGAACCAGACCATAGAGTTCAGAAGTCGAAGCCTGATAGAAGCGGGTCTTCTTTTCCAGACCGAGGAAACGGATCGCCTCAAGCAGGCGCAGCGTCCCGATGGCGTCGACATCGGCGGTATATTCAGGAGCCTCGAAGCTGACAGCGACGTGGCTCTGCGCGCCCAGATTGTAGACTTCGTCCGGCTGGATTTCCTGAACGATACGCGTCAGGTTCGAGGTATCCGACAAGTCGCCATAGTGCAGCTTGAGATCAGGCGACGGAGTGTGCGGATCCTGGTAGATATGATCGATACGCTGCGTATTGAACAGCGAGGCACGGCGCTTGATACCATGCACCTCATAGCCCTTTTCGAGCAGAAATTCCGCCAGATAAGAACCGTCCTGGCCCGTCACGCCCGTGATAAGGGCAACCTTCTTACCGCTCAACGCCCGTTCCCTTCAATCATCGAAGACAGCCTGTCGACCGACAGCAAAGACCCCTTCGGGCTCGCCGTGCCACCAACCTCTCTGCCAGAGCTTCTTACAAACTATCTGCCATTAACAAGGCGCCCGTCAATGCCTTTATGCTGCATGTGCACAATTGCGACCAATTGAAGACATGACGAATTACTGCAAATACGGTGCAAAAATACATTAAAACAGGGCGCGCCCAACAAAAAAGAGGTGGCCGGGTTAGCCTGAACAGCGATTGGCCACCGATAAGTGGATCATCTGCCGGTGTCGTTTCATACGCCGGTGCGGGGCCTCATGGAAGAAGGGCGTAGCCCGACTGGAATGAGGCCCTGCACCGGCGGCCAAAAGTCATGCTGCCATTGTCGTGGGCAGATTGTCAAAATAGGATTGGTCGGGCGTTCGAGCAGCCAGGCTCGAATGGGGCCTCTTCTCGTTGTAAAAGCGCAGATACCGACCAATTCCGGCCCGGGCCTCGCTGACCGTGCCATAGGCCTTGAGATAGACTTCCTCATATTTGACCGATCGCCACAAGCGCTCGACCACGACATTGTCGCGCCAGGCGCCCCTGCCATCCATGCTTATGGCGATCTTCTCGCGCAGGAGTACACCAGTGAAGGCCATGCTCGTGAATTGGCTGCCCTGGTCGGTGTTGAAGATCTCCGGCCTACCATAGCGAGCGATCGCTTCCTCCAGCGCCTCAACGCAGAAATCGGCCTCCATCGCGATCGATACGCGGTGGCTCAGAACCTTGCGGCTGAACCAGTCGACAATGACGACCAGATAGACAAAGCCCCGGGCCATGGGGATGTAGCTGATGTCTGTTGCCCACACCTGACTGGGCCGTGTGATTGGCAATTTCCGCAGCAAATACGGGTAGATCCTGTGCCCAGTGGCGGGCTTCGACGTGTTGGGCCGGCGATAGATCGCCTCGATCGCCATCCTCTTCATCAAGGTGGCGACGTGGCAGCGCCCGATCGCGGTGCCGTCCTGACGCAGCAGGTCGCGCAGCATCCGGCTGCCCGCAAACGGGTATTCCAGGTGCAACTCGTCCATGCGCCGCATGATGCCCAGGTCGGTCGCGGACACCGGCGCGGACAGATAATACACGCTGCTTCGACTGATCCCCAGTTCCCTGGCCTGACGCGCCACCGGCAGGCTGTGTGACCGATCAGTCATCGCTTTGCGCTCGGCAACAGACCAGCTTTGCCGAGCGCGCCTGCCAAAAAATCGTTCGCAAGCGTCAGTTCACCGATCTTGGCGTGAAGCGTTTTGACGTCGACGGCAGGTTCCGCGTTCTCCGCGGCACTCTCGCCACCGAACATGCCCGCCGCCCCTTCCAGTAACTGGGTGCGCCAAGTCGTGATCTGGACACCTCCATTTACCGGTCGGATTTGGCAGCGAAGGCGTGATGAGGGTGGGCTGGCCTGAGCGTGAACACTGGAACACCCAATTTTGTCGGTATTTTACCGTCCCCGCCTCGGTATGGGGGCCGGGTTTCCGCCATTGAGGCGCAATTATCCCGCCGCCGCCCGCGTCTCGTGGAAGACCAGGCGGTGCATGTTGAAGGCCAGGTTTGCGAGCGTAATTTTGGCCTCCGCGCGCTTGATGCCGATGGTGCGGATGAACAGGCCCATTTTTGCCTTCTGATGCGCAAAGACATGCTCGACCCGGGCGCGAACGCTGGATTTGGTGGCGTTGCCGCGCCTGACATTGGCGGGCATCGGCTTTCCCTTGGGCTTCCTGCGGTGAATGCGGCTGACCCGACCCTGGGACTTGAGCCAACGCTCATTGCTCTGGCTGCGATAGGCGGTATCCGCCCAGACGTCCGAGGCGGTGTTGTCGTTGGTGACGACATCGCTCAACATCCGCCCATCGTAGCACGCACCGTCGGTGGTCTTGCCCTTGCGGATGAAACCGAAGGCCCGGCAAATCGCAATGCTGCTTTTGTAGCCAAAGCTCGGGATGGCGATATCGGCCTGCGGCCTGCCATCGGCGGTGGGGCGGGCCTTGGCGAACTTCAGCGTCCAGCGTGCATCGGTGTCCTTCTGCCGCGCCTTGGCCGGTTCGTCCGGCCAGATCTCGGCGGCGTTCTTGCCCTCTTTTACCGCCATTCGCTCGGCCTCGGTGTTCCTCTGCTTGGGCGCCGCCACCAGTGTGGCATCGACGATCTGCCCGCCCATGGGCAAATAGCCTCGCTCCTTCAACTGGCGGTCAAAATCAGCGAACAATCCGTCGAGCGCCCCAGCATTGGTCAGCCGCTCCCGGAACGTCCTGATCGTGTTGGCATCGGGCGTTGCCGCGCCAAGGTCGAAGCCCAGAAACCGCAACCAACTCAACCGGTCGCGGATCAGCCATTCCATGCGCGCATCCGAGACGTTGTTCTGCGCGGCAAGCACCAGCACCTTGAGCATCACCACCGGATCATAGGGCGGGCGCCCGCCCTTGGCTCCATGAGAGTAGGCCAGCGCCGCCGCCAATGTCGGCCGGAACGCTTCAAAGTCGATAACTTGCTCCAGAGCCTCCAGCGGATCACCCTGGGCAGACAGCCGCTTCATGTGATCCGATAAGCCGAAAAGCCCCGATTGACGCATCTGCCACTCCCATCGTCCCAGGCCAGTGAATCATCACAACCCTCAATTGACCAGCGGTAATTGGAGGTGCCCATCTGGTTAGCATTACAGTTGCATTTTTGTTTTGAGATGAGCGCGTCTGGCGGCGGCTTGATGCGCGCGTCGCCAACATGACCATGCGATGACGTAGGCGGGCTTGATGCGGCGCTGGGCAAGCCTGTTGGCGATGCGTCGGATTTCCTGGATGGACCAGCGGATCAGATTCTGTTGGTCCGCATCCTCGGTCTTTTTGGGGGCGTCGCGTCATTAGCGCGATATCGGATCACCGCCATCATGGCGAAGGCAAGCATGACGAGAGAGACGTGGCTATGCCAGCCATGCCACGACCGGGTTTCGTTGTGGTCGAGGCCGAGCTCGTTTTTGGCGGTCTCGAAGCTGTCCTCGATCGCCCAGCGATGACCTTCGACGGCTACGAGGGTCTGGATGCCCGTGCCAGCCGGGCACCAGGTCGTGAAGAAGGCAAGATCACCGTCGCTGATATTGCGGCGGATCAGAAGGCCGCGGGTCCACAGCCCTGATTGGGTCTCATCATATTCGTCGGCGTCGAGATCGGCGAGTTCGCAATAGGCCCAGTCGTGGAGCCGGGCGCCCTTCGTGCCCTCACCGGCAGAAAGGCGCTGCCATACCTCTGGTTCGAGGTCCCGTGCGATTTCCTGGGCTGTGCCGGCGACCACAGGTTTGCCAGCCCAGGAGCCGAAGCGGTGGTCCGATTTAACCCCGAGAACATAGCCTTTGCAGGCTCGGCGTAGAGTCTGTTCTACATCGCCGACGCCATACACGGCATCCGCCGCAACCCAGGAGAACGGCACTTCGGCTGCCAGCGCACGCTGTATCATTTGAACCGCGAGCGCCGGCTTGGTGGCAAAGGCTACAGCTTCAGGCACATGGGCAGCTACAAGCCGCGCGGGATCGCCGGTCCAGTTCTTGGGCAAGTACAGAGCGCGATCGATAAAGGCATGGCCCCGCGCCGACACATAGGTGGCGAACACGCCGATCTGGCAGTTCGTTATCTTGCCGGCCGAACCGGTATACTGACGTGCGACACCGCACGATGCCTTGCCGGGCCTGTCAGGAATTCCGTGTACGGGGCGGCCTAACAGGCTGCGGAAATAGGCCCTGTCTGGCGGGTCCTATGCCCCCGTTGATGCGATGCACGGCGGGACTGAGCCCCGTTTTCCGTCTGATGCGCGCCGATCCGGGCCTTTCACCTCCCATTTGGCGCTCACCGGGCGCATTTATCCTGTCGCCAGGAGCTTTGGCAGGCGCACCAAGTTGTAGGCGGCGGCGGTCAGTGTGAAGGCCCAGCCCACGCGCGGCAGCCCTCGGTAGCGAGTCTTGCGCAGATTGCCGCAGGTCTTGGCCCAGCCGAAGACCTCCTCGATCCGCTTACGGATACGGATGCTGGCGGCATAGCCAGTGTGCCGGGAGGTGCGGCCGTCGATGGCCGAACGTCGGTTGGCGGTGTTTTGCGCGACATGGGGCGTCACATTCAACGCGCGCAGATTGGCAACGAAATCGGCGGTGTCGTAGGCTTTGTCGGCGCCCAGCGTGATGCGGTGGCAGCCGTCCAGACGCTCCAGCATGGTCAACGCCGCCTCGCGCTCGGCGGTGCCTGTGGCGTGGGTCAACGTGGCATCGATCACTAGGCCGTGGCGGTTTTCCATCAACACATGGCCCATGTGGCACAGCTTTGCGGCTTGCCCACGTGCCTTCTTGAACAGGCGTGCGTCCGGATCGGTGGTTGAGGCATGGGTGGCATTGCTGCGCTTCTCGCCGTGGAAATCGCGTTCGACGTTGCGCCCTTTGCGTTTGGGCGGCAGCGGGTCGTCATCGTCATCGGAGCAGTCGCCCGCATCCTTGGGCGTGAAGCTCTTCATGCTGGCCCAGGCTTCGATCAGCGTGCCATCGACCGAGAAATGTTCATCTGAAAGCAATACTGAACCGCCCCGGCTTTCCCGGAGGCTCCTATTTGTGAGAAGGAGCTTTCGTGATGAGCAGGACCCGGAACAAGTTTTCGCCTGAGGTGCGTGATCGCGCGGTTCGCATGGTTGGCGAGCATCGCGCTGATTACGGCTCGGAGTGGGAGGCGATGACCTCGATCGCCGGCAAGATTGGCTGTACGGCCGAGACGCTGCGCCGCTGGTGCCGTGAGGAGGCGAGCCGGCGAACGGCACCAGCCGCGCAGGCCGCCGACGACAAGGCCCGGCTCAAGCTGTTGGAGCGCGAGGTCAAGGAACTGCGGCGGGCCAACGAGATCCTGCGCAAGGCATCGGCGTATTTTGCGCAGGCGGAGCTTGTCTTATGAGAATTCCCGGCTCCTGAGGCAAAAGGGAGCCACAACCCGGCACCGCAGCTGCGGTGCCGGGTTGTGGCGGAGGCGGCGCCGTGCGGAGCTTGGTCTTGCAGGACCGCGGTCGAGTTTGGCGAGCCTCCGTCTTTTCTTACGACCTGAACGGATACGTGGGCTCCGGGCCCGAACGACAAGCAAAGGTAGAAAGAAGAGATGGCCAAGGATACCATCGGGATCGACGTGTCGAAAGACCGCCTGGATGCGTTTTGGCATTCCCAAGACGCAGCACTCAGCCTGCCCAACACGGTTGAGGGTTTCGCCCAGCTATGCACATGGCTGGGTAAGAATAAGGGGGTGTTGGTCGTTTTCGAGGCGACCGGCGCATATCATCGTGGGCTTGAACGATACCTCAGCTTGGCGGGGCAGCCTTTCATCAAGGTCAATCCGAAGCAAGCGCGGCGCTTTGCTCAGGCTATCGGCCGTCTGGCCAAGACCGACAGCGTTGATGCCAGGATGTTGGCACGAATGGGCGTGGTCCTTGATCTGGCCCCACAAGGCATTGAAGGCGAAGATATTCATGATCTCAGAGAGTTGCTGACAGCTAGGCGGGCCATGGTCAAAGATCAGATCACCGCAAAGACGCGTCTCGCCACAGCGAGCAACCCGCTTGTGAAGGACCAACTTTGCCGCCGGATCGATGACATCGACACGGACATCAAAGCCCTGGATCAAGTGATTGCGCAGATCGCTCAGCAGCGTGGCACCCTTGATGAGCGCATCAGACGCCTCATGACCATTCCCGGGATCGGCAGATTGACCGCGACCACGTTGGTGATCGACATGCCAGAGCTTGGACATCTCGACAGCAAAAAGATCGCCGCTCTGGCTGGGCTTGCGCCTATGACGCAACAGTCAGGCAAGTGGCAAGGCAAAGAGCGGATTATTGGTGGTAGGGCATCACTTCGACGGGCAATTTACATGCCTGCGTTGGTTGCCATTCGCTTCAATCATGATTTCCGTGACAAATATCAGCAGTTCGTAAATGCAGGGAAAGCAAAGAAGGTGGCTATCACCGCCGTCATGCGGCGCATCATCGTTCTGGCAAACACGTTGTTGCGTGAAGGACGCGATTGGCAACCTGTTCGCCCTTGACCAAGACGGATACTCGACCGCCAAGGCAAATGGTGATGTCGTTCATCGACAGCCATCGCGAGGATCTGGGTATCGAGCCGATCTGCCGGGAAGCGCAGGCGACGGGCCTTCCGGGGGAAGGCCCCAAAGCCGAGCCGATCGCCCCCTCCTCCTATCATGAGCACGCGCGGCGCCTTGCCGATCCCGGCAGGCGTCCGGCCCGTGCTCGCCGGGATGACGAGATCAAGGCACAGATCAAGCGTGTCCATGAGGCCAGTTCCGGCCTCTACGGCGCGCGCAAAGTCTGGCATCAGTTGCTGCGTGATGGCGTGGCCGTTGCCCGGTGCACCGTGGAACGCCTGATGGCAGCCATGGGGCTGGCTGGCGTTCGCCGTGGCAAGACGACGGTCACCACGGTCAGTAATCCCAAGGCACCGTGTCCATTGGATAAAGTCAATCGTGAGTTCCGCGTTGAACGACCCAACGCACTGTGGGTGGTCGATTTCACCTACGTCCACACCTGGGCGGGCTTCGTCTACGTGGCCTTCGTGATCGACGCCTATGCCCGCCGGATCGTTGGCTGGAAGGTCAGCACTTCGGCCACCGCCGGGTTCGTGCTGGATGCCCTGGAGCAGGCGATCCACGCGCGGCGGCCGGGGCCGGAAGACGGCCTGATCCACCATAGCGACAGGGGTGTTCAGTACCTGGCCATGAACTACACCCAGCGCCTGGCCGAGGCCAATCTCGTGCCGTCAGTCGGCAGCGTCGGCGATAGTTACGACAACGCTTTGGCCGAGACGATCAACGGACTCTACAAGACCGAGGTCATCTGGCGACAGCGGTCATGGCCAAGCGCCTCGGCAGTGGAAATGGCGACCTTGCGCTGGGTTGACTGGTACAACAATCAGCGCCTCTTCGGCCCCATCGGATACATCCCGCCCGCCGAGGCCGAGGCAAACTACTATGCAGCCATAGAGACCCTCGATATGGTCGCGTGACTCAATTGAAATTGCCTCCGGGAAAGCCGGGGCGGTTCAAGGCCTTCCTGGCCAAGGGCATGTTCGTCAGCAACATCCACCAGAAGCGCCTGCCCAGACGGGTTCTGCCCGAACGGATCGCCCGGGCCAATGCCCGGCGCTCCAAGGTCCGCGCTCATGTCGAGCATGTGTTCGCCGGGCAAAAGCACCGGATGGGCCTGATCGTGCGCACCATCGGCATCGCTCGTGCAACCATCAAGATCGGCATGGCCAATCTGGTCTATAATTTCCAGCGCATGGCCTGGCTCGAGGGGCGGGTTGCGCCTGCATGAGGCCAAAACCCTCCCAAATGTGCAACTGATAACGCCGGAAGTCCTCCAGGATCAGGGAAAAGGCTCCAGCCCTGTGGCTTCCTCCACGCCACCGGCCAAATCCAGTGGTTTCTCGAGGCGTCCAGCTGCTCTATCTGATCCTGCATCGATCAGAGAAAGAATGGGTGATGCCGGCCCGAGAGTGGGCTATGGCAAAGGCTCAGTTCGCCGTCCTGTTCGGCGATCGTTTCGTTCGGGCCATGGCGGCCTGATGTTCAACCGCCGCCCCGTACACGGAATTCCTGACAGGCCCTGCCTTGCCCTGCTTGAGGAAACCGGTCTCATCAATCACCAGAACCGCGTCGTCTGCGGCGAGGGTCTCCACGACATATTCGCGCACGATGTCACGCAGCCCATCCGCGTCCCAGCGCCCGCGACCCAGAATGGCCTGTTGCCGCCATGGGCCAGGGTCTCCGGCCGCCTCCGCGCGCATCCAACCCGTCTTACGGCGCTCGTCATCCAGCAAGCCGTCCAAAAACAGGTTCGCCGAAGCCGCAACTCGCTCCTGCGTGAACAGCCCCCGCATGCGCCACTTCACATCGCGCAGCGAGGAAGCCCATAGCTCCAGCGCAGTCTCGATCGATGCACCCGTCATCCACGGCCTCCTTACCATGGAGACCTATTGATTCAGAGTTCCATGCAATGTGCAACTGTAATGCTAGCGTGGACATCAAACTGCTGTGCCAGTTCGGCCAGTGTCTTCTCGCCCTTGATCGCGGCCAGCGCCACCTTCGCCTTGAAAGCTGGACTGTGGTTCCGGCGCGGTCGTCTGCTCATTTCTGCTCCTGTCTGGCGGCCAACATGGCCCCCGTCAGGCAGAAAATCCACTTATTACGCTGTCCAGATTCTCCAGGCCACCTCTCTTTCGGGGGGTAGGTCAACCCCGCCGAGGTCAGATAGAGCAGCGCATTGACTGCCCTCGCGCATGTCCGTCGTGCGGCGACGACCGCCTCTTCTGGCCGGCGGGATAAAGGGCGCCAGCAACGCCCATTCACGATCCGTCATGTCGGATGGATAACGCAGCCCTTTGCGGCTATGCTCCTCCCGAGCGGTATCTGTCCATGCCATGATCCATCCCATATCTTCACAAAGACGACTGAATTACAACACACTGTTATCGCTAGCAACTTTCAGATCGGGCTCTGATATGAAGCATATACTTTATGTTTTTTTTGCTTTAACTCTTTCCTGTGGCATCTCATCGGTCGTGAATGCACAGATCAGGTGGATCGTGCCATCGCAGAATTTTCAGGAATCCGGGTCTACTACCGTCAATCCTGATCGAGGATTGTACAAGCAGTTAAGGTTCGACAACACGTTTTCGTTCGCGGTGAGCCCACAGGAAAAGAACGTCCGCATATATTTTGTGATAGACCAGTTCATCAACAAGCCTTTCGATCAAGACCAAATGACCGATTTCGGAAACAGTCTCGCAGCGATGGAGCGCACACATCAACGCGCAATTGTACGCTTCCTATATGATTATCCTTCTGCGGACGTAGTCAGTTCCGGTTTGAAGTCGCGCAATGCGCGAACTGCGCCTGCATCCTTGATGTCGATGCACATCCGCCAACTCGGCTCCGTGCTTGCCAGTCACCGGCGTGCGGTGTTTGCCGTTGAGTCGGGACTGGTCGGCTTTTGGGGCGAACAGCACGGCGACACCCCGGACAAACAAACCCCCAGCGCTATCGCTTCCGTGGTCGATCAGTGGCGCGTAGCACTTGCTGGCACCCAAATCCAGATTCTAGCCCGTTACCCGAAGGCACTGCAGGAACACATTGCCAAACAGCCGGACATTCTTGCGATTCAACCGAAGGTTGGCTTCTGGAACGATTGCCTTGGCGCGCATGACGATGTCAATATGCAGGTGCGGCAGGTTCCTATTGTCGAAGGCGAAACGTGCATGCTGGCGCCGCGGATAGATTACTCATGCAACACGATGATGGGCTATTTTCAATCGATTCAGCTGGACGAACTTCACTCTGAGTATTATCGTGACATTATCGCCGGATGGAAAATGCAAGGTTGCTTTAAGCAACTTGAGGAGAGGCTCGGCTATCGATACGTGATCCGTAAGGCCAAGCTGGCCGATGACGGCTCCGAAATTATGTTGCAGATCGATAATGTCGGGTGGGGACGATCGCTTGTCTCACGACCGCTGTATCTGGTCCATGACGGGCACAGGGTTCAACAAATCGGCGATCTCGTGGATTTTTATCCCGGATCGGTCAATCATTTACACATACACCTTAACGCGCCGTTGCCATTGAGCGGAGGAAGCATCACTCTGGAAACTGATGATGATGTCCAGTTTTCGAATACGACCGGGAATCTTATTTTCCATTTCAACTGAGATCATCGAGTCGAAAATTATATGCCAAATCTAAAATCGGCCCCGCAAGCTGTGCGCGGCGTTGTCTATATTTATGGCTCCCTGATGTGCGCTTTGGTTTTGGGCCTGATCTCTAGCAGCATGACCGCACGGCTGCTGACGCCGCGCGAACTTGGCCATTACCGCTTCGTCATCAGCTGCGTCACGGTTGCCGTCAGTGCCTCGACGCTAGGGCTATTCTCATCGGCCGGAAGCCTGTTGGCAGCGCCCGGAAAGCCGACGTTCCGCAGGATGGTCACGGGCGGCGCTAGCACGCAAGCCTGGTTTGTGACGGTAATAGCGGGGCTGTGCGTAGCGATCGTGCTGGCCACAAACCGGCCCGACAGCATATCAGCCGGATGGTTAGTGGCATCATTGCTGGGTGGGGTGATGGCCTGGCCGCTGCTGCTGCAGGAGACATTGCGCGCAAGAGGGAGCTTTCTTGGCCTCAGTCTGCTGAACGCCGGACCGCCGCTGTTATTTATCGCCCTGTTGCTTGCTTCAAAACTGAGCGGGATGGCGATAGATTCTATTCTCTGCTCTACATGCTATTTTCTGTCGCAAGGAGTTATCGCGGCGTTACTCGTTTTTCGCAGCGATTACGCCGCAAAGTTTGATCGCCTTGGCTATATTTATCTGTTCAAGCGCAACATCAACCTGGGCCTCAACGTTTATTGGGGGACGTTTCTGGCCGCGTTGACCGCGCAGTCGGGTATTTTCGTCTTGCAGGCATTCAGGACGCCCGAGGAAGTCGGGGTGTTCTCGCTCGCGCTCACCCTGACCGCGCCGCTGGCGCTTTTGCCGAGTACGGTGGGGACGGTGTATTTCAACCAGTTGCCCGGTTCGCCCAGTTTTCCCAAAAACGTAATCCGTTATGCTTGGTTAACCGCCACGTTGATCGGCATAGGTTTCTGCATTACCGTTCCATTTGCCATCCATATTCTTTACGGTGAAAAATATATATCAGTGACGTTGCCGTCGGAAATTTGCGGTATTGGAGCAATATTGCAGGGTATGGGGGATGTCTATAATCGTTATTACCTCGCCAACCGAGATACTAAATTTTTACTGAGAAATGCATTTATAGTATGCGTAACAGCGATTGTTCTTGGATTTGCTGCGGGAGACGTTTTTGGGATATTGGGGGCATCGCTTGCCAGAAGCTGCGCATCTTTGGTCTACGTTCTATCTCTCGCATACTATTACCACGTCGCCCGACGGCGGTTTTAGAGCCTGATCCGAAACTCAGTTGAGTGGTGTCAGTGGGTTAGCTTGACGCTAGCCCAAGCGGTTGATTCAGGTGGTTTTGCGAAGACTACCGGAGATCAACGATGTGGACCGACACCACTCGGGCGCAGTATGCCCGTACGGACCTTGCTTTGCCAAGTGATTTGACCGACGCGGAATGGGCGCTGCTTGAGCCGCTTTTGCCGCCGCCGTCGCATGTGGGGCGCCCGCGTAAGTGGCCGCTCAGGCGTATTGTCGAGGCGATCCTGTATCTGTTGCGCGGCGGTCTGCCGAGGCGGATGCTGCCACCGTGCTTTCCGCCTGTCTCGACAGTGCGGCGCTGGTTCTACCTGTGGCGGGACAACCGGCTCTGGTTGTCGCTCAATCATACCCTATTGCTGATCGTGCGCGAGACAACCGGGCGCGATGCCTCGCCCAGTGCTGGGGTTATCGACAGCCAGAGCGTCAAAACCACCGAAAGCGGTGGCCCCCGCGGCTACGATGCGGGCAAGAAAATCAAAGGCCGCAAGCGCCACATCCTGACAGACACCGATGGCAATCTGGTCCATGCCGTGATCCACACCGCCGATATCCAGGACCGTGATGGCGCGCCGCTGGTGCTGGCGGAGATCATCAAGCGGTTCCCATGGCTGCGCCATGTGTTTGCCGATGGCGGCTATGCGGGCGACAAACTCCGCCAGGCGCTGCGCCGGATCGGCAAATGGACCATCGAGATCGTCAAACGGTCCGATACGTCCAAGGGCTTCGTCGTCCTACCGCGCCGTTGGGTCGTCGAGCGGACGCTGGCATGGCTCAACCGAAATCGCCGTCTCGCCAAGGACTTCGAGCAAACCGTCGCGTCAGCAACCGCTTGGCTGTTCATCGCCTCGATCCAGCTGGGCACCTCCATTTACCGATCGGATTTGACAGCGAAGGCGTGATGACGGCGCGCTGGCCTCAATGCGAGCGCTTGAACGGCCCAATTTTCTCGGCATTTTGGTGTGCCAGCCTGGGTATGAGGACGGGGTTTCGGCCATTGAGGCGCAATTATCCCGCCGCCGCCCGTGTTTCGTGGAATACCAGGCGGTGCATGTTGAAGGCCAGATTGGCGAGCGTGATTTTCGCTTCGGCGCGCTTGATGCCGATGGTGCGGATGAACAGGCCCATTTTCGCCTTCTGATGCGCAAAGACATGCTCGACCCGGGCGCGCACGCTGGATTTGGTCGCGTTGCCGCGCCGGACATTGGCGGGCATCGGCTTGCCCTTGGGCTTCCTGCGGTGAATGCGGCTGACCCGGCCCTGGGATTTCAGCCAGCGCTCATTGCTCTGGCTGCGGTAGGCTGTATCCCCCCATACGTCCGAGGCGGTGTTGTCGTTGGTGACGACATCGCGCAGCATGCGCCCGTCGTAGCGCGCGCCGTCGGTGGTCTTGCCCTTGCGGATGAAGCCAAAGGCCCGGCAGATGGAGATACTGCTTTTGTAGCCAAAGCTGGGGATGGCGATATCATCCTGCGGCCTGCCATCGGCGGCGGGGCGGGCCTTGGCGAACTTCAGCGTCCAGCGTGCATCGGTATCCTTTTGCCGCGCCTTGGCCGGTTCGTCCGGCCAGATTTCGGCGGCGCTCTTGCCCTCTTTCACCGCCATTCGCTCAGCCTCGGTGTTCCTCTGCTTGGGCGCCGCCACCAGTGTGGCATCGACGATCTGCCCGCCCATGGGCAAATAGCCTCGCTCCTTCAACTGGCGGTCAAAATCGCCAAACAATGTGTCGAGCGCCCCGGCATTGGTCAGGCGCTCACGAAACATCCTGATCGTGTTGGCATCTGGCGTGGCCGCGCCAAGGTCGAAGCCCAGAAACCGCAACCAACTTAACCGGTCGCGGATCAGCCATTCCATGCGCGCGTCCGAAACATTGTTCTGCGCGGCAAGCACCAGCACCTTGAGCATCACCACCGGGTCATACGGCGGCCGACCGCCCTTGGCGCCGTCAGAATAGGAAAGGGCCGCCACCAATGTCGGCCGGAACGCTTCAAAGTCGATGACTCGCGCCAGAACCTCCAGTGGGTCGCCGTCAGCAGAAAGACGCTTCATGTGATCCGATAAGCCGAAAAGCCCCGATTGCCGCATCTGCCGCTCCTATCGTCCGAGGGCAGTGAATCATCACAACCCACCATTTGAATAGCGGTAAATGGAGGTGCCCAGCACGCTCCACCAGCAGTTGCCCGATCTTGGCGTGCAGTTTCTCGATCTCCGCCTCACTGGACGCCTTGGCAGCCTGATCGCCGCCGTCAAACAGGCTGGCCATGCCATCCATCGCCTGACGCTTCCATGCGCCGATCATCGTGTGATGCACGCCGTGCTTGGCAGCCAGTTCCGCCAGCGTCAAATCGCCCCGGATCGCTTCCATCGCAACCTTGGCTTTGAAATCCGCGCTGTAGCGCTTTCTCGTCGTCTTCATTCCGGTCCGTTCCTCAGGTCAGGCTGAGCTTATCACCCTGTCCAGAAAATCGGCACCACCTCAGCCCTTTGCGGCTATGCTCCTCCCGAGCGGTACCAGTCCATGTCATGATCCATCCCATCTCTTCGCAAAGACGGCTGAATCACAACGTACTGGTATCGTTCAACAACTTTCGGATCGGGCTCTAAGGCCGGAATGGTCACGCGGAACAGATCGATCCAGCCTGGCACTTCAGCGATCAGAAATCTGCCTATCGGACCTGGCGTCCTGTTCGCGACAGTGCCGCAGGATGCGCTCCGACCGATCAGGGGTGTTTGGAAGCTGGATACCGCGTTCCAGCAAGCCTAGCCTGTATTCCTCTATCGTCTTGATCTTTCTCGCGGGATTGCCCGCCGCGACCACATTGTCAGGAATTGATTTCGTAACGACGCTGCACGCGCCCACGACAACGTTGTTACCGATTTTCACCCCGGGCATGATCGTCACGGAAGAGCCGATGAACACATTGTTTCCGATTATGATGCGCGCAAAAACATTCAAACCAGGATGCTCATCCCTGAAAAGGCCAGAGCCACCATCATGCGTAATGAAGGTGGTTCCCTGAGCGAGGGTAACGTTGTCGCCAAGTTCGATAAGATAGGGCTCACTTCCAAAGTTAATCGCGCCCGTGAAGCGGTTTCTTGCACCCACTTTGACGCCGAGCAGTCGTGCACATGCAAGTGGCCTGCGGTATTCAGGCAGCATGCGCAGCAGCGCAAACAAAAGGATGCGTTTGATCATTGGAACGCCAACTTCAATATCCGGCTTTGCGCATGAGAATCAAAAAGTTGCATTCCCAATTGATAGCCTTTTTTCGCTATTTCATCTAGCATGGCAGGTTGGGACAGGGCAAAATCCATGAGCGCAGCGAACTGCGCAACATCATAATCCTGAGCCAGAAGCGCTGTCTTCTGATGGGCGAAGTGCCGCCCCACCTCGCCAAAACGCGTACTGATTATCGGGCGCCCGCTTGCCAGATACTCAGTAATTTTCTGAGGATATCGAGCAATATCCTGAGGCGTGTTACGCAACGGAATAAGAAGCGCTAACGCTCCCTTATATAGCGACAAAAGTTGCCCGTATTCGACGTTCGAACGAAGCGTTATACGGGAATTGGCCCTGCATGCAGCTTCGATCCGAGTGGACAGCGATCCATTGATGACCAGGACCAGATCGGCTTCGACATTCTCCATAGAATTGTACGCTTGTATCACAAACCAGATTACCTCTTCGTATGCCGAAGAAGCGCAGTACGCAAAATATGGTCGCTCCCCCACCATTGCGGGGATGCTCTTCATGACTTCGAACCGGAAGACTGGCGGGATGGAAACCACCAGGACCTCTTTGCCATTCGCGAGAACCATTTCTTTTAGCACTGAACTAATCGTTATGAATCTGGAAAATAGAGATGTCGCAAACAGGTCATACAGGAGGTCATTTATCTTACCGAGCGCTTTACGGTGAGATAATTGAGATCGGTTTTCTGTGACATGCACCACACATTTTGCGCCAATCAAGCGAGATATCAGATAATAAAATGGTAGATCGAGCGCAAATTGTGTGTATATATTGATGATTTTAACTGAATTATTCTTGGCAATGCGCATTATTTTTGCAGATTCGAAAAATACCGCAAATATTCGACGCAGTTGGCGTGTCAGCCAGCCTTCGAAACGAAATTTCCCTGACGAATTTATTACGGGAAAGTCAGCGTTGAAATTACGGGACTCGTCCTGGCGGAGTGGCGGATGACGATTCACAAAGATGATTTCGTATCCTAGCTCAGCCGTCATTTCGGCGAGCGCACGGTAACGATTTGCAGTGGCGGAATCGTTGCGAGGATAGCTCGACTGTCCGCAGAATAGAACTACCATCATATTACCCCATGGTAAGCATGCTGCCTTGCGATCAACATCACCTTGTTTTAGCCGGACTTCCCCCCTCCCTCAGCCTTTGCACCAACCGGCCTACGTGCAGGCCACTGCGCATCGACGTCAGAGAGACGCAACACAGGTGGTGCGCTAGTTTCAAGACGTATGATATTCCCGATACCATCTGACAAACTCCGCAACACCGGCACGCACGCTGGTGCTGGGGGCATACCCCGTAAGCGTCCGCAGCAATTCCGCATTAGCCCAAGTCGCAGGAACATCACCCGCCTGCATCGGCATCAGGCTCCGTTCAGCCTTGCGTCCCGTCGCGTCTTCGATCGCGTCGATGAAATCAGTCAGTTGCACCGCGTCGGAATTGCCGATGTTCACAACGCGCCACGGCGCTACGGGCGAGAGGCTATCACCCTCCGGGATCAGGCCCGCATCAGTCGGGCGCTCAGGCGGGACATCGATTAACAGTCGGATCGCTTCGACTAAATCGTCGATATAGGTAAAGTCACGCCTCATGTCGCCGTAGTTGTAGACATCGATAGGTCTACCCTCTAGGATCGACTTGGTGAATTTGAATAGTGCCATGTCCGGCCTCCCCCACGGACCGTAGACCGTGAAAAAGCGGAACATGGTTATCGGCAGGTCAAACAAATGCGCATAACTGTGCGCTATGTTTTCGGTGGATTTCTTGGTTGCCGCGTAAAATGACATCTGGTGGTCGGCACGGTCGGTTTCCCGATATGGCATCTCGGTATTCGCGCCGAATGCTGACGATGTGGATGCAAGCAGCATATGCTGAGGCGGATAGGCGCGAGCCGATTCCAACAGCTCGAACGTGCCGACGATGTTGCTTTCAAGGTAGGCGCGCGGGTTTTCGATGGAATAGCGTACGCCTGCCTGAGCGGCGAGGTGGATCACGACGTCGGGCCGTTCCGTTTCGAACAGTTCCATCAGGGCGCCCGGCGCCTCCACGTATTCCTGCACCATTCGGAAATATTCCGACTGAAGCAGGTAGCCCAAACGCCGCTGCTTGAGCGCCACATCATAATAGTCAGTCATTGCATCAAGCCCGATTACACGGAACCCGTCGCTGAGCAACCGTTTGGATACGAAATATCCGATGAACCCAGAGCAACCCGTTACTAGCGCTGTACGCATGCAATATTTCTCACTTTATTGTTATGCCGCAGAGAGCAACGCTTGCCGCGTCCATCCCGACACCATAAGCCGCTGCTCGCCTTGAAGGGCCGCCTCAGGCAAGGGCCCTTTGGGCCCGCAGCCAAGCCACTGTGATCTCGTTTCCTTGCCGCCTGGAAAACCGCAAATCATCACCCACGATGCTCCTCAGAAGCGCGGTATCGTGCACATTGTCGGTCGTCAGGTTTTTCAATCTGAAGGAGGTCATGGGAAATTTTACCCCGACCACTTTAGCGGCATCCCCGATCACGGCAAGCAATCTGAAGGCAGCCTTGGGAACGGTCGGCACCTTGTAAGGTACGAAAGCCGCAATTTCCGCCGCCCATTCCTTGACCGAATAGGCTGGCCAGTCCCCCAGATAGACCACCCTGGACCGACACGCCTCGACCCGATCCAACAGCGCGTGGATTTGGACCACGGTATTGCCGACATAGCCGTATGTTTTCATCATGTTGACATTGGCGATGTTCGCATAGCGCCTAGATAGGACCACATGGAAGAAGTCGGCGTAAGGCGTTCCAAACCACGGCCCCCATATCGACGTGGGTCGAATGATCAGCCACGGGTATGCGGGGTTGTGGTCCCTCAGGATTTGCTCGCCCACCACCTTGCTTTCGCCATAGGGCGTGTGAGGCTGGTAATCTGTGTCGGATGTTGGCGTATAGCCCGGCCGGCACACATACATCGACGAGGCAAAGATGGCCGGGCCAGAAAACCGGATCGCGTCCAGCGCTTTCAGCAAGCTCGCCACGCCATCGGTGTTGCTGGAATAATCGGCAAGTTCCTTGCCGCCCAGATCCGTCCGCGCAGCTAGGTGGATGACGCCATTCGGCCCGAACTTAGTGATCGCCTCGGTTAGCTTGGCACAGTCGCGGATATCGACGTCATGCCAATAGACATCATGCGCCCGGACTTTTGGACGAATCATATCGACGTTCATGATTTCGAGGCCCGGCACCATCGACAGAGCGTCGATGAGGTTGGTACCGATAAACCCCGACCCCCCAGTGACCAGAAGCCTAGTCGGTTCCATGCACAAGCTCCACGTAATGATTCTCATACCCATATGCCATCACTCTGGAGTGAAACATATTTTCGAAGTTTGACCGGACGTTATAGCGTACTTGCTCCGCCTCGTATTCGCGGACAGCCGCGAGGCTCCAGGCCAGCGATTGCGGGGATAGCGGATCGAACACCGTCGCGACGAAACCCTGGCAGCGGTCAATCACAAAGCGGTGCGAAGGGATTTCGGAAAGCAGCCCCGGCAATCCTGCGGACATCGCCTCCAGCAGGGAGTTCGCCAATCCCTCGGTCGATGAGGGAGATATGTAGCAGTCACTGGCCGCCAAGAATGGACGGATATCGGAGTGAAAGCCCATCAGGTGCACCTTGCCTCCGGCGATCTGGCGCAGCACGGGCATGTCCGGGCCGTCACCCACGACTATCAGGCCTACATCGGGAACCCCGGCTTTATCGAAAGCCTTCACTAGTTCCACGATCCGCTTTTCCCCAGACAAGCGCCCGACAAAAAGAAGATAATACCCACGCGGATCGAGCCCGAACGATTGCAGAATCTGATCCCGCTGCGGCTGACCTTGCAGATCGATAGGCTCGATCCCGTTGTTGACAGCCGGGAAGCACCTCCCCTTCTGGACAAAGTATTCGTCCTTGACGCTCTCCGAGCAGGCGATGGGACGATCAACAAAGCGCAGCACCGCATTGGAAGCTGCTATGATAAGCGGACCTTTCACAGGACCGTGAATAATCCTGTATTGCTGCTCGGGGAACACGTGCAGGGTATAGACCGATTTGGCCCTGCGCGGGCGGCTGGCCACCATCGTGAACAGCGATCTCGGGCAGTGCGCATGGACAATATCCGCCTCGGACGCATCCAGCAGCCGCTTGAATGCACCGATGCGCTCCATGGTACCCGAAATCAGACCGCGCGCATCGCCACCAACCAACGTCACCGGCGTTTCCGCGGCCGCGAACTCCCCGATCAGCGAATTTTCCCGCTCGGGCCTGAAGGTTACGATCTGGGGCACGAAACGCTCCCGGTCGAGATTCCTTACGAGGTTCAGCAGGATGCGGGTGGGCCCCTCGTTCACCAACGAGGAAATGGCGTATACGATCTTGATCGGCTTACGCGACGCCATCGTACACCTGCAAGAACTTGGTAGCCATTTCGTCGAGGCTGAACTTCGTGGCGATCGTCTTCGCGGCATTGGCTCCCAGTTGTTTCCTCAGGCGCTCGTCCCGAATGAGGAGATCCAGCTTGCCGGCCAAAGCCTCGGCATCGCAGGGCGGAATAAGAATGCCATTATTGCCGTCGTCGACGATCTCCGGCGTCCCGCCGTCATCGGTGGCAACTACGGGTTTGCCTTGAGCCATCATCTCCATTAGTGCGTTGGAGATCCCTTCCGCATGATGCGCGGGGTCCGTGCACAACACGCCGATGTCCACGCCAGAGATGAAAGTGTCGATCTCGCTCACGAAACCCGTGATATGCACGTCGCGGAGATCTCGTTGTATCGTGTAAGCCTTCAACGCCTCATGATCGTCACCCTGCCCCACAATGAAAGCCCGAAACGCAACGCCCTTGCCTTGGAGTATCGCCAGCGCGTCGATGTAGGTCCGAAAGTCCTTCTGCTTGTCCAGCCTGCCAATCATCGCAATCATTACCGGCCCCCGCTCGGTTGACGGCAGGGCGACCCGCTTCAACCGGGCGGAATCGAATCCGTTGTGAATGACGATTCGCTTTTCACGTGGCGTAGCGTAAGCAGCGTGCCCTGCTGCGGAATTGCTCACCACCCCCCTGCACAGCAAGAATCCTATCTTCATCGCAAACCAGTTAATCGAGAATCTTGCCGGCGGCTTACAATCGACGACGAAAGCCCCTATGCAAGGCTGCTTGGCCAGAAGGCACATGGGGGCGGCATAGAATACACTCATGAACGACCAAGGGTTGACTACACACGCCCCCTGAGCTTTGATTAACCTGTAAAGCTTTCCGAACACGGAAAAGTCTCTATTACTGGATCTGCTGATCTTTATAACATTGACGTTCAGCGAGAAAACCTCGGGATAGTCAACGCGATCATCTAGCAGAACGAGCGTTATATTATCGCCCCCTTGCCTGTTGATGCCCGCGATAAGCTGCACGATCCTACGCTCACGCCCGCCGCCCCAGAGCATGTCATTGACGATCACAATGTTGCGATGACGGACGGCGGGATCTGCTGCTCTTGACATTTTCATCACCTCGAAACCCGTTTAAATCCGACGCCCCCGCCGAAAAATCCGTAACACCACAGGCATATGAAAAGCGGGTGCTCGACGATGGAATAACTTATCGAAACGCACGCTATGAATAAAAACAACATCAAAGGACTGTTGGCAGAAAATTGTCTGCTTACAACATAAGAGCTGTATAATGTAGATGAAGTAAAAAAAACAAACCCTAATATTCCGAATCGGGCAAGAATTTTTCCAATCCCCGAAATAGATACAATATTATAAGATTCACGATTTGAAAGCATTTGCGACTCTTCCCCGCCATAACCAGTCAACGGGTTGTTGAGAAAGTCTGAAAAATCCATGGTGAATGAAAGAAATCGCTGCGCAGCAATGGGTTTATCCTTGTTCCAGTCCTGTGACGATTTATTGACAAGCTCCTTGATATCTTGTCCAGAAAGATCTTCAATTTTGGCTTGCATAAATGGCAGTGCCGAGACCGCAAAAATCATGGATGCTGCAGCCAGCGGAAAAATCAGAAGGCGATATCCGCTTGAAAGATCATGCCAAAATTTGAGCAATATGAATATAAATAAAATTGAATATCCAGTGGTAGACTGTGAGGAAATGATAGCTGCAACAAGTATAAAAGCCCTAAAATTTCTGCGGATTTTGAACTTCGTCCGATACAAGTTTATCATCAGCGCGACGTTGCACATTACGGAAAAGGCGCCAGGCTCCCAGCAGAATCCGCTATTCCTTTTAAAAAGCGCATCCACCCCTTCATTAATAAAAGTCTGTAAGACGATATAGGAATCCACGATGTCGCTATACGGCGCGCCGACCGTTATTCCCTTAAGGCCGTGGCGTATGGCGCCTGACGTCAGCGTATCAAATGACCAGATCACGACGGTGATTGCCGAGAGCGCGAATATCTGCAGCTCAACGTGCGTGAAAAACCGCCGCCCCATTGCTCTGACATAGCAATAGGATGATATGAAATTAAGAGGATAAAGAAGTAATTGCTTGGAATGGATGGAGCCGTAGATCATACTCTGCAAGAATGTCAGCGAAATATAAGCAAATATAAAAAATATGAACCTGTACGATATTCGTATAGAATATACAATGAAATAGATGCTGCTGAAGGCAGCAAGGATAACGGGACAGATTAAATCTTCCCAGGTAGCTAGCGATCTGGCAAAAATGGTAACGCCGGAAACTGAAAATATAAGAAAAAAGACGCTAATCGCCTCGAAAGTCCTGAAAAATTCTGATCTGCGGCCAACATTCACTGCTGCGCGACCATTCCGAGCAAAGAGTTGAGAGTTCATGTGTTTACTGACTATACTCGTTGCAGGCATGTGTGGCGGGACGACGGCAAGCATCGTGGCTACTCCTAATCCGCTTGCCTGCCGTGTAGCGAAACAGGGCTGGCAAACTTTCCAGCCATCTCGGTGGCTAATTTCGCCAGTATCTGATTGCGTCCCCAGCGCCGTTCGGCCTTGACCCTTGCTATTTTACGGTAGCCATCACGAGTGTGTTCATCATCTAGCAAGGCAACCAGCGACCTTGGCAAAACGGCGGCAGCCCCTGGCGGGACACAACATCCGCATCCGTCCAGTTCGTGCGCACCCCCGGTGCCCAGCACAGCAATCGCCAGCACTGGACCGCCGGAGGCGCGCATGCTTGCCACCTTCGAAAGCAGCACCAGATATGCGGTGTTGACAATTTGCGGCAACAAATGGCCGGTCGCCAGGCCAAGAAACTCGTTCAGCTTGTCCGCTGACTGGAGATCGAAGAACTTGACGTTCGACAGTCCAGAGGCCTCCGCCTCACGGCGATCTTTCAATGCCCCATTTCCACATATCACGAAGGTCAGATCATCACGATCCGCGAGCATGCGCGCCGCTTGGGGAATTATCTCCAAACCCTGCTTGTGCCCAAAATTTCCCGAGTAAAGCACCACATGTGGCGTCGTAATACCCCAATGTTCGCGGTAGACCGATGGTCCTGGAAGGGGACGAATATGATCTATGTTGACCAAATTACTGAACTCGACGGTTCGCCCCCCCTCCGCGCCAATAAGCAGCTTTTTGAAGTGAGCCGCGCGCAACATTTCCGGCACCGCCAGAGTGGTGAAACAGGCGTGATGGATCAACCTTCGCAGGCCGCTCGACTTGTTGGGCACGTAAAGCGGTACGCGATGAACGCGCCCCCGCGCCTTCTCCGTGCGTAAAACGCCCGGCGTGCGATATTCTTTCGCACCCTTCCACTGCGGGTA
This sequence comes from Novosphingobium sp. IK01, assembly GCF_033242265.1. Classification (NCBI taxonomy): domain Bacteria; kingdom Pseudomonadati; phylum Pseudomonadota; class Alphaproteobacteria; order Sphingomonadales; family Sphingomonadaceae; genus Novosphingobium; species Novosphingobium pituita. The sequence continues at coordinate 2,997,712 of NZ_BTFW01000001.1, read as the reverse complement.
ATAGGGCTTGGATGCAACGACCGTAACACTGTGTCCGGCTTGCGCCAGAAACTGCGCCGTGCCCGCCGTATAAGGCCCGATGCCGACCATTTCGGGCGCGTAATTGATACCCAGGATCAGGATGTTCACGAGATCAGACCTGCCAGACAAGAAGCGGGGGGAGCATTATCGTGGCGACCGGATCATCAGGCAGGAGCAACCGATCGCTCCTGCACGACATTGTCGAGAAACCACTGGTAGGTTTCGGCCACGCCCTGTTCGAGGACGACCGAGGGTTTCCAGCCCATCGCCTCAAGACGGCTCGAATCCATGAGCTTGCGCATGGTGCCGTCGGGCTTGCTGGCATCGAACACGATCTCGCCGGTAAAGCCGGTGACCCTGGCCACCAGTTCCGCCAGTTCGCGAATGGTCACGTCCTCGCCATAGCCGACGTTGATGTGGCTGAGCATGGGCTGGGTATTGGCCTCGTACACCTCCAGCGGGAGGTCGAGCACGAAGAGCGAGGCCTGCGCCATGTCGTCCACATGGAGGAATTCACGACGCGGCGTGCCCGATCCCCAGATTGCCACCTGCTTCACGCCATCACGCACGGCTTCGTGGAAGCGGCGGATAAGCGCGGGCATGACATGGCTGTTCTCGGGATGGAAGTTGTCCCCCGGACCATAGAGGTTGGTGGGCATCACGCTGCGATAGTCGGTGCCATATTGCCGGTTGTAGCTCTCGCACAGCTTGATCCCGGCGATCTTGGCGACCGCATAGGGCTCGTTCGTGGGTTCGAGAATGCCGGTCAGCAGCGCATCCTCGCGCATGGGCTGGGCCACGGCGCGAGGGTAGATGCACGAAGAGCCCAGAAACAAGAGCTTGCCGACGCCTGCAGCAAAGGCCTGATGGATCACATTGCACTCGATCATCAGGTTTTCGTAGATGAAGTCGGCCGGGTAGGTGTTGTTGGCATGGATGCCCCCCACCTTGGCCGCCGCCAGCACGACCCCATCGACCGGCTCGGCGGCGAAGAAGGCCTTCACCGCATCCTGACTGGTCAGATCGAGCTGGGCGCGCGTGCGTGTCACCACGTCCACCCCCCGCTCGGTCAGCTTGCGGGTAATAGCCCCGCCCACCATGCCGCGGTGGCCTGCAACGAAGACACGCATCGCCTTGTGCTCCCTTCAGGATTCCAGCGAGACCGGAACGTTGAAGCCATGCTGCTTGAGCAGGGCGTGACGCTTGGCGACCTTGAGATCCTCGGCGACCATTTCCTCGCACATGGTCTGGACCTTGATTTCCGGCACCCAGCCCAGCTTTTCCTTGGCCTTGGCCGGATCGCCCAGCAGCGTCTCGACTTCGGCGGGGCGGAAATAGCGCGGATCGATGCGCACGATCACGTCACCCTCGGCCACCGAGGGAGCGTCTTGGCCGTTCACCGCCTCGACGATGCCGACCTCGTCGACGCCCTCACCTTCGAAACGCAGCGTGATGCCCAGGTGCGCCGCCGACCAGGTGATGAACTCGCGCACCGAATACTGGACGCCGGTGGCGATCACGAAGTCTTCGGGCTGGTCCTGCTGTAGCATCATCCACTGCATGCGGACATAGTCCTTGGCGTGCCCCCAGTCGCGCAGGGAATCAATGTTGCCCATGTAGAGACACGACTCGAGCCCTTGCGCGATATTGGCAAGGCCGCGCGTGATCTTGCGGGTCACAAAGGTTTCGCCGCGACGCGGGCTCTCATGGTTGAACAGCACACCGTTGCACGCATACATGCCATAGGCTTCACGGTAGTTGACCGTGATCCAGTAGGCATAGAGCTTGGCCACGGCGTAGGGCGAACGCGGATAGAACGGCGTCGTCTCGCGCTGCGGAATTTCCTGAACCAGACCATAGAGTTCAGAAGTCGAAGCCTGATAGAAGCGGGTCTTCTTTTCCAGACCGAGGAAACGGATCGCCTCAAGCAGGCGCAGCGTCCCGATGGCGTCGACATCGGCGGTATATTCAGGAGCCTCGAAGCTGACAGCGACGTGGCTCTGCGCGCCCAGATTGTAGACTTCGTCCGGCTGGATTTCCTGAACGATACGCGTCAGGTTCGAGGTATCCGACAAGTCGCCATAGTGCAGCTTGAGATCAGGCGACGGAGTGTGCGGATCCTGGTAGATATGATCGATACGCTGCGTATTGAACAGCGAGGCACGGCGCTTGATACCATGCACCTCATAGCCCTTTTCGAGCAGAAATTCCGCCAGATAAGAACCGTCCTGGCCCGTCACGCCCGTGATAAGGGCAACCTTCTTACCGCTCAACGCCCGTTCCCTTCAATCATCGAAGACAGCCTGTCGACCGACAGCAAAGACCCCTTCGGGCTCGCCGTGCCACCAACCTCTCTGCCAGAGCTTCTTACAAACTATCTGCCATTAACAAGGCGCCCGTCAATGCCTTTATGCTGCATGTGCACAATTGCGACCAATTGAAGACATGACGAATTACTGCAAATACGGTGCAAAAATACATTAAAACAGGGCGCGCCCAACAAAAATGACAGCAAACAAGCATCGCAACCATCTAAATTATCAGGCACATGCAGCAAACGCCTTATGCCCGGAACAAATGGTGGAACAAGCCCCCTATCCACAAGGCCATCAAAGAGCACATGCCTCAATATGCCCCACACATCATAGTGGATAGCGCAACACCTGCCCCCCTCCAGTCCGGTCAACAGCAGAACAGACACAGAGCACCACATTCATCGCAACGCCCCTGCCCAGAACGCCCCATTCCGCGACAGGGATATCCATGGTTACTGCACTGCACCCAGCACATCCAAAATGGTGACATAAAACCACAGTTTACAAGACAAACAAATGGTTACTCAGACTTAAATCAATCGGATTGTGATTATTTTATTGCAGTTGCTGCACCGTAATGCAACGTACAAAACTGGTTGCGCAAGCAGTGCGACCATGCCATGCCGCACTGCCGCATTCAAATGCAGTCTCTGGGGGTAAAGTGAAAACTCTGCGATTCTCGGTTGTCATCCCTGCTCTTTTGATGTCGGCCTGCGCATCGCTTGAAGGGCATCATCTTGTTTCCAGCGGAGAACGGTACGAACCGGCCCCTGTAACAGCACCCTATACCCTTGACGTGGGCGACATGCTGCATGTTCAGGTCTATGGCGAAGCGACGATTGCCGGGGACTATGCCGTCGAAACGGATGGCAAGATCGACCTGCCCTTGATCGGCCGCATCGATGCAGCGGGCAAGACCGCAGCCGAAGTAGCCCAGAACGCCACCGCACTGTACGGCGCCGGATACTTGAAGGCCCCCAGCGTTACTGCCGAAGTCCGTGTCTATCGACCGTTCTTCATTCTGGGCGAAGTCGGGATGGCAGGCCAGTATCCCTATGTGCCGGGCATGACCGCACGCGCTGCCATCGCCGTTGCCAAGGGCTTCACCCCGCGCGCCAACACCAAGTTCCTGTTCATCCGCCGCGCGGGCAGCGATCACGAAGATGCTTTCAAGCTGACAGCAGCATTGCACATCTATCCGGGCGACACGGTGCGTATCGGTGAGCGCTATTTCTGAGCCGGGCCGCCTTGCGGCTTGCGGCATCCTGACGTCATTGTCGCAGCCATCGGCAGCGGTTTTGGCGAGCAGAGAACGGCACGCAGGCAAAAAAAGGCCAGTTTCAACCCCGTCCTTGCGGGCTGGCGCTTCGCGTCGGACCGGCCTTCTGGCCGGTCTGGGCGCCCTGCTTTGTGCAGGAGCAGCCTTGCCCGCGCATGCCCAGGTCGTGTCCGAATCCCTGCTGGTCGATGCCGATTATCCCAATGGCTTCCAGGTATACCGCCAGTTGGGGGTCACCGAAAACGGGGACGGCAGCCCGTGGGCGGCCAATGGCATCAAGGCTGGTTCCTTCACGATCATGCCCAAGCTGGGCACCGAAGTTGCCTCCACGTCCAACGCTTTCCAGAGTGAAACGGGTGCCATTGCCACGCCGTTCGTGACGATCAGCCCCTCGGTTCAGGCCTATTCGAACTGGTCACGCCACTGGATCGGTCTGGTCGCGGACGGTGATTTTGCGCGCTACATCGGGCATGCCCGCCGCAATGAAAACCGCTGGACGCTGTCGGCTTCCGGAGCCCTCAATCTGACCAGCGCGCTCTCGGCTACGGGGCAAGTCTCGGCCGAGCAGATCGCGCTCAACCGCTTCTCGGGCGAACTGAGCAACGTCGCAGCCTCGGTCGCCATCATTCGGCAGAAAACGGCTCTGGCTGGCCTCGCATATGCGATGGGCAAGGCCAAGGCTTCTGCCGGGGTCGAATTCTACAATCTCGACTTCCAGCGCATCCTGCTGAGCGATGGCAGCGCGTCCGACCAGTCGAACCGCAATCACAATGTGGTGCGCCTCAACGGACAACTGGAATACAGCCCGGTACCGGACCTGACCTTCTTCGTGCAGGGGCTTTACGCCCATTTCAATTACTACCAGTTGCTCAGCCCATCGCTGACAACCAGCAACTTTTCGAGCGTTCGTGGCGTCGCGGGTCTGCGTTGGGAGTTGCAGGGACTGGCCCGTGTCACTGTGGCTGGCGGCTATGCCCGGCGCAATTTTTCAGGGCTGGGGCTACCTGCGGTCGGGCGGGCGAGTGTCGAGGGGCGTGTCGAGATCTTCCCTTCAGCATTCACCACGCTGACGGTCGAGGCGATGCACCGCATGTCGGAAGCCCGCCTGATCGACTCCTCCCCGCTCATGCAGGATTCGCTGCATGTGCGCGCCAGCTATGAGCCGCGACGCAACCTGATCTTCAACGTGGACGGCAACACCCTGCGCCAGAATTACCTGCTGGCCACGCAAGTCAGCCGGATCCAGAGCCTGGCTTTCAGCGGGCGCCTGCTGGTCTCCCCGAACTGGGAACTGGGCGCGCGGCTGGTCCTGTCCAGACGTCATACCACCAGTTTCTCGACCGATTACGTCATTCAGGAAACCAATGGCGGTCTTTCCGCCACGTTCAAACTTTAAATCCGCACCAGACACATCAAGCTGAGCAGGCCCGACATGGAAATCGCAATTGCCCAACAGGACGAGTCGACGCTGGCCGAGATCATCTTGCGCGCGCGTGACGTTTTTTCGAGGCGCAAGAAAATCTTCTTCGCCGTTTCGGCAACCTGCTTCGTTGGGATCGGCGCGCTCGTGTTCGCCTTGCCCGCGCAATATGTCGCCATCTCGCACATCCGCATCGATCCCACCCGCGACCCGGTTGCCTCGCAGACGGGCGAGATCAAGACCGGCCTGACCGACGAGGCGATCCAGACCGAAGTGGCCGCGTTCTATTCGCTGGGCCTGGCCAAGAGCGTGGTCGACGACCTGCAACTGACCAAGGATCCCGAACTGGCCAAGACCAGTGTCCCGCTCAGCCAGGACGATTTGCGTGTCGTTGTCGCCAACACCCTGCTGCGCAACCTGACCGTCACCCGCGAACAGCAGACCTATGTGCTCGACGTGAGCTACAAGAACCACGATCCGGTCAAGGCCGCGCAGATCGCCAATGCCTTTTCCGAGCACTACATCAAGGGGGCCGTGGGCACGCGCACCAGCGTCGCGAGCGCCCAGGCCGAGTGGTATCAGCAGCAGCTCACAAAGTTGAGCAAGCAGATCAGCGAAGCCGACGATGCCGCCGCCCGGTTCAAGGCCGCCAATGGCCTGACCGTCAGTTCGGCGGCTGCCGGCAACTATGCCGGAACGCTCGCCGACCAGGAGGTCCCCGCGCTGGCTGGCAGCCTTGCCGATGCGGAATCGACGGCCGCTGCGGCCCGCGCCCAGTATCAGGCCGCGCTCGAACAGGCCCGGCGCCATGGTTCCGGCTCGGTCCAGGCCGTACTCGATTCGCCGGCCGTCACCCAGTTGAAAGCCCAGCGCGCGCAGATCGTGCAGATGCAGACCACGGCCAACGCCAACTATGGCCCGCTGCATCCCACCGCCCGGCAGAGCAACGCCAGCCTCGCCGATATCGACGCCCAGATCGCCTCGGAAAGCCATAAGATCATCTCGGCGCTCGGCTCGGCGGCCGTTTCGGCCCAGGCCCGTGCCGACAGCCTGCGCGGTGCGCTGGGCCAGATCGACCACGTCCGCAAGGACCAGGCCCAGGCCAGCGTGGAAGCCAATGCGCTCGACCGCGAAGCCGACGCCAAGCGCGATCTCTACAAGCAGCTGAGCACGGACGCCCAGACCAGCCTGCAATCGGCGCAGAACTCGATGTCGTCGGCGACCATCGTCGATCACGCGATCCCGCCGCAGGACCCGGCCTCGCCCAACCGTCCGCTGTTCCTCGTGCTGGCCGCCATGCTCGGGATCATGGCGGGCGCGGCGACCATCGCGGTGCAAGAAATGCTCTCGGGATCGGTGCGCAGCACCGACGACATCGAGAAGAAGCTTGGCCTGCGCCTGCTGACGGCGGTGCCTTCGGTCAGCGATCCGCGTCCGGCCTCGCTGATCGTCGGCAAGCCGACCTCGATCTATGCCGAATCCTTCCGCATCGCACGCACCGGCCTGTTCGGCTCGCGCGGGTGGCCCGAGGATTCCCCGGTCATCGCCTTCACCTCGTCGCTCCCGGCCGAAGGCAAGACCACCTCGTCGCTCGCCTTTGCCCGCTCGCTCGCCGACACCGGTCGCCGCACGCTGATCATCGATTGCGACGTGCGCCGCGCCGCGCTGCCCGGTGCCTCGGGCATTCCCGCGCGCGAACATGGCCTGACCGAATACTTGCGCGGCCAGGCCGAGATCGAGGACATCCTGATCCCCGCGCGTGACGACGATCCGCTCGCGATGATCCTGGTCAACGCCCCCTATTTCAGCGCCACCAACCTGTTCGACACCGAGCGGATGGCCAAGCTGGTCGAGTGGGCGCGCGCCAACTTCGATCAGGTCGTGCTCGACCTTCCCCCGATCGTGGGCCTGGCCGATGGCCGCTATCTGGCCGCGCTGGCCGACGTGGTGATCTTCGTGATCAAGTGGAACTCCACCCCGCTTTCGGCGGCCCGCAGCGCGCTCGACGCGCTTCAGGACATCGGCAAGCCGCCTGCCGGCGTGCTCGTCAACGCGGTGTCCGAAAACTCGGAAATGCTGGCCTCGGGTTATTACTACCTCAACCGCTATTCGAGCTATTACAACGACGCCAAGGCCTGAGGCCCGGAAGGAACCTGACCCAGCAGCCAGAGGATGCGGGGCCTGCTTTCCACAGGCAGCCCCCGCTCTCCCATGAGCAGGCCACACCACAGTCTGGGCGATCTGGCCCGCTACGGCGCCGCGCTGGCCGGAACAGCGGGCAGTTCGGGGGCCCAGTTCGTTCTGACCCTGGCCTTGCTCGGGCGCATGCCGCCCGCCGACTTTGCGCGCTTCTCGTTCCTGATGATCGTGAGTCAACTGGTCTGGGGACTGGGCGGCGCGCTGTTTTCGGCGCCACTGGCCAGCCTGCTGGCCCATCCCGACAGCACACGGGCGCAAATCTCCAGTCAGGCCGTGGTACGGCTCCAGCCGCTCTTTGCACTGGTCTGCGCGCTGCTTTCGCTGGCGGTCGCACTGCTGATTGGTGCAAAACTTGCCGAAAGCCTCGTCTATGCGGTGCTGGTGGCGGCGGGGGGCATTCGCCAGTTTTTGCGCGTGGCGGGCTACAGCGAGAACCGCCAGACCCGGATCGTGGGCTCCGACCTGCTCTATACGGCCTGCGTACTGACGCTGACCACGACACTTACCCTCCTGCACCGGCAGGATCTTCACCTCGTGCTGGGCATCCTCATGGCGGGGCATCTGCTCGGCCTGCTGCCCTTGCTGCGTCTGCTGCCCCAAGCGCTGGCGCAAGGCCCCACGCGGGCCTGCCTGGGGGAATACCGGCGGATCTGGCGCGAGGGCGCGGCATGGTCGCTGATCGGACTGATCGCCACCGAAACCACGGGCAATGCCCATAGCTACATCGTGACCGCGATTGCCGGGCCCGGCGGCTTTGCCGCGGTTGCGGCCAGCACGGTCCTTTCCAAACCGGGGACGGTCGCGCTCAATGCGCTGAGCGAACTCGAACGCGCGCGCATGGCCCGGCTGTGCGGCCCCGGTGACCGCGCGCGCCTGATCGCCACCCGCCGCCTGTTCCGTGCGGTTGCCCTTGCCGGCTGGCTGGCCACAGTGGGGCTGACCTGGGCCGCGCTCCATGGCTGGCCCCACCTGCTGTTTCACGACCAGTACGACCTGCATGCCTTGCGCGTGGCCGGGTGGCTGTGGACGACTGCCATGCTCATCCGCTGCCTCTATTTGCCCGAAGCGGTCGAAATGCAGGCACGCGGGGCCTTTTCAGACTTGGCCTGGCCCCGTATCCTCGGGGCTCCGCTCAGTCTGGCAGGCTCGCTCCTGCTGGTGCTGATGGCCCCGCCCGAATGGACGATTCTGGCCATCTGTCTGGGTGAAGGCCTCTCGGCCCTGCTGCTGCTGCGCGCCCATGGCCGCGTTGTGGCGCGGCAACAGGGGGCAAGACAGCAAGGAGAGCCTGCATGACGGTTTCTTCATGACAGTCACCGTGGCTATCAAGGCCCTCGACGAGGAAGCCCATATCCGCGCCGCGCTCGAAACAGCGCTGCGCGCGGTCGCACCGCTGGGCGGCCGGGTCGTGCTGGCCGATTGCGGATCGCGCGATGCCACGCTGGCCATCGCCCGGAGCCTTGCCGCGACCGCGCCCTTGCGCATCCTGACCCTCGCCCATCGGGAACAACGCTCGTGCGGGGCGGGCGCCCAGCTTGCCTACCAAGGTGTGGACACCCCCTATTTCTACCTGATGGATGGCGACATGCGCCTGCGCGAGGATTTTCTGGCACCCGCGCTCACCTATCTCGAAGCCCATCCCGGCTGTGCGGGCGTTGGCGGAACGGTGATCGAGACCCTGATCGCCAACGAGGAATTCCAGATCCGGCAGGCCGCCATGGCCCACGAGGCACACCGCCGCGAGGGACCGGTCGACCGGCTCGACGGGGGCGGCCTCTACCGCACCGCGGCCATCCGCGCGCTGGGCTATTTTGCCAATGCCAACCTGCAATCGTTTGAGGAATTCGACCTTGCCGCCCGTCTCGGCGCGGCAGGGTGGAGCCTCGCGCGGATCGACCGTCCGGCGGTCGAGCATACCGGCCATGCCACCAGCGGCTATCGCCTGCTCTGGCGGCGCTTTTCCTCCGGACGGATGAGCGGGGCCGGGCAAGTCCTGCGCGCGGCCCTCGGGCATCCGCACTGTGGCCGGGTGCTCCGCCAGCTCACGCCGGTGCGCGTGGGCGGCGTGATCGTGGGCTGGTGGGGGCTCGGACTGGGCCTCGCCCTGACAGGAGCAGGGGCCGGACAAGGCCCGGCACTGGTCGCACTGGTCGCATTGCCGGTGCTGTTCCTGAGCCTGCGGCGGCGCTCGCTGCGGCTGGGGATCTACTCGTTCTGCCAATGGAACCTGACCGCGCTGGCCATGATCGGCGGTCTCGCCCGCCGTCAGCGCGATCCTGCAAGCGGCGTCGAGGCCCGCGAGATCACCCCCGCCGTGCCGGGCGTTCCAGCGTAGCGGCCGCTATCGTTCGCAAGCGGTCCAGCATGGCCGGCCAGCCAAAAGTCGCGCGCGCCGCCTTCCCGACCGCCTCCCCCCGCGCGCGCAGCTCATCGGGCGAGCCTGTGGTCAACAGGGCAAAGCCCGAAGACACCGGATCGGCCGGATCGACCACCATCCCGCCGCGCCCTTCCAACCCGGCCACCCCTTCCAACATCGCCTCGACCCCGGCCATCGGCCAGACCAGCGGCAGGGTCCCTGCCGCCAGAGCTTCGAGCACGATCAGCGGGAAGCTATCGATCATCGAGAGATGAACCAGCACATCGGCCTCGCGCAGGGCCTGTTGCAGGGCCGCTTCGTCAAGCCAGCCAGTCAGCTCCACGCTGGCCCCCAATCCTTCGGCGGCAATCATGCGCTCGATCTGCGCCATTGTTTCCGGGTCCCCCCGCCCGATCAGGCGCGCCCGAAACGGTACCCCTGCCCGCGCCAGACGGGCGCAGACCTCAAGCATGCGCAGCGTGCCCTTGGCAGCGGAAAACCGGGCGGCATGGATCAGCCGCAGAGGGGCACCCGACACCGCCTGCCCCCCGGCTACAAAGGCATTTGCAGGCAGAAACGACCCCAGAACCGAAACCGGCACGCGAACGGGCAGACCGATTTCAGCCTCCTGCCCCGCAAACAGCAAGGCCATGCGATGCGCCCGTCCCAGCAGCGCATGCACCACCGGACGGACCACCCGATGCGTGACCAGCTTGCTGTTGGCGCCAAAATGGGGCGTGACCAGAACCCTGCCCCCGGCCAGTCGCGCCAGCACGACGTAGTAGGCCTCGGGCAGATTGCTGACCTGAACCCAGGCCAGATCGCACCCGCGCAAGGCCCGGCGCAAGGCCACCAGCCGCCAGGGCAGCAAGGCCATGGAGCGCAGCGGACGATAGGCTGTATTGGTCGAAAACTGGGTAATCGCGAGATCGTCAGCCCCGCGTGCCGCGGCAGCGACCCGGTCGCAGAAGGCTTCGAGGCCACCGGGCTGGGCGGGCGAACCGCCGATCAGGCAGATGCGCATGGCTGGCGCTCAGCCCCGCGCCGGAGCCGCGCGCGCCGTGCTGTCTGTCTCGTCACGATTGGCCCAGCCGAACAGGTCGCTTCCCCCCGATTCCGCCGCGCGCGAGCGCGGATTGACCGACCAGATCGCAGCGACGGTCAGCATCAGGAACACCTGCCCGATAGTGTCGCGGTCAAACAGGCTGCTCTCGGTGAAGTTGTGGCCGATGATAAAGATCATCATCGCCATCAGCAAAGCGCCGGTGTCCTGCTGCGCCTGACGCCAGCCGATCAGTCGCACAATCGGCACGACATAGGCCCCCGCGATCACCAGCAGGAAGCCGATCGGCCCGATGGCGGCAAGCAGGTCGAGATAGCCGTTGTGGCCCTCGGACACCTCCTGCACCCAGCCGAAACCATAAGTAAAAATCGGGCTGGCCGGGCCGATGTTCCAGAACGAGCCATAGCCGGCCCCCAGCACCGGATGGGCCACGATGAAGCGCCAGACCGCGCTCCAGATCTCGGTACGCCCGGTAAAGGTCATCGGGGTATTTATCAGGTGGCCAATCGCGGGGAGATAGAAGTTCTGCAAGCCGAACAGCAGCGTGGCCACCACCACCAGCCCGCCCACCAGCGCCGAGCGATACTGGTAGCGATAGTAGGAAAAGAAGGCTGCCAGCGCGATGGCCATCGCGCAGACCCCCAGCGAAGTCTTGGAATGGGACCGCCAAATGAAATAGCATGATGCCGCGATAACCGCGAATTGCGCGATCCGGGGTATCTTGCCGCGGTCAAACGCAAAGAACACGATGGTGAGCGCGCAGACCAGACCCGCCTGGTTCTTGTGCCCCATCACGCCATACCAGCTGCCCACGAACGTATCGTCGAAGTCGGCCACCCCGCCATGGATCGCGTGGACCGGATCGATCAGAACCGCTGCATAATTGAGCACCAGCATGACCACCAGCGCCACCCGCACCGTGGCCAGCACGGCAGGCCAGCGCATGTTCTGCACGATGACGAACACCGTCCACAGCGTCATGGCCATGAGCACGAAGCGCCGCACCGAAATCGAGGGTTCGATTGCCCAGGCGACACTCAAGCCACACCAGCCCACCGCCAGCAGCAGGGGCAGGGGCACGACCTTGAGGCGCTGGCGCACTTCCAGCCCGCGCACGGCAATGATCGCCGCAACCGCGACCAGCGTATACCCCAACTGGCGAATGAGCTGGCCACCACCTGCCACAGTGTTGCCATAGGTCATGTAAGGACCGAACAGCACGAGCGCGAGCAGGCCGACCAGTGCGGCATTGAGCACTTTGTCGAGGATCGGCCTGGCCGCCGTGGTCGCGGCGCGATGACGGCGCCTGCGCGGCTCTTTCGTGCGGCTCTCCTTCTCGCGCGAGGTGCCGTCCCGCGAACGGCCCGACCGCGAGGAAGAGACATCACGCGAACTGCCATCGACGGATCGGCGGCGACGGACCCGCCGACGCTCTCCCGACCGCTGCCCAGATCCGCCATCCGGCGGGACATCCGACGATACATCCTCTGGGCCTTGCGCCTGCATCACGGCAAAGCCGGGGCCTTCCCCGGCCGGCATATCCGGCTCCTGCCCGGTCTCGGGCGCCCCGTCCGGTTTGAATTCGGCTTCCATCACTCTGGCCCAATGCAGGTTTGCAGAAAACGGGCGATTTCCGCGCAGACACCCTCGCGGCCCGCCATATCGCGCGAAGGGCGCGCAGGGGGTGGCGGATGGGCGATCAGGCGCCGCAGATCGGCTGCATCGCGCGCCACGGCCACGCCTTCACGGCCACTCATCGCGCTGGCCGTGGCCATCTGGTGATCATTGCGATGCTCGCCCATCTCGACCGCGCGCGGGAACAGGATCAGGCTGCGCCCATGGCGCTCGGCCGTCAGGATCGTGCCAATCCCGGCATGCGAGACGATCACCCTGGCCCGGTCGACCAGCGGCTCGAATTCGAGCGGAGGGATGACTCGGTGCCATTCCATGTTCACCGGTTCATAGTGCGCGCGGCCGATCTGCGCGATCACCGGTTCGTCGAATTCCGGGGCCATCTCGTCCATCATGCGGATGAGGCGGTCGAACGGCAATTGCGTGCCGACAGTTACCAGGATCACAGGAGCGCGCCGCGATAGAGCATGGCCTTGCCATCGGCCAGATGCGGCCACTGGGTCAACCAGAGCGAGGTGAACGGACGCGCCACCCGGCCACTCAGAGACGGTTCGTCGGAATTGGCGATGCTGTCGACCCAGACCGTCCGCGCCCCCAGCAGGCGCGCCGCGATCAGGCAGAACAGGCCCGGCAAGGCCCCCGTCGTCACCACGACTCGCGGTCGCAAGCGCCAGACCAGACGCAGGCTGGCCCAGAGGCAGTGCAGCGAATTCATCACCTGATCGCGATTGCAATCGGGCAGAACTTCGACATGCGAAATTCCGTCGCGAACCGAAAGTTGTGAGTTGGTCGTAGCATAGACAACGTCACGACCATCGAACGCAGACCGAAGAAGCATCAGTTCGTCCCAATGCCCCCCACCTGATGCAATGGCTAGAATTCCGGTCATCGCACCTGCGCGTCTCAACATGTCTCGCTCTGTCTTGCATTGCAGCACGATCTCGACAACCCAAATCTTGCACACATCTCGCGCAAAAGAGAATGGGCCGCGCTTGCAGCGACAGGCCATGTACGGCATCACCGCCTGCACGTCCCTCGCCCAATCGCATTCCTCCCCCGCCCGATCAGGTCCAACTTCGCCCGCCATGACACCCCGCCGATCCTCGTCACGCTCCCGCCCCCGCACCCGTCGGGCCGCCCGGGGAGAGCGCATCTACGTGATCGGCGACGTGCATGGCCGCTACGACCTGCTGCGCCAGCTGATGCGCCAGATCGAGCAGCATTCGCGCAGCCGCAAGGACGCCGAAAAACTGCACGTCCTGCTGCTGGGCGACATCGTCGACCGTGGCCCGGAATCGGCCCAGGCCCTGCACTACCTGCACGACTGGACGAAACAGGCGCGCGGGCAGCACATGCTGCTGGGCAACCACGAGGACATGATGCTGCGCACCTGGCGGGGCGATGCGCGCACGTTCCGGGCCTGGATGCGCGTGGGCGGGCGCGAGACGCTGGCCAGCTTCGGCCTGCACATCGGGCGCGACGACGACCTCTACGATCCGCGCATCCTGCGCGCCGTGCGCGACAGCCTGCCCCACGACCTGATGACCTTCATCGGCACATGGGCGCTCACCGCGCGCTCGGGCGACTATTTCTTCTGCCATGCCGGGGTCAAACCCAGGGTGCCGCTCGACCGGCAGAGCAAGCAGGACCTGATCTGGATTCGCGACGAATTCCTTGCCGATGAAAGCGACCATGGCGCAGTGATCGTTCATGGCCACAGCATCTCCCCCAGCATAGATCGCCAACACAATCGAATCGGCATCGACACCGGCGCCTATCACACCGGAATACTGACCGCCGCTTATTTCGAGGACGATCAGACCGATTTCATCGCGACAGAGCAGGTTTCCGCCTCTTAATTGGTCAGTCCTTGTCATAAAATCCGCGCGACCCGGTGCCACAATTACGTTGACGCACTATGCTGCAATGCGGAATAGACTTTCCCGGTTATTGCGCCTTCCCGGCGCGAAGCCACCCATGAGAGCCTGTGCCAGCCTGACCGCTGGCGCAGGCCCGGCATCAACGCAAGCGTGAGTGATGGCACGATGAAGATTGCGGTTTTCGGTCTTGGATATGTTGGCCTGTCCAACGCGGCCCTGCTTGCGCAACACAACCATGTCATAGCGGTGGACGTGAACGCTGATCGCGTGGCCCTGCTCAATGATCGCAAGTCGCCGATCGTCGATGCGGAGCTGGAAGAATTCCTCGCCACGCGCGAGCTCGACCTGACCGCCACGCTCGACGCACAGGCCGCGCTGGCCGATGCCGACTATGTGATCGTGGCTACCCCCACCAACTACGATGTCGATACCAACAAGTTCGACACCAGTTCGGTCGAGGCGGTGATCGCCGCAACCATCGCAGCCAACCCCCATGCGACCATCGTGATCAAGTCGACCATCCCGGTCGGCTTCGTCGACGACGTGCGCGCGCGGTTCAAGACCGACCAGGTGATCTTCAGCCCCGAATTCCTGCGCGAGGGCCGCGCGCTCTACGACAATCTCCACCCCTCGCGGATCATCGTGGGCGAACGCTCGGAACGCGCGCGCGTCTTTGCCGACCTGCTGCGCGAGGGCGCGGTCAAGAAGGACATCGACATCCTCTTCACCGACGCGCGCGAGGCCGAAGCCATCAAGCTGTTCTCCAACACGTACCTCGCCATGCGCGTCGCCTTCTTCAACGAACTCGACAGCTATGCCATCGCCGGGGGCATGGACACGCGCCAGATCATCGACGGCGTGAGCCTCGATCCGCGCATCGGCAAGCACTACAACAACCCCAGTTTCGGCTATGGCGGCTATTGCCTGCCCAAGGACACCAAGCAGCTGCTGGCCAACTATTCGGAAGTGCCGCAGAACCTGATCCGCGCGATCGTCGATGCCAACCGCACCCGCAAGGATTTCCTGGCCGACCAGATCATCGCGAAAAAGCCCAAAAAGGTCGGCGTGTTCCGCCTGGTGATGAAGGCCGGGTCGGACAATTTCCGCCAGTCCTCGATCCAGGGGATCATGAAGCGGATCAAGGCCAAGGGCATCGAAGTGGTGATCTACGAGCCGACGATGAACGAGGACACCTTCTTCGGCTCGCAGGTCGTGCGCGACCTCGACACCTTCAAGGCCGAGTGCGACGTGGTGATCGCCAACCGCATGACCCCGGCCATCGCCGACATCAGGGACAAGGTCTTCACCCGCGACCTGTTCGGCTCGGACTGAGCGCAGCCAGCAGAACGGCGCAGGCCTCCTCCATCGCGCCATCGGCCAGCGCGGCAGTCTGGTCGGTGAGGAGGACGGGCAGACGGGGCATGGCGCAGGCCAGCCCCGCCGGCAAAAGGTGCGTGCCGGCAAATTCCGCCGCGGCCTTGGCCGCCGCATATTCGCGCAAGGTGGGCGGCGGCGCCTCGACATGGACCGACGAGGGGGCAAATGCGCCGACAAGGCTGCCGCGCAAGGCCCCCGCCAGCGTGACGAAACCCGCCACATAGACCGCGCAGAACCGCGCGAAGAGATCGTGCGAAAAACGGTCAAGCTGCCCGGTCTGGATGAAGGGCGAGGCAAAGTAATACAGGTGGCTCGGAGCCCACTGTGCCAGTGCCGCCAGATCATGAGCAGGCGGGCTGGCCGCATCGAACCGCGCCACCTGCACGGCCTGCGCCTCGGGCCCGTTCCATCGGTCGATCTGATCCGCCACCGCGCGCGCCTCGTCCGCGCCGGTGCGATAGGTCAGGCAGACTTGCGCCCCGCCCGCCGCCAGCAGCTTGGCCGCCACTTCGCCCAGCCCGCGCGAACCGCCCACCACCAGCGCCCGCTGTCCGGCAAAGGCGCCGGGCCGGACATGGGCGGCAATCGTCTCCATCCCCGCCTGAACCACGGGCGCCGCGCGCACCAGCGCGCGCACTTCACCCCGCGCATCCCCCGCCTCAAGCCCGAGCGTGAGCAGCGAAAACCGCTCGTCAAAGCGGCGGACCTGCCAGGCAAGGTCGCCATGGCCCGGTTGCGGATCAAACGTCAGGTCGAGCTGGGTGAACAGCGAATGGCGCCCCGGCGCCTCCATGCCCACCAGATAGGTCGTCGCCAGAATCAACGCGAGGTGCCGCGCTGGCAAGGCCGCCGCCAGATGCGGCAGGAGCCGCGCCAGCAAGACCGGATCACAGCCGACCCCGACCGTCCCGGCCAGATCGGCAAACCCGGCCGGTTCCGCCGGAGCGGCCCGGTGCGCGGGACCCCCGAAATCCCCTGTTCCGGTTGGCGCCCCGGCAGCCCAGCGCACGGTGATGCGGACCAGATCCTCGCCCTCGTCCCCCACGACGACCAGCCGCGCCCCGTCGGCCTTCTGCCCGCGGGTTTCCACCCGCGCCACCCGGCCCAGCCGCAACGGACGCAGGAACACCGCCTGAACCGCAGCCAGCGCGCGCGGCGCACCGGCCTGCGCCCAGAATCCGTCGAGCGCGCGCAGCAGGATGTGAACCCCATGGACCACCGGCTCGCCAAACTGAAGCCGCCGCGCGGCCAGCGGATCGACATGGATCGGGTTGGCATCGCCCGAAAGCCGCGCAAACGCGTGCTGATCTTCCAGCGAAAACGCCTTCATCGCCGTCATGCCTGCCCCTTTTGCCTTCGCGCCAACAATGCGGCGACACAGCAAGGGCCTAACGGGACGGGACGCCGCGCTCAACTGCTCTCGTGCGGATCAGGTCTTGTTCTGGCGCTCCCACGCGGCGATCCATTCGACGGTCTTGGCAATGCCGCCAAACGGATAGAAATGCAGGCGCACGCGGCCATGTTCGGGCCCCAGTTCGCGCGCAAAAGCCCCGACCATCCGGTCGGGCCCGGCGCTGCCCAGCAGGTTGCCGAGCGAAACCCCGTATTTCTTCATCACGCTTGCCGAAGCGCCCACCCCGCACCGCGCGGCAAAGCCCAGCAGACGCTTGATCCCGGCAGGCCCGGGAACCCCGATCCGCACCGGCGCGTCGATCCCGCGCGCGCGCAAGGCCGTGAGCCAGTCGAGGACCGAGCGCGCGTCAAAACCGAACTGGGTGACGATCAGCGGCGCCATGCCGCGCGCGGTGATCGCCGCGACCTTGTTTTCGATCGCCGCCCAGCATTGTACCTCGCTCATCTGCGGATGCCCGTCCGGGTGGCCGCCGATACCGATGGCGGTGATCCCGGCACGCTCGAAGGCGCCCGTGGCGATCAGCGCCGCACTGTCGAAAAACGGCCCCTGCGGCTCTGGCGGGTCGCCCGCGACGACAAAGCAGCGGCGCACCCTGGCCTGCTCCACGACAGCGGCCAGATAGGCCTCGAATTCCCCGGCATCGACGATCCGCCGCGCCGAGAAATGGGGCATCGGTTCGCACCCCAGCGCCCGCACGGCGACAGCTGCGGCCACCCTTGCGGCAAGCGCCTCGCCGGGCAGCCAGGGGATCGCGATGGGGGTTTGCGCCGGGATCATCGACGCGGCCTCGTGCAGGGCCCCGATGTCGCGCGCGGTCATTTCAAGCGAGAAGCCTTCGGTGATCCCCACCGGGGTCCGCTCCCAGTTGGGGTGGAGTTGTGCATATCCCATGGCGCATGCCTCTCCCTGATGGATCAGCCAGATGGAGTGGCAAGACGGGCGGCGGCCTTCCCGGCAAGGATGGCGCCGCCCGTCTTCCCGGTCAGGATCAGGCCACTTCGGCGGTGCGCCAGCCTTCGGCATAGGCCTCGCGCGCGACACGGCTGTAGGGCACCGGCGAGACGATGGCGCGCACCGCGATCTGCTTGTGCGGTTCGACGGTGGTCTTGGCCGTGCCACCGTTTTCCTCGCCCCAGACCACGCGCACTTCGCTGCCCACGGGGATCGACGGGTCGATCGTGGCGAGGCTGAGCGCCTGCTTCTCGTTGTAGGAATAGCCGGTGAACATCGAGAGGCCCACGGTCTTGCCCGCAGCGTCGATCACCCGGTCGTAGTTCGACGAGGCATAGTTGGCGAGCGGCACGTCGAAGAACTTGTACTGGTCCCCATCGGGATTGAACAGCGAGGCCATGATCGTGCCCATGTCCTCCGGGTGCCAGGCCAGTGTGACCTTGCGGCGCTGGGCGGCCGGATCAAGCGCGGCAAGCGCCTCGCGCCCGTGGAAGTCGTGGTCGAACTTCACGAACGGGCCATAGCCCAGCTCCCAGGGGTTGAGGTAATAGTCCTCGATCGAATCCCCGACAAACGAGCCGCCGATCGAACCGGTCGCCTCGTAGCTGTCGGCGCTGAGCCATTCGCGGAAACCCTTGAGCTTCTCGCCGGTGTAGATCGCCGGGAGCGGCGAGGGAATCCAGCCCGATTCCAGCGTGTTCGAAGGATAGGCGCGGCTGCCGCAGGCAATCAGGCCAAATTCCTTGCCCGCCTCCAGAATGGCCGCGCGGATTTCCTCCTGCTGGTCATAGGGGCCCCAGATTTCCAGCCCCGGCGCGCCCGACATGCCATGGCGCAGCGTGCGCACGGTATGCCCGGCGATGTGCATCGTGCTCATGTTGAAGAATTTGAGCTGTTCGAGCGGCCCGCCATGGAGCTTCTCGATCACCGCCCAGGCCTTGGGCCCCTGAATCTGGAAGCGCCATTCCTTGCGGACCACGGGCTTGCCCATCGGGCGCATCGGCGAACGGTCGTCGAGTTCGATCTGGCAGTCATAGCCCCCGGTCGCGGCATGATAGCGCAGCCAGTTCGAGGCCGGGGCGCGGCCCACGTAGGTAAACGATTCAGCCTCTTCCCAGAAGATGATGCCATCGCCGATCACATGGCCATAGGGCGTGGTGGGCACATATTGCTTGGCCTTGTTCACCGCCCAGCCCTTGGGGCTGTTGATCATCGTGTCCGAAAGCAGGCGCAGCGCGTCCTTCCCGCGGATGTAAAGGTTCACCATGTGGTGCGACTGGTCGAACAGCACCGCCGAATGCTGCCAGGCCCATTGCTCGCTCCGCCAGT
The DNA here is from genome assembly GCF_033242265.1 of Novosphingobium sp. IK01. Taxonomy (NCBI): domain Bacteria; kingdom Pseudomonadati; phylum Pseudomonadota; class Alphaproteobacteria; order Sphingomonadales; family Sphingomonadaceae; genus Novosphingobium; species Novosphingobium pituita. The sequence goes on along the minus strand of NZ_BTFW01000001.1, from coordinate 2,978,476 downwards.
TGGAAAATTCCGGCGCCACAACTGGATAGACATAAGCGCCAAGCTGCGAATTGCGCAGCATCTTCACGATATCGGGCACCGAGCCCAGCAGTTGGTCAAGGTTGGTCGCGGCCATCAGATCATCTCCCGAATGAAATTGGCTTGTTTGATTTTGTATGCAACACATACGATATTCCGACAGATTCGCAACGCCCAAACAGCAAAAAACACCAGATCGGGAGAGACACGCCTTATGACCGCCCCCCTTGTGCTGACCTTTTCCTGTGCCGACGTGCCCGGCATCGTCGCCAGCGTGACCGGCACCCTGTTCGAGCAGGGCGCCAACGTGCTCGAAGCCCAGCAATTCGATGATCAGGAAACCGGGCGCTTTTTCATGCGGGTCGTATTCGATCCGGGGGAAAAGAATGCCGAGGCCCTGCGCGCCGCCCTTGCCCCGCTGGCCGCGCGCCATGGGATGGAGTGGGGCCTGCGCGACACCACGCACAAGCGCCGCGTGGTGCTGATGGTCTCGAAATTCGACCATTGCCTGGGTGATCTGCTCTATCGCACGCGGATCGGCGAACTGCCGATGGAGGTCGTGGCGGTTGTCGGCAACCACCCGCGCGAGGCGCTTTCGATCTCGCTGATCGGCGACATTCCCTATCATCACCTGCCGATCACGAAGGACACCAAGCCGCAGCAGGAAGCACAGATCAAGCGCATCATTACCGAAACCGGCGCCGAACTGGTGGTGCTGGCGCGCTACATGCAGATCCTGTCCGACGATCTGGCTGCGTTCCTGGCGGGCCGCTGCATCAACATCCACCACTCGTTCCTGCCCAGCTTCAAGGGCGCCAAACCCTATCACCAGGCCCATGCGCGCGGGGTCAAGATGATCGGCGCGACCGGCCACTATGTGACCGCCGACCTCGACGAGGGGCCGATCATCCATCAGGATGTCGAGCCCGTGACCCATGCCGACCGGCCCGACGACCTCGTGCGCAAGGGCCGCGACATCGAGCGCCGCGTGCTGGCCGAAGCGGTCCGCCTTCACCTCGAAGACCGCGCCCTGCGCAACGGGAACAAGACCGTCGTGTTCAGGAGTTGACGCAAGCCGATGCCCCAAGGGGCGGGCCAGCGCGCTTTTCCCGTCGCCAGTCCGCCCGCCTTGCGCTAGGGATCCCGCAGGGGACCAGGGAGTGCAGAAAGCGCAAACCTTGGACATGCCGACCGACCGCCTGAAATCGATTGCCCGTGCAACGCCCCTTGCCGCGGCCTTGCTGTGCCTGCCATCCATGCTGGCCGCCTGCCACCGGCCCGCTCCGACTCCAGTGTCGGGCCCAGTGTCGAGCCCTGCGTCAACAGTGGCCGATACACAGCCCCCCGTGATCGCGCCCGGCGATCAGGCGCCCGAAGACAGCGCCGCGCCCTTTCGCGACGCGAGCCTCCCGTCCGATCCTGCCGCCTTTGCCCGCGCGCTGTTCGCCGACGACGGGATCGACGAGACCGTCTGGCTCAACGGCGACTTGCGCACCCGCTATTTCACCCCCGAACTGGCCGGCCTCGTCGCCGACACGGTCCACGACGACCCCACCCGCCTGCAATCGAATCCCCTGTGCCTGTGCAGCGCGCCCAAAGCCCTCGCCCCCACCGTGACCGCCACCGTGCTCGACGCCGACCGCGCACTGGTCCATGTGAAGGTTGCCCGCACGGGCACCACCGAAAGCCCGACCATTCCCCTCATCCTCGTGCTCTCGCAGGAGCCCGAGGGCTGGAAGCTGGCCGATGTGCTCTATCCCCAAAGCCACGAGAGCCTGCGCAAGATCCTCGCCAAGGCCAATGCCGACGACCTCGAAGTGCGCGCGCCAGTATGAAAAATGCCTATCCCGGTGTGAAGAACCCCGGCAAAGTCATGCCGGGGCGCTTGCCGCTGGCGCAACGCTTGCCATAATGGCCCCCATGAGCATGCGCGCGCCTTCCCTTCCCAGACCTTCTGTCAAATCGCCGGTCGATCTTCCCCGCAACACCATGGACGATGTCGACCCCGACGCCGCCCTGCTGGTCGACGTGCTCAAGCTGGCGACCTTCGTGGGCGCCCCGTTGCGCGGGGGCGTGGCCGAACCGCTCGGCCTTGCGCCGACCGACTTGCGCATCATCCTCGCGCTGGGCGGCGATGGCGAACTGGCCGGACACGAACTGTCCGACCTCATGGGTGTGCCGCCGATGAACGTGAGCCGCGCGCTCGTCTCGCTGCGCGCCAAGGACCTGATCGAGCCGGTCGAAGACCCCCACAACCGCCGCCGCAAGCCGTTCCGCCTGAGCGCGCAGGGACAGGCCATGTTCGCCCGCTCGGTCCCTGCGATGGCCGAGATGGGGCGGCAGCTTTTCGCCGATTTCGGCGCCCGCGACCGCGCGGCCTTCCGCCGCGCCGCCGCGCGCCTGCTCGCCCGCATGACCCCGTGGGAAGCCCCGCCTTCAGCAGACTGAGCCCCCGTCAGGTCACGCCAGACTTTATTCAGGCCGCGCGGGCGGCGTCGCTGGCAAGCTTGTCGACGCGCTCGTTCTCGGCGTGGCCGGCGTGGCCCTTCACCCAGACCCAGTCGATCTTGTGCGGACGCGCGGCGGCGACCAGCGCGCGCCACAAGTCCTCGTTCTTGACCGGCTTGTTGTCGGCGGTCTTCCAGCCGCGCTTCTGCCAGCCGAAGATCCACTTGGTGATCCCGTCGAGCACATACTTGCTGTCGGTGTGGAGCGTGACCTGACAGGGCTGGGTCAGGGCTTCGAGCGCGCGGATCGCGGCCATCATCTCCATGCGGTTGTTGGTCGTCTCCGGGTCGGAACCGGACATTTCCTTTTCATGCTCGCCCATGCGCAAGAGCGCGCCCCAGCCGCCCTTGCCCGGATTGCCCTTGCATGCGCCATCGGTGAAGATTGCAACCGCCTTCATGCCGCAAAAACCCCGGCGTTGGCCGGATCGGCATAGAATTCGAGGCGGCGGGCAAAGGCCATCGGGTCCTTGCGGGTGACGAGGGCATCGGCGGGCGTGTTGAGCCAGTCGAACGCGCGGCTCATCGCAAAGCGCATCGCGGCGCCCTGCGCCAGCACCGGCAGCGCGGCGCGCTCGGCAGCGGCAAGCGGACGCACGGCCTCATAGCCTTCGAGCAGGGCCTTGGAGAGATCGGGCCGGAACGTCTGCCCGCTCGCGTCAAAACACCAGGCCGCGTGGGTGACGGCCAGGTCATAGGCGATGATGTCGTTGCAGGCGAAGTAGAAGTCGATCAGCCCGGTGACCGTATCGCCCTGCATCAGCACATTGTCGGGGAAGAGATCGGCGTGGATCACCCCGGTCGGCAGGCCTTCGGGCCATTCGCGCGCAAGGCGGGGCAGATGCTGCGCAACAAGGGTGCCGAGCGCGGGATCAATGCTGGTCAGGCCCTCCTCGCCGCAGGCCTGTGCCAGACGCTGCCATTCGGCAAGGCCCATGGCATTGGCGCGGGTGGGCGCATAATCGGCAGCGGCCCCATGAAGCCCGGCCAGCGCGGCCCCCACCGCGCGGGCCTGCGCGGCGGTCGGCTCGCCCAGGCTCACGCCGGGCAGGAATTCGATGAGGGCCAGCGCCTTGCGCCCACGCGGGGTATCGACCTCGCGATAGAGCGCGCCCTCGCGGTCGTGGATCGAGCGCGGCACCGGGCAGCCGCGCGCGGCCAGATGGTCGAGCAGGCCGAGGAAATAGGGCAAGTCCTCGATCTCGATGCGGAATTCGTACATCGTGAGGATGAAGCGGACCGTCTCGCCCGGATGGTCACCGGCTGTTTCGATCAGCCAGTTGCTGTTGGAGACGCCTTCGGCAATGCCCTTGGCGCTGACGAGATCGCCCAGGCCATAGGGCGCGAGCAGCGCGGCCATGTCCTCCGCGCCGAGGTGGGTATAGACAGCCATGAAACCTTGAACTTTCAGCCGATGAGTTGGCGGGGAAGCTTGAACACCATGTGTTCCTCGGTGGTGGTCACCGTTTCTTCGGTGACCTCGCGCCATTGCGCGAGCCGCGCGACCACTTCGCGCACGAGCACCTCGGGAGCCGAGGCCCCGGCGGTGATGCCCAGCGTCTCGACACCGTCCAGCCAGGCCGGGTCGATGTCGTCCGCGCGCCGGATCAGGCGGGCGGGCGTACCCTCGCGCTCGGCCACTTCGACCAGCCGCACCGAGTTCGAGCTGTTGGGCGCGCCGATCACCAGCAGGAGCTGGCTGTGCGGGGCAATCGCCTTGACCGCCGCCTGCCGGTTGGAGGTGGCATAGCAGATGTCTTCGGCGCGCGGCCCCATGATGGCGGGGAAACGCGCCCTGAGCGCGGCGATGATGTGCCGGGTATCGTCGACCGAAAGCGTCGTCTGGGTCAGGAAGGCGAGCGGCAGGTCGGCGGGAAAATCGAGGGCTGCAACGTCCTCGACCGTCTCGACCAGCGTGATCACGCCTTCGGGCACCTGCCCCATCGTGCCGATCACCTCCGGGTGGCCATGGTGGCCCACGAAGAGGATGTGGCGCCCGGCCTCGACCTGGCGCTGGGCCTGGCGATGGACCTTGCTGACCAGCGGACATGTCGCATCGAGCCAGTCGAGCCCGCGCTGCGTGGCTTCCTCCGGCACGACCCTGGGCACGCCATGGGCGGAAAAGACCACCGGCTTGCCATCGGGCACTTCGTCCAGTTCCTCGACGAACACCGCCCCCTTGATCTTCAGATTGTCGACCACGTAGCGATTGTGAACGATCTCGTGGCGGACATAGACCGGCGCGCCATAACGCTCGATCGCGCGTTCGACGATCTCGATCGCCCGGTCGACCCCTGCACAAAAGCCGCGCGGGGCGGCAATGAGCAGGCGCAGCGGCGCAAGCTGCCTGCCTGGGGTGGCGACAGAGGCGCCTTGCTCGAAATCCGGGATGTTGACGGTCATGTCCGTGTCCTTAGCAGCCAGACCGGGGCAGGTAAAACGCGCCGTGGCCCGCGCCGCAAATCGCCCAAAGAAAAGCGCGGCGAAAAGCGCGGCGAAAAGCACCCTGATCCGGGCAGCGCCATTGCCCAAGCGCCGGGGGCTGGGTAGAGGAGGCGCTGCACGTCTTTGTTGCACACCCAGTGGGTGGCCCCTGTCGGCTGCCGATGCGCATTTTTAAGGATCCTGCCCTGATGACCGCCAAGCCCCGCGCTCTCACGCTTGCCAAGGCCCTGATCGGCACCACGCTGCTGGCAGGCGCGCTGGCAGGCTGCACCAAGAACTCGGGCGAACTGGTGATCGAGGACGGGGTCGGGGTCACGGCCCTGCGGTCGGCCTGCCCGATCGTCGAAATTCCCGAAATGACCGGCGACGTGACCCTGTTCACCGATCCGGCCCGCACCGATTCCGGGGCGCTCGATCTGGTCGCGACGATCACCAACGTGCGCAGCACCTGCAACGACCAGGGCGATCCGGTCACCAGCGACGTGACCTTCGATGTCCTGGCCCGCCGCCTCGACACCCACGGCGCGCGCCATGTCGAACTGCCCTATTTCTCGACCGTCATGCGCGGGGGCACCGCCGTGATCGCCAAGCGCGTGGGCACGGTCTCGATCGACTTCGCCGACGGACAGGACCGCGCGACTGGCCATGGCAAGGCCGGGGCCACTGTCGAGCGCGCCGCCGCCAGCCTGCCGCAAAGCGTGCGCAACCGCCTCGAACGCAAGCGCCGCGCGGGCGAGGCCGACGCCGCCGTCGATCCGCTCTCGCTGCCCGAAGTGCGCAAGGCCATCGCCAGCGCGACATTCGAACACCTGATCGGCTTCCAGCTCACCAACGCCCAGCTCGAATACAACGCGCGGCGTTGATGCAGGCCTGATGGGCGCGGGTTTCCAAGCCGGGCCAAGTCCGCTATTCGCGCGGACATGACCACGACTAGCCCCGTTGCCGCCCAGACGCTGTTTGCCCTTTATGCCGGCGTGATCGACGCCGCGCTCGATGCTCTCGAAGCGTCGGGCGCCCTGCCCGCGGGCCTGCCGCGCGGCGCGGTGACGTGCGAACCCCCGCGCGATGCCACCCACGGCGATCTGGCCACCAATGCCGCGATGGTGCTGGCCAAGCCCGCGGGCACCAACCCGCGCGCGCTCGCCACGCTGCTGGTCGAGGAACTGGGCCGCCACGACCGCGTGGTCTCCGCCGAAATCGCCGGTCCCGGCTTCATCAACTTGCGTCTCGCGCCGCAGGCCTGGCTCGACGAACTGGCGCTGATCGCCGCGCGCGGGGCCGATTATGGCCGCTCGACGCTGGGCGGGGGCACGACCGTCAACATCGAATATGTCTCGGCCAATCCGACCGGGCCGATGCACATGGGCCATTGCCGCGGCGCGGTGGTGGGCGATGCACTGGCCGCCCTGCTCGAATTTGCCGGGCACAAGGTGATCAAGGAATATTACGTCAACGACGCAGGCGCGCAGGTCGACGTGCTGGCCCGCTCGGCCCATGTCCGCTACCGCGAAGCGCTGGGCGAAGATGTCGGCGCGATCCCCGAAGGGCTCTATCCGGGCGACTACCTCGTGCCGCTAGGCCAGGCGCTGGCCGCCGAATATGGCGACCGCTTCGTGGGCGCGCCCGAGGCGGACTGGCTGGTGCCGTTCCGCAAGCAGGCCGTGGCCGCCATGCTGGTGATGATCAAGGCCGACCTTGCCAAGCTGGGCATCGTCCACGACCTGTTCTCCTCGGAAGCCGAACTTCAGGCCGCCGGCAAGCCCGAGGCCGCCGAAGCCTGGCTGCGCGCGCACGATCTGGTCTATGACGGCCATCTCGAAGCGCCCAAGGGCAAGACCCCCGAAGACTGGGAGCCGGTCGAGCTGCCGCTGTTCCGTTCGACCCGTTTCGGAGACGACCAGGACCGCCCGATCAGGAAGTCGGACGGCAGCTGGACCTATTTCGGCGCCGATCTTGCCTACCACTTCCAGAAGGCCGAGACCGCCGACGCCCTCGTCGACATCTGGGGCGCCGACCACGCGGGCACCGTCAAGCGCATCAAGGCCGCCGTCGCGGCGCTGACCGGCGCCGAAGGCAAGCCGCCCAAGCCCTTTGAAATCAAGCTCGTGCAGATGGTCCAACTGCTGCGCGACGGCCAGCCGGTAAAAATGTCCAAGCGCGCGGGCAATTTCGTGACGCTGGCCGATGTCGTCGACGAAGTGGGCAAGGACGTGGTGCGCTTCACCATGCTCACCCGCAAGCCCGACGCGCAGATGGACTTCGACTTCGCCAAAGTGGTCGAAGCCTCGAAGGACAACCCGGTGTTCTATGTGCAATATGCCCATGCCCGGATCTGCTCGACGCTGCGCAAGGGCGCTGCCGAAGGGTTCGCCCCGTCGGCGGACAATCTGAACCTCCTGGGGGACGAGGAACTGGCCATGGTCAAGCTGGCCGCGCAATTGCCGCGTATCGTCGAAGGGGCCGCCATCGCGCGCGAACCGCACCGGATCGCGTTCTTCCTCTACGATCTGGCCGCCGCGTTCCACGCTTTCTGGAACTTCGGCAACGACAAGCCCGAAAAGCGGTTCATTGTGGCACAGGATCCGGCCGTAACGCAGGCGCGCCTTTTCCTCGCCACGCAAATCGGGCAGGTTATCCGTAACGGGCTGGCCCTGCTGGGTGTCGAGGCCGCTCAGGAGCTTTGAGGCAATGGTGAACGGGGCATTCTCGGGTCAGGACAGTAATCAGGACAGCGGGCAGGACGGGGGCCAGAGCGGGGGGCAGTTCGGGGGCGGGCAGCCGCAGGGGCCGGACACCTCGTTCGGGCACGAATCCCCCGCCGCCGGCGCGCTCGATCTGGGCTCGCAGGATCGCCTGCCCTGGCTCGAAAGCGCCGACGATGTCGATCAGGACGACGAAGGCCCCGACAATGGCCGCCTGATCGCGCTGGGCGTGATTTCGCTGATCGTGCTGGCCGCGATCGTGGGCGGGGTCTACTGGTTCACCCACCGCGAGGCGCCAGTTGCCGCCGCAGACGGCAGCCTGATCGAAGCCTCGCGCGAGCCTTACAAGGTCGCGCCCAAGGATCCGGGCGGCAAGACCTTCCAGGGCACCGGCGATTCGAGCTTCAAGGTCAGCGAGGGCGAACATCCCGCCGCCGATCTGGCCGCCGGCACGGCCTCGAACGCTCCTATCGCCCCGCTGGCTGCGGCCAGTGAAAAGCCTGCGGAGAAGAATGCGGCCAAGCCTGCCGCCCCGGCTCCGTCCCCGGTCGTCAGCGGCGTGGGCGTGCAGGTCGGCGCCTTCTCCACCCAGGCCCTGGCCGAAACCGGCTGGTCCAAGCTCGTCGTCGCGCACGAGGAACTCAAGGGCATCAACCACCGCGTGATCGCGGGCAAGGCCGACATCGGCACGGTCTACCGCCTTCAGGCCGTCCCCGGCGATCTGGCCTCGGCCAATGCGCTGTGCAGCAAGCTTCAGGCAGGCGGGGTCAAGTGTCAGGTCAAGCGCTGAGCGCCGCTGAATACCACAACCACCTGATACAAGGGGGGTGAAGGGGCCGGTCAGCCCCCTCCCCTGCCCCTTTTTTCTACTTCCCCTTCCAGACCCCGGCGCGCTTTTCGACGAAGGCGGCCATGCCTTCGGCCTTGTCCTGTGTCGCACACAGCACCTGGAACGTGCGCCGCTCGGCCACGATCCCCTGATCGAGGGTCGTCTCGAAGGCGAGGTTGACCAGTTCCTTGACCGCAATGGTACCCAGCGGGGGCATGGCGGCAATCGCCTGCGCGGTCTTGAGCGCTTCGGCCAGAAGCTCGGCCTGGGGGACGACGCGGCTGACGAGGCCGCTGCGTTCGGCTTCGGCGGCATCCATCATCCGGCCCGTCAGGCACATTTCCATGGCCTTGGCCTTGCCCACCGCGCGGGTGAGACGCTGCGAGCCACCCATGCCCGGCGCGATGCCCAGGCGGATTTCGGGCTGGCCAAAGCAGGCATTGTCGCTCGCGATGATGAAATCGGCCATCATCGCCAGTTCGCAGCCGCCGCCCAGCGCAAAGCCGTTGACGGCCGCGATCCACGGCTTGCGCGTGGCCTTGACCAGATCGCGCGTCCATCCGGCGAAGAAATCTTCCGCGAAGAAGTCGGCGGCGGGCTTCTCGGCCATCTCCTTGATGTCGGCCCCGGCGGCAAAGGCCTTGTCGCCGCTGCCGGTGATTACCGCGCAGAGCTGGGCGGGATCAGCCTCGAAGGCGGCGAAGGCCTGCGTCAGGTCGGCCAGAACGTGCGAGGAGAGTGCGTTGAGCGCCTGGGGCCGGTTGAGCGTGAACAGGGTGACCGGGCCGTGGCGTTCGACCAGAATCGTTTCAAAAGGCGTTTCCGGGGTCATAGCGGTGTCCATTCCTCTTCATGCGGCAGGGGCGCGAAAATCGCCTCGACCATGCTGTCCTCGACATCCTCGGGCCGGGCAGGGTTCCAGCGCGGGGCATTGTCCTTGTCGATGATCACCGCGCGCACGCCCTCGGCGAAATCGGGAGTGAGCATCACCCGCGCCGCGATCCGGTATTCCATGGCCATGTTGGCGGCGAAATCGGGCAGCGCGAGGCTTTCCTGAAGCTGGCGCAGCGAGACCGTGGAGGAGAGCGGCGCGCGTGTCTTCAACGTCGCCAGCGTCTGCGTGGCCCACGGCGAAGGATCGCGGCCCAGCGAACGCCAGATCGCGGCCAGCGTATCGTGCACGAAATGCCGGGCGATGTCGGGCGCATAGGCCGCAAGCGGCGCCGCGCCGGGGTGAGTGGCCAGATCGTCGAGCACCGTGGCGACGGTCTCCCCGCCAGCGATCCGCTCCTTGGCCAGCGCCAGCGCCTCGTCGGGCAGGAAATGCGTGGCCAGCCCTGCCCAGCAGCATTCCGCGCCGTCGAGCCGCGCGCCGGTCAGCGCCATGAAGTGCCCCAGCCGTCCCTTGAGGCGCGAGAGGAACCAGCCCCCGCCTACATCGGGAAACAAGCCGATCCCGGTTTCGGGCATGGCCAGCCGGGTGCGCGCGGTGGCCACCCGCCAGCGCGCGGGCAGCGACAGGCCGACCCCGCCGCCCATGGTGATCCCGTCCATGAACGTGATGATCGGCTTCACATACGTGAACATCAGGTGGTTGAGGCGATATTCGGCGAGGAAGAACGCGCGGCCTGCGGCCCCGCCATCTTCGAGCGCGGACTGGCGCATCATCGCGATGTCGCCCCCGGCGCAGAACCCGCGCGAAAGGCGCGGGTCGCCATCCGGGGCAACGGCATGGTCGATGATCACGGCGGTGATCGAGGGATCGTCGCGCCAGGCCAGCAGGGCCTCCGTCATGATCTCGACCATGGGCTGGTTAAGCGCATGGAGCGCGCGCGGCCGGTTGAGCGAGAGCACGCCCGCCTGCCCGTTGCGCCTGACCAGAACTTCGCCCGTCATCCCGGACCATCCTTTCCCGTTCGCGCCGTCCCCCGGCGCCTCTCGCCGCCCACGATAGGACCCCCGCCCCCATCGCGCAAATGCCCATAATCGCCAGAGAGTTGCACAGTGCAAAAAAGGGGCCGCAGCGCTGGCTGCGACCCCTTTTTGGCCGTAATTCGAAAGACCCGGAGATCAGGCCGGACGGCGGGCGTACCAGCCATAGCCGGCGATCACGCCATAGCAGACCGCCGGAACGGCCAGGGCAATCGCCAGGCTGCCGCTCATGTCGGCAACGCTGCCGGTCAGCAGCGGCATGACCGCGCCACCAAAGATCGCCACGTTGATCAGGCCCGAACCATCCGCCGCGCGCGAACCCAGCTTTTCGCAGGCGAGGCTGAAGATCGTGGGGAACATGATCGAGTTCATCAGGCCGATGGCCAGCAGCGCATAGCCCGAAACCAGCCCCACGCTCTGGGTGGAAAGCAGGATCAGCGCAATCGCGCCCAGCGCATTGAACGCCAGCACCTTGCCCGGCGAAACCGCGCGCAGAACCGCCGAGCCCACGAAGCGGCCGATCATCGCGCCACCCCAGTAGAAGCTGATCAGCTTGCCCGCCGAAGCCTCGTCCAGACCCATGACATGGGCCTGCTTGAGGTAGCTGACGATCAGCGAGCCGATCGATACTTCCGCGCCGACATAGAGGAAGATGCACAGCGCCCCCAGCCCGAAGCGCGGACGCTTGAGCAGGTCGAAGCCGATCAGGCTGGCGTCCTCGTCGTGCTTTTCAACCGGCAGGCGGTTGCGGAACATCCACACCGCGCCCGCCACGATTGCCAGCACCACCGCAAGGCCAAGGTAGCCCTTCACGATCGCGAAGCTTTCCGCGGTGCGGTAGGCGTCGAGCGCCGGACCCGAGAGGTCGGCAGCGGTGACCTTGGCCAGACTGCCCAGGATCAGCGCCGAACCGGCAAAGGGAAACAGCGTGGTGCCCAGCGCGTTGAACCCTTGCGCGAACGTCAGGCGACCAGCCGCCGTCCTTGCGGGCCCGAGCAGCGAGATCAGCGGGTTGGCCACGACCTGCACGACCACCACCCCGCTCGCCAGCACGAACAGCGCCAGCAGGAACACGGCATATGTCGCGCTCTGCGAGGCCGGGATGAACAGCAGGCAGCCCACCATCATCGCCAGCAGGCCAGCCACCGCGCCGCGCATGTAGCCGATGCGCTTGACCAGCCGCGCGCCGGGGATGCCGATGACGGCATAAGCGGTGAAGAAACAGAACTGCACCAGCATCGCCTGCGTGTAGTTCAGCGTAAAAAGCTCTTTCAGCTTGGGGATGATCACGTCGTTGAGCGAGGTGATGCCGCCAAAGATGAAGAACAGGCCCATGACGAAAAGCTGCAACTGCGGTGCGTCGACATGGGAGGCATTCTGGGTGCCTTCGGGATTTTTGCCCGTCGCAAGATCGGGAGCAAGCGCCATTTTGTTCTCTCCAAACTTCCTCTTTCGCCCTCGACTGAACGGTCCTTTTGCGGGGACTCGTGCGGGTAGACCGCCCCTGACAGCGCGAGGCATGACAGCGATGCCACATTGTGAGCCCGAGCGCCAATGCAAACCGCATCAAGAGTTGTGGAAGCCGCCCTGTTGCGTCCCGTTTGCACCATCAGTCGGGGGCAAGCGCACCCTATACCCTTGAAAACCGGCCCCGCCCGATCCTTCGAAGGCCGGGGTTCGACCCAAGGTACAATTGCCCGGACACGCCGCGATGCGCATCTTTCACCAGGAAGCGCGGCGCAAAACCCGCGCAGAGTCATGTCGCAATGCGTCGAGAGCAGCACCCTTGCCTGCCTGGCCGCATTGGCGTCGCCAACCGGCGAATTTCAAGGAGAGGCCCATGTTGCAGGAAGCCATGTCCAAGTTCTCGGCCAAGAGCCCGATCAAGGAAAAGTTCGACAACTTCATCGGCGGCAAGTGGGTGGCTCCCGTTCGCGGCCAGTATTTCGACAACGTTTCCCCGGTGACCGGCAAGCCCGTGTGCCAGGTGGCACGCGGCACGGCCGAAGACATCGAACTGGCGCTCGATGCGGCGCACAAGGCCCGCGAAAGCTGGGGCCGCACCGCGCCTGCCGAACGCGCCCGGATCCTGCTGCGTGTCGCCGATCGCCTTGAGGAAAACCTCGACCTGCTCGCGATGGTCGAAACCATCGACAACGGCAAGCCGATCCGCGAAACCACCGCCGCCGACGTGCCGCTGGCGATCGATCACTTCCGCTACTTCGCCGCCTGCATCCGCAGCCAGGAAGGCTCGCTGGGCGAAATCGACAACGACACCGTCGCCTACCACTATCATGAGCCCCTCGGCGTCGTCGGCCAGATCATTCCGTGGAACTTCCCGCTGCTGATGGCCGCGTGGAAGCTGGCCCCCGCGCTCGCCGCCGGCAACTGCGTCGTGCTCAAGCCGGCCGAACAGACCCCGATGTCGATCCTCGTCCTGGCCGAGCTGATCGCCGACATCCTGCCCGAAGGCACGCTCAACATCGTCAACGGCTTCGGCGTCGAAGCGGGCAAGCCGCTGGCCACCAGCAAGCGCATCGCCAAGATCGCGTTCACCGGCGAAACCTCGACCGGCCGCCTGATCATGCAGTACGCCAGCGAGAACCTGATCCCCGTCACGCTCGAACTGGGCGGCAAGAGCCCGAACATCTTCTTCGCCGACGTGATGGACGCCGACGACGACTATTTCGACAAGGCCCTCGAAGGCTTTGCGATGTTCGGCCTCAACCAGGGCGAAGTCTGCACCTGCCCGTCGCGCGCGCTCGTGCAGGAATCGATCTACGAGAAGTTCATCGAACGCGCGGTCGCCCGCGTGCAGAAGATCCGCCAGGGCAGCCCGCTCGATCCCTCGACCATGATCGGCGCCCAGGCTTCGAACGAACAGCTCGAAAAGATCCTGTCCTACATCGACATCGGCAAGAACGAAGGCGCCAAGGTCCTGACCGGCGGCAGCCGCGCTTCGCTCTCCGGCGATCTGGCCAGCGGCTACTACGTGACCCCGACCGTGATGGAAGGGCACAACAAGATGCGCATCTTCCAGGAAGAAATCTTCGGCCCGGTGCTTGCCGTCACCACCTTCAAGGACGAAGCCGAAGCCCTTGCCATCGCCAACGACACCCAGTTCGGTCTGGGCGCGGGCGTGTGGACCCGCAATGGCAACCGCGCCTATCGCTTCGGCCGCGAAATCCAGGCCGGCCGCGTCTGGACCAACTGCTACCACCTCTATCCGGCCCACGCCGCGTTCGGTGGCTACAAGCAGTCGGGCATCGGGCGTGAAACCCACAAGATGATGCTCGACCACTACCAGCAGACCAAGAACCTGCTGGTCAGCTACAGCACCAAGGCTCTCGGCTTCTTCTGAGCCCGGCTCGGAAAGCAACAGCGAAACGCGCCCCTGGCGGACACCGGGGCGCATTTCCGGGGCGGGTGTTTCAGGACATCCGCCCCGTTATTTTCAGGGCCTTTGCCGGGGCTGCATTGCGCGACAGGACAATCGCGACAGGACGATGATGACTGCCAACCTCCCTGCCCGCGTTGTCGCCACCAGCGAAGCCCTCGCCCTGATCGCCCGCCTGACCGCGCAGCACGGCCCGCTGATGTTTCATATCTCGGGCGGTTGCTGCGACGGATCGGCGCCGCTGTGCTTCGCGCGGGGGGAGTTCAAGGTCGGCAGGCAGGATTTCCTGCTGGGGCTGGTGGCAGGCGATGTGCCGGTGTGGATCGGTGAAAACACGTTTGCCTATTGGCGCCACACCCGCCTGATCCTCGACGCCGCACCCGGACGCGGCGCGGGCATGTCGCTCGAAACGCCCGAAGGCATGCGTTTCCTGGCCCTTTCCGAACTGCTGGACGATGCCGAGGCGGCCACGCTCGACGCCGCTGGCGAACCCACGCGCGGCGCGGATTGATCCGCTCCGTTCCTTTATTCCCGACACAGGCCCTCCCTGATCGCCCGCAAAAGCCAGATCACCAGCAAAAGATTGCGCGGAGATTGCCCGAATATTGCATTGTCCCCGCACCCCGTTAGAGACGAAGGGCTGCACACAGACAGCGGGCGGTTTTGGAGAGGACCGTGGATATTCGCAATTGCGAGGTTGGCGTGGCATCATCCCATGCATCCGATCCCTACGACGCCTTCGAGGAGATCACCCGTGCCATCGACCCGGCCACGCTGGCCGGGGCGCTGATGTTCTGCTCACACCGCTACGACCGCGAACGGCTGGCCCGCGCGGCGCGGCTGTGGTCGATGGAACGCTTCCCGATGATCGGCTGCACGAGTTCGGGCGAACTGACCGAGGCGGGCTATGACGAGGATTCGATCAGCCTGATCGGCTTTCCTTCCGACGAATTCCACATGGTCAGCCACCTGTTCGAAGACCTCACCCAGTTCGACGCAGGGGCCGCGCGCGCAGCCGTGCGCGATCTGGTGGCCCGCGCCGAACTGGGCAGCGCGAACTTGCGCCGCAAGGGCGGCGGGCCCGTCGATGCCCCGGTCAACCACGCCGCGCTGTTCCTCGTCGACGGGCTCTCGCACAGCGAGGAATTGCTGGCGATGACCGTACAGGAAGCGCTGGGCGAAATTCCACTGGTGGGCGGTTCTTCGGGCGACGGGATGCGCTTCAAGGAGACCGGGATCTTCTCGGACGGCGATTTTCACCCTGCCGTTGCCGCAGTCGCCATCCTCTCCACACGCCGCCCGCTCCATGTCTTCCGCCGCCAGCACTACAAGCCGGGCAAGCTCAAGATGGTGGTGACCGGCGCCGATCCGGGCGCGCGCTGCGTGACCGAGATCAACGCCGAACCGGCGGCGCAGGAATACCTGCGCCTTGCCGGTTCGCCCGACGCCGATGCCGCAGTGATCGCCGGGCCACTGGCCGATCCCTCGCGTCTCGACATGACGCTTTTTGCCGCCTGTCCGCCGATGGTACGCGCCGGGGGCGACTATCACGTCCGCGCTGTCCAGGCCGCCAATCCCGACGGCAGCCTCACGTTCTATTGCGCGATCGACGAAGGCATCGTGCTGACGCTGGGCGAACCGGTCGACCAGATCGAAAGCCTCAAGGCCACCATGGAGGACATTCGCGCCGCCGTGGGCGAGGTCGACCATATCATCGCCTTCGACTGCGTGCTCAACCGCATCAATGCCGAGCGCCGCCAGATCGGTCGGCTGGTCTCCGAAATCTACCGCCGCAATGGCGTCGTCGGCTTCAACACCTATGGCGAGCAGTTCCATGCGCTCCATGTGAACCAGACCTTCAGCGGGCTGGCCATCGGGCGATGACCGGCCAGCCTGCCCCCCGGCTTTCCGCTTCCGGCGCGCCCGCGCAACACGCCGATGCCCTCGCGCGGCTGGAATACGAGAACGCCAAGCTGCGCAAGATCAACGCCGCGCTGATCGACCGCGTCGAACGCTCGACCGACCTGTCGCATTCGGCCTTCTCGATGTTCGAGCGGGCGATCGCCCTCGAACAGCTCGTGCGCGACCGCACCCGCGAGCTGGAAGAGGCCATGTCCGAACTGGCTACGGTCAACGCCAAGCTCGCCAATGCCCACGCCAATGCCGAGGCCGCCGAGACCCGCCTGCGCGACGCCATCGAATCGATCAACGAAGGCTTCGCCCTGTTCGATGCCGAAGACCGCCTCGTCCTCTACAATGAAGCCTATGTCGGCTTCTGGCCCGCCGTGGCCGACCTGCTGGGCGAGCATCCCACGTTCGAACAGATCATCAGCCAGCTGGCCGAACGGCGCAGCCCGGTCAGCGCGCTGACCGCGCCCGACCGCTGGGCCTCCGACCGTCTGGCCCGCCATGCCATCGCCACGGGCGGCCACGTTCAGGCGCTGGCCGACGGGCGCTGGATCCAGATCAACGAGTTGCGCACCAGCGAAGGCGGCATCGTCGGCATCTATACCGACATTACCGAGGCCAAGGCCGAGGATGCCCGCGCCCGCGCGCGCGATCTGGCCGAACAGAACCTCGCGCTTCAGGCCCTGCTCGACAATCTGGTCGAGGGCGTGTGCATGTTCGACGCCGAGCGCAAGCTTACCGCGTGGAACGGGGCCTTGCAGCGCCTGCTGGGCATTGCCGGCGACGCGGGCCGCGAACTGCACCATCACGACGACCTCGTGCGGCTGTGCTCCACAACACTGGGGATGGACGGGGCCGAAGTCCTCGCCTGGCGTACCGAGGACGAAGTGGCGGTGCGCAACCGCCTGTGCCAGGTGGGCGACCGGATCTGGGAAGTGCGCACGACGGCCACCGCGCTGGGCGGGATGGTGGTGGGCCTGCTCGATGTGACCGAGCCGACCACCGCGCGCCAGTTGCTCCAGAACACCGCCGAAACCCTCGAACGGCGGGTAACCGAACGCACGACCGAACTCCTCTCGCTCAACCAGCGGCTGGCCTCCGAAGTGGCCGAACGCCGCGCGATCGAGGCCCAGTTGCTCGAAGCCAAGACCCTGGCCGAAGGCGCCAACCGCTCGAAGACGAGCTTTCTGGCCGCGGCCAGCCACGACCTGCTCCAGCCGCTCAACGCCGCGCGCCTGTTCATCGCCGCGCTCACCGAACGGCGCCTCGCGCTGCCCACGCGTGCGCTCGTCAACCAGGCCTCGACCTCGCTCAATTCGGTCGAGGACCTGCTCGAAACCCTGTTCGAGATCTCGCGGCTCGATGCCGGCGCGATCACGCCGGACCTCACCGACGTGAACCTGACCGCGCTGCTGGCCACGCTCCAGACCGAATTTGCCCCCACCGCGCGCTCGGCGGGCCTCGCCTTCGTGGTCGAACCGGCCAATGTCTGGGTGCGCAGCGATGCGCGCCTGCTGCGCCGCATCCTGCAAAACCTCGTCTCCAACGCGATCCGCTACACCGGGCATGGCGAAGTGCGCGTGAAGACCGACCACCCCGCCCCCGGACAGGTGCGGATCAGCGTGTGCGACACGGGGCCAGGCATCCCGCGCGACCAGCAGGAACGCATCTTCGAGGAATTCCGCCGCCTCGACACCAGCCACCGCATTCCGGGCAAGGGGCTGGGGCTGGCCATCGTGCGCCGCGCCACGGCGATGTTGCAGCATCCGCTCGAACTCGTGTCCGATGCGGGCCAGGGCGCGTGCTTCATGGTCACTGTCCCGCAAGGGGAGAGCCGGGCCGATACCACCCCGGCGCTGAGCAAGCCCACCCGCGACCGCGCGATCCAGGGCCGCCGCATCCTCGTCGTCGACAACGAAACACAAATCCAGCTGGGCATGGAAACGCTGTTGAGCGGGTGGGGCTGTCAGGTCATGGCCGCAGGCAGCGGCGCGGCCGCGCTTGCCCGGCTGGGCGACGAGCAGCCCGGCGTGATTCCCGATGTGATCATTGCCGATTTCCACCTCGACAATGGCGAAACCGGCGATCAGGCGGTTCACGAAATCCGCACGAAGCTGGGGCGCACGGTCCCCGCGATCATCATCTCGGCCGACCGCAGCGAAGAACTCAAGGCGCGCCTGTCAGGGCAAAAGCTGCCCCTGCTGGGCAAGCCGGTCAAACCGGCGCAATTGCGCGCCCTGCTGCAAACGATGATGCACTAAAGCCGCAATCCTTCGGCGCCCCGGACACGATCCGGGGCTCCGCGCGGCAAGGCCACCAACCAAAAAACCGTCAGTCGAAATGAATCCGGTTGGCCAGAATCACCGCCTGGGTGCGGCTGAACACGCCCAGCTTTTGCAGGATCGCCGAGACATGCGCCTTGACCGTGGTGAGCGAGACATCAAGATCGTGGGCGATCTGCTTGTTGAGCCGGCCATGGACCAGATGATGCAGCACGACCTTTTGCTGCGGGGTCAGCGTGTCGATCCGGGCGCGGATCTGGGCTTCTTCCTCGCTGACCGGGCTCTCTTCGAGCGCGATGTCGGGAATGTAGATTTCGCCCGACATGACCATGTGGAGCGCATCGACGATGGCCGCGCGCTTCATCGACTTGGGCAGGAAGCCTGCCGCACCAGCCGAGAGCGCCTCCTGCACGAGGGCGCGGTCGAAGCTGCCCGAGACCATCATCACCGGCACCATCGGGAAAGTCTGGCGCAATTGCACCAGCCCCGAAAGGCGCGTGGCATCGGGCATGTTGAGATCGAGCAGCACGAGATCGCATTCGCCATGCTGCGCCAGAACCGAGCAGGCCTCGGCGACACCGGCCGCTTCGAGAATGTCGCAATCCTCGAAAGTCACGGCCAGAAGACTGCGGAGCCCGTCGCGGACCAGCGGATGATCGTCGACGACGAGAATACGTTCAGGAGTGGCAGTTGCGGCCATCCCCGCACTATCCCCAGCCTTGCCCGAAAGGCAAGCGCCCATCGTGCGCGAACGCGAGGAGCCGCCCTTGCTGCGCACAGGACTTGCAAAAACCGGAGCGGCGAAGACCGGAGCGGCAAAGACCGGAGCAGCAAAAGCCGGGTCCGGGAAAAACGAAGGGTCGGAAAGATGTGCTGAAAACATGCTCTCTTCCCGACCCTGCGCGCCATAGGGGGGCCAGGCCGAAACCTGACCCGGAGCGTGGGGGCCGGTCGGAGGGACGGCGCCCTCCCTGTTCCAGCCCCGCGCCATCACTTGGGCAGCTTGAACACCCAGAGCGCACCGCCCTGGCTGATTTCCTTGAAGGTCTTGGCGACTTCACCGCCCCACAGCGGCACGGCGCCACCCCAGCCCGACATCACGGCGACGTACTGTTCGCCATCCTGTTCCCAGGTGATGGGCGAGCCGACCACGCCCGAACCGGTGTTGAACTTCCACAGTTCCTGGCCGGTCTTGGCGTCGAAGGCCTTGAGGTAGCCTTCGGGGGTGCCGGTGAACACGAGGTTGCCGCCCGTGGTCATCACGCCGCCCCAGAGCGGAGCCTTGTTCTTGTATTCCCAGACGATCTTGCCGGTCTTGGGGTCCATCGCGCGCAGGGCGCCGATGTGATCCTCGGCGATCGGCTTGATCGTGAAGCTGGCGCCCAGATAGGCCGCGCCCTTCTTGTAGGCGATCGGCGTGTTCCAGATGTCCATGCCCCAGTCGTTCGAGGGGATGTAGAACAGGCCCGACTGGTCCGAATAGGCCATCGGCATCCAGTTCTTGCCGCCCAGGAACGAGGGGCTGGCAAACACGGTCTTGCCCTTGGCTTCCGAGCCACCGGCCATGTCGGGCGCGCCCGGACGGTTGGCGTCGATGTAGTTGGGACGGCCGGTCTTGGGGTTGATGCCGTTGGCCCAGGTCGTCTGCATGACGAACTTGTTGGCGCTGATGAACTTGCCGTTCGTGCGGTCGAGCACGAAGAAGTAGCCGTTGCGGTCGGCCTTGGCGCCCAGCTTCATCGGCTTGCCGTTGATGGTGGCGTCAAACGGGATGAACTCGTTCACGCCGTCGAAGTCCCAGCCATCGTGCGGGGTGGTCTGGTAGTGCCAGACGATCTGCCCGTTGTCGGGATTGATGGCGAGAGTCGAGGAGGTGTAGAGGTTGTCGCCGGGGCGCAGGTGGCTGTTCCACGGGGCCGGGTTGCCGGTGCCGAAGAAGAGCAGGTTGGTTTCCGGGTCATAGGTCCCGCCCAGCCAGGTGGCGCCGCCGCCGGTCTTCCACAGGTCGCCCTGCCAGGTGGCGTTGGTCTTGCCGGTGATGCCGTTGGGCTTGCCGTGGAGCGTGCCCATGTGACCTTCGATCACCGGGCGCGTCCACACCAGCTCGCCGGTGTTCACGTCGCGCGCCTCGACCGAGCCGACGACGCCGAATTCACCGCCCGACGTGCCGGTGATGACCATGCCCTTGACGATGATCGGCGCGGCCGTCTGGCTGTAGCCGGCCTGGTAGTCGGCGGCGGTCTTGTTCCAGACGACCTTGCCGGTCTTGCGGTTGAGCGCGATGACGTGGGCATCGAGCGTGCCGAAGATGATCTTGTCGCCATAGATGGCCGCGCCGCGGTTCACCACGTCGCAGCAGGGCATGATGCCGTCGGGCAGGCGGGCGTCATATTCCCACAGCTTGTCGCCGGTGTGGGCATCGAAGGCGAAAACGCGCGAGTAGGAGCCGGTGACATAGATCACGCCGTCGTAGACGATCGGCTGGGCTTCCTGGCCGCGCTGCTTTTCACCGCCGAGCGAGGCGGCGAAAGCCGGGACCAGCTTGGCGACGTTGCCGCTGTTGATCTGGTTGAGCGGGCTGAAACGGTGCGCCTGCGGGCCCATGCCATAGGTGAGCACGTCGCCCGTGGTCTTGGCGTCAGCCATGAGGTCGGCGTCCCCCGGACCGGCAGCCTGGCCATCAGCAAGGGCAGGAGCCGCTACGGCCAGAGCCAGCACACAGGCTGCCGTAGCCTTCAAAAATCCCTTCATCATCACACCTCCGATTGAACGTTCGGCCTCTTGCCGGGCCGATCACGCTGGATCGCCATCGACGGGGGGCCACAGGGGGGCATGGAAGCTGGATACGGTCGGCGCCCCCCTTGCCCGCCCACCATGCATTGCAGACTATTGCCTCACCGCGCCCCGGCAATTGGACCTTGGCACTAAGTCTGGGGCACTAAGTCCGAAGCCTTACGTTCGAAGCCGAAGCGCCCGTTCACACCTTCGCAACCCGGTTTTCCGGCCGATCCTCAGCCCGCTGCCAGCGGGGCCGTCCAGGCCACGCCATAGGGCTTGCACAAGGCGGCCATGCGGCCATCCTTCTGCATGTCGGTCACGATGGATTCGAGCGCGTCGCCCAGCGTGCGGCTGGCCTCCTTCACGGCCATGCCCACGTCCCAGCCGGGCGCATTGAGTTGGGGAAGCGGCCCCTTGCGTTGCGCGAACTCCGAACCATGGTCGCGCAGGCCGAATTCGAGCTGGGCTCGCGTCGCCAGTGCCGCATCGGCATCGCCCTTGACCAGCGCCGAAACCGCCGCCGCCCCATTGGGAAAATGCACGACATCCTTGGCCAAAGCGCCGCCGAACTGCCCCATCAGGTAGTAATCGGGCACTGTCGCCAGTTCGACCGCGAGCTTGTGCCCACGGAACGCGAGCGGGGCAGCCTCGCACTGGAGGCCCTTGCCCGTGGCACAGGCCAGGCCGAACCCCTCGCGCACATAAGGCGCCACGATCGCGACCTGATCCTGCTGCGCGGCAAAGGCCGGATCGAACGGGACATGGAGCATGACATCGGCGGCCTGGAACCCCAGCAACCCGCCGCGCCACACGGCATTGCGCAGATCGTCCTCGACGCTTTCATCGGCAGGAAAAATGGCCAGATCGGCCCTCACCCCGAGCGCCTGCGCCAGGGCCCGGCCCAGATCGGCGTCGATACCCCGGATCTGCCCGCCCTCGTCCCACGACCAGGGCGCGTTGTCCTGATAGATCGCCACGCGCAACACGCCATTGGCCTTGACCTTGGCGAGCGGCGCGGCCTGAACCCCGGCGGGGGCGAGAGCCATGGCGCCAGTCGCCAGAGCCCCGCCCAGAAGGGCACGCCGGGTTACCGCCGCCGTGCCTTCTTTACGCGCCATCGGGATCACTCCTGA
Organism: Novosphingobium sp. IK01; assembly: GCF_033242265.1. NCBI lineage: Bacteria > Pseudomonadati > Pseudomonadota > Alphaproteobacteria > Sphingomonadales > Sphingomonadaceae > Novosphingobium > Novosphingobium pituita. The sequence continues at coordinate 2,956,545 of NZ_BTFW01000001.1, read as the reverse complement.
TGGACAGTTTCGAGCCAGGCACGGATCGCCCAGCCAGCCTTCTGGCCCAGCACCTCGCCCATCGGCGGCATGTAGACCTTGCCGTCGCGGACCGAACCGTGGTGGTAGCGCTGCACGAACCATTCGTCGCCGCTGTCGCCCAGTTCGAGATAGCGCAAGTCGGGCGCGATCCCGCCCGAGATCGCCTCGATCCCGTGGCAGCGCGCGCAGTTCTGCGCATAGGCATGTTCGCCGATCTTGATCGCCTCGGCATTGCCGCGATAGGGGTTGTGCTCGATCCAGGTGTCGTTGTTGGGCTGGATGTCGGGAAGAGCGCTCGTATCGACAGCCTGCGGCGTCACGTCGCCATGGGCAAAGAGATGAGGCGCGCCGGCCAGGGCAAGCACCCCGGCTGAGGCTGCCAGCGCCAGTCGTCCGGTGATCTTCATCGCGTAATTCCCTTTTCCTCGAATCTTCTGCTCTGGTCAGTCCCTGACCCCCTGATGGCCCACTGGTGGCACACCCGAAATTGACCTTTGGTCGAATGCCCCCAAGGATTTGTGCTTATTAGGGTGGGATTCGGGACCAGAGCACGGCGGCCGATGGCCGCGACACGAGAGGACGACGGACATGCGCTTGATCACGAAACTGGCCCTGGGCGCGCTCACGGCTCTCATGGCGCCTGCCGCCGCCGGCGCGCAGACCGTCTATGTCAGCAACGAGCGCGGCAATTCGGTCACCGTGATCGACGGCGCGGCGGGCAAGGTTCTGGCGACATGGCCGGTGGGCGAACGCCCGCGCGGGATCACCCTCACCCGCGACGGGCGCTTCGTGCTGGTCTGCGTGAGCAACGACAACGCGGTCAAGGTGATCGACCGCCAGACCGGCAAAATCCTGCGCGAGATCGGCGCCGGACAGGACCCGGAACAGTTCTTCCCGGCCATCGACGGCAAGACCGTGTTCGTCGCCAACGAGAACGATGCCGCCGTCAGCGCCATCGATCTGGAAACCGGGCGCGTGGCCTTCCAGATCCCGGTCGGCAAGGAACCCGAAGGCGTGGCGCAGAGCCCGGACGGCAAATGGCTGGTGGTGACCTCCGAGGACGACAGCACGATCGCCTGGATCGATCTGGCCACGCGGCAGGTCGTCTCGACGATGGAAACCGAAAAGCGCCCCCGCCATGTCGAATTCACCGCCGACGGACGCGAACTGTGGATCGCGGCCGAAGTGGGCGGCGTGATCCAGATCGCCGATCCGCGCACGCGCGCGATCACCGCGACCATCCCGTTCTCGATTCCCGGCGTTCAGGGCTACAAGATCCTGCCCTGCGGCATCCGTTTCACCCCCGATGGCAAGACCGCCGTGGTCGCGCTGGGCCGGGCCGACCGCATCGCGCTGATCGATGTTGCCACCCGCAAGGTCCGCGCGACGATCCCCGTGGGCAAGCGCGTGTGGCATCTGGCGCTCAGCCCCGACGGCACCCGCGCCTACACCGCCAATGGCCTGTCCAACGACGTTTCCGTGGTCGATCTGGTGGCCGGGAAGACCGTGGCGACCGTTCCGGCGGGAATCGCGCCCTGGGGCGCCGTTGCCGCGCCCTGAGCAAAATGCGCGGCCACAGGCCCCTGTTTTTGCAATAATGCGCAATCGTGCGTAGTTCCTTGGAACGAGAACCATAGTCCAATTTCGCGCATCCCCTGCCACGCGCATCGTCGCCTGAGCCTCCGCGAGGGGCATCAGAACATATCAGGGGATGGAACAATGAAGGCTCACAAGAAGCTCGTGAACACGCCGCTGTCGAGCGTGATGCTCGCGGGCATGATCACCCTGGGGATGACACTGGGCGCCACGCCCGCCATGGCCGGAACCTCGGCCGCGCTGCTCAAGCGCCTCCATGAAAAGGGCATTCTTTCCGATGAGGAATACGAACAGCTCGTCCACGAGGATGAAGCCGAAAACGCACCGCCCACCCCGGCGACTGCCGTGGAAACGCCTGCCTCGGCCCCGCCCGCCCAAGTAGCCGACTCCGAGCGCTTCGTGCGCCGCACGGCGAGCGGCGTGGGCCTTGAGGTCGGCGATGTCACGCTCAAGTTCTCGGGCTCGGTCAACGGCTTCTATGTCCACGACAACCCGCAGGCGCCCAATGCCACGTCGAGCGTGGCGGGCGGCGTCGTCAACGTGGGCGGCAATACCTCGGCGGTCCGCAACGGCCTGCTCCCCGGCTTCCTCAAGATCGAGGCGACCACCCAGCAGGGCGGTTGGGACGTGGGCGCCCACTTCGGCATGTATCCGGGCATCAACAGCGCCGCCTGGGGCGCGCTGGGCGCCAACAACGGTGGCCAGCCGACCGGCCTTGCCACCTCGGGCATCGACTTCCGCCAGACGTACCTGACCGTGGGCCGTGCCGGCTATGGCGAACTGAAGATCGGCCGCGACATCGGCCTGTTCGGGTCGGACGCCATCCTCAACGACATCACGCTGCTCTCGCCCGGCTCGCCCGGCGGCAACGTGGCCCCGGCCAACACCACGCTGGGCCGCATCGGCGTTGGCTATATCTACACCGACTTCCAGCCGCAGATCACCTACACGACGCCTGATTTCAAGGGCTTCAAGGTTGCTGGCGGCGTGTTCCAGCCGCTCCACTCGCTCACCGGCCCTGCCGAAACCAACAGCGAGCCCGGCTTCCAGGCCAAGATCACCTACGACACCAAGGTCGGCCCGGTCGGCGCCCACCTGTGGGTTTCGGGGATCACCCAGAAGCATGACACCGTCACCAGCAGCCTGTCCTACACCGGCAAGGGCATCGACTTCGGCGCCAAGCTCAACAGCGGCCCGGTCACCGTGGTCGGCTACTACTACACCGCCTCGGGCCTGGGCACGACCGCGCTCAACCTGTTCGACAGCGATGGCCTTGGCAATGCGCGTGACAGCCAGGGCTTCTATGCACAGGCCACCGCCACTTTCGGCAAGTTCACCCTGGGCGGCAGCTATGGCGAAAGCCGCCTGAGCTATGCCAACGCGCTCGACGCCTCGGCCAACCCCACGCTGGTCAAGGTGAACAGCAGCTGGGTCGGCCAGGTGCGCTATGGCCTGACCAGCTGGGTCACGCTGATCGGCGAATATGTCTCGACCAAGGCGGTCGCCCACAACGGCAACCGCGCCAAGTCCGATACCCTGGCAATCGGCGGCATCCTCTTCTTCTGAGTCAGGTTCAGTGCCCCGGCGTCCGCTCCTGACGCCGGGGCCCCTTGCCGGGCAGCCCTGCGTGGCTGTCCGGTTTTTTCATGCCCCCATCAGAAAGCTCCAACGGAAAAAGGCCGGGCAGCCACTGGGCTGTCCGGCCTTTTCCTGTCGGTTTCTGTTGGAGCCTTCGCAGCGCCCCGCAACGAACAGGGCCTGCAAACGCAGCCGCTTACTTGAGCTTGGTCAGGTAGCCGACCAGTTCGGCGCGCTTGGCCGGGTCCTTGATGCCGGGGAACGACATCATCGTGCCGGGAACGAGCGCGCGGGGGTTTTCGATCCACTTGTCGAGCGTGGCCGCATTCCAGGTCAGGGCCGACTTCTTGAGCCCGTCGGAATACTTGAAGCCCGCCGCATGGGTGCCGGCCTTCTTGCCGACCACGCCATAGAGGTTGGGGCCGATCTTGTTGGGGCCACCCTTGCTGGCATCGTGGCAGGCCGCACAGCGCGCCCAGGTCGCGGGGGCTGCGGGCGCCGCAGGCGCGGCATGAGCAGCAGCAGAGGCGGCAAAACCCGCCAGCAGGGCGGAACCGACGGCAATCAGGCGCTTCGACATAACTTCTCCACTCAACGTCTTTGTGCAAGCTCCTGCCATGCCTTCGCGCGCGAGAATATTGGACTATCGGACAGTCGGGAGCCTTGCGGAGCAACAGGGTTAATCCCCAACCGGCCCGCAAGCCGGGCAGGCCGATTGACAGCGGCAGGCCCAGCGGCGATCCTGCCTGAAAGGCCCGGAAAAAAAGGGCCGGATACAGAGGATGCCACCCCAGATGATCACGACGCGTTTCACGCAATTGTTCGGTGTCGAACACCCCATCGCCCAGGGCGGCATGCAATGGGTCGGCACGGCAGACCTCGTCGCGGCGGTCGCCAATGCGGGCGCGCTCGGCTTCCTCACCGCGCTCACCCAGCCCAGCCCCGAGGCGCTCACCCGCGAAATCGCGCGCTGCCGCGGGTTGACCGACAAACCCTTCGGCGTGAACCTCACGATCCTGCCCTCGATCAATCCGCCCCCTTATGCCGAATATCGGCAGGCGATCATCGAGGCCGGGATCACCGCCGTCGAAACCGCCGGCTATCGGCCCGACGAACACGTCGCCGCCTTCAAGGCCCATGGCGTGAAAGTGATCCACAAGTGTACCGCCGTGCGCCATGCGCTCTCGGCCCAGCGCATGGGCGCCGACGCGATCTCGATCGACGGCTTCGAATGCGCGGGCCATCCGGGCGAGGACGACATCCCCGGCCTCGTGCTGATCCCCGCGACGGCAGACAAGGTGACCATCCCGATCATCGCTTCGGGCGGCTTTGCCGACGGGCGCGGACTCGTCGCCGCGCTGGCGCTGGGCGCAGAAGGCATCAACATGGGCACGCGCTTTTGCGCCACGCAGGAAGCCCCGATCCACGAAGGCATCAAGCAGGCCATCCTCGCCAACGACGAACGCGCAACCGCGCTGCTGTTCCGGTCCTATCGCAACACCGCGCGCGTGGCGCGCAACAGCGTGGCGCAGGAAGCCATCGCCATCGAACAGTCCGGCCAGCCGTTCGAGGCCATCGCCCACCTCGTGAAAGGCGCGCGGGGCCGCGAAGGCCTGATCAGCGGCGACCCGGAACACGGCATCTGGACCGCAGGCCTCGTCCAGGGCCTGATCCACGACATCCCCCCCGTAGCCACCCTGGTCAGCCGCATCGTGGCGCAAGCCGAAGCGATCATCGCCCAGAGGCTGGGCGCGATGATCGCTTCGGCCTGATTTCAGCGCTGCTCTCGCGGGTCGAGAGAGGCATCAGCCACCCCCACCGCCCATTCACGCAGCGACAGGGCATAGGCGGTCACTTCGGAGCAGGCTTGCACGTCCGCGTCGGATACCACGACACCAGCGGCGGGCAGGCCTTCGCGAAGTCCGGCAGGGGCAGGCGCGGGGGCGGCAGGGGCTGGGCCGGGCGCACCGCCAAGGGCTTGCCCGTGCAGGCGGTAAGCATCGGCATAGGCAGCGCCAGCAGCGCGAGCGGCAGAAAGGTCGGCTTCATGGGCGGTATCCTGCTGGGCGGCCTTCATCCGGTAGACCGCTTCCTGATGGTGGATCGCTTCGGCAGACAGGCGCGTGGCCTCGGCCTGGGCGGCGACATAGCTGGCGCGGTCGGCGGCACGCCCGGTCCGTTCGGCGCGCAAGGCCCCGCGATAATGAAGGGCCGCCGCGCCCAGCCCGGTGAAGGCCAGCAGTCCGGCCAGCGCCAGCCCCCATTTCCAGCGCGACAGCAGCGGGATGAGCATTTCGAGCATCACGCGCGCTCCTCGGGGGCGTGCGCCAGCCATGCGGCCACGTCGAAGCTCGGGCAGGCCTTGGCCACCCCCGGCCAGTCGCGATGGCCGCGCACGACAAGATCGGGAAAGCGCGCCCGATAGGCCGCTACCAGCGCGCGCAGGGCCATGGTCTGGGCCGGGGTGCGGGTGTCCTTGGGCCTGCCCGCCTTGTCGACCCCGCCGACATAGCAGACCCCGAGGTTGCCGGTGTTCCTGCCCCCGACATGCGCGCCCTTGAGCGTATCGGGGAGGGTCGCATGGACCGAACCGTCCAGCTCGATCACATAGTGATACGACACCTGCCCGAACTTGGCGGTATCCCAACTGCTGATCGTTTCGGCGGCCACATCGCGCCCCTCGGGCGTGGCGGCACAATGAATCGTGAGAAACCGGATCGGACCGAGCGGGGGCATGGCAGGCACCTCGTGCTGGAGAGTGCCCAAAAAGTGCCCATAGCCCCGCCCCCTTTGAATCGGCAGTTGCCACGCCCGGCGCAGCGCCCAAACACTGCCCCATCCAAAGCTCATGGGGTGAAGGGGGCCCTGCCCCCTTCGTTATCTCTTCTTCTTCCTGAAAAATTCAGCCGTCAAAAATCGATGGCAATCCCGTTCTTCTCCCAATCCCCAAAACGCGTGGGATCAAGGCCATCGGGATCATCCCCCCGCTCCACCGCGCGCGGTTCGGGCACGGGGCCATCGGGCCAGTGGTCGGGCTTGGCAAAGGGGGCCGGGCGCTGTGTAGCGCGCTGGAAACCGGCCGGTGCGGTCGAGTGCGGCTTATCCATGGCCCAGCCCTTGCGCCTTTGCGCGCCCGGACGCAATCGGGAAACCGCGCACCAAGATTGCCAAAACCCGCGAGAGGCGCGATAGGCCGGGCAATGGCCCGTTCCCCACAGACCCGCAAGCCCGCCCCTTCCCAGAGCCCGGAGGCAATTCCCGGCGTGCCCGCGCGGCGTGCCGCCTTGCGCCTGCTCGATGCCGTGCTGCGCCGGGGCGAGCCGCTCGACCAGATCGCGCCGCCGATCCTGCGCCCGATCGAGCGCGCCGACGACCGCGCGCTGGCGCTGGCCATCGTGAGCGAGGCCTTGCGCTGGCTGGGCGACATCGACGCCCTGATCGACAGCGCCACCCAGCAGAACCTTCCCGAAGATGCCAAGGCGCGCGGCGTGCTCCAGATCATGCTGGCCCAGGCCCTGCGGCTCGACCTGCCGCCCCATGCGGTAATCGCCACGGGCCTGCCGCTGCTGATGGGCGGCCCGCGCCGTCTGGCCCATGGGGTGTTCTCGGCCCTGCTCAAGCGGGGGGCCACCCTGCCCGAAGCGCCGAGCCTGCCCGCCGCTGCCGCTACGCGCTGGGACGAAGCATGGCCGGGCCGCGTGCCCGCCATCGCCGCCGGGATCGCCACGCCCCCGCCGCTCGACCTCACCTTGCGCGATGCCACGCAAACCGCGCTGTGGGCCGAGCGTCTGGGCGGGATCTCGCTGATGCCCGGCCATGTCCGCCTGCCGCGCGGCAGCGCGGTGGAAAGCCTGCCCGGCTTTGCCGAAGGGGCCTGGTGGGTTCAGGATCTGGCCGCGAGCCTGCCCGCGCGCCTGCTCGGCGCAGGCCATGGCGCCCGCGCGCTCGACTTGTGCGCCGCGCCGGGCGGCAAGACCATGCAGCTTGCCGCGATGGGCTGGGACGTGACCGCGCTCGACAAGTCGGCCCGCCGCCTCGAACGCCTGTCGGCCAACCTCGCGCGCACCGGCCTTTCAGCCCGGATCGTGGCTGCCGACGCGCTGACATGGGAGCCCGAAGCCCCGTTCGACGCCATTCTGGTCGATGCGCCGTGCAGCGCCACGGGCACCTGCCGCCGACACCCCGACGTGCTTCACCGGATCGCCCAGATCGACGAGCTGGCCACGCTGCAAGCCGCCATGCTCGCCCGTGCGGCGGGCTGGCTGCGTCCGGGCGGACGCCTCGTCTACGCCACCTGCTCGCTCGAACCGGCCGAGGGCGAGGACCAGGCCAAGGCCTTCACCGCGCTCACCCCCGCCCCGCTCGACCAGACCGAACTGCCCGAAGGCATCGCCCCCACCGCGCAAGGCTGGCTGCGCAGCGATCCGGGCATGCTGGCCTCATCAGGCGGCATCGACGGCTTCTTCGCCGCCCGCTGGACCGCCTGACCGAACAGGCGGGGGAAGCGCCCTTCCCCCGCCTGTTCGCAATTTCTGATCCGAAACTATCGTTTCGGATCGTTCGGCACCGGCCCGCTCCAGAACCGAAATTCGCCCCTTCGGCGAATTTCGAATCAGACCCTCAAGCCTTGACCTTGCCCGCAAAGCTCTTGCGCAGCTTCATCAGCTTGGGCGGAATCACCGCCAGACAATAGGGATTGCGCTGGCCTTCGCCTTCCCAATAGTCCTGATGATAGTCCTCGGCCGGATACCACGGCGCCACCGGCTCGATGGTGGTCACGACAGGCTCGGCCCGCTCGGCCTGTGCGCGCGCAATGGCCAGACGGGCTTCCTCCTCCTGCCCCTCGTCGAGCGGGAACAGCGCCGAGCGATACTGGGTGCCCACATCGTTGCCCTGACGGTTGAGCTGCGTCGGATCGTGGGTCGCAAAGAAGATGTCAAGCAACTGGCCATAGGCGATGACTTCGGGATCGAACGTCACCCGGATGGCTTCGGCATGGCCGGTCGATCCGGTGCAAACCAGCTTGTAGCTCGGGTTTTCAACCGTCCCGCCAATATAGCCGCTCTCGACCTGCGACACGCCGATCACGTCATGAAACACCGCCTCGGTGCACCAGAAGCAACCGCCGGCAAGAATGGCTTGGGCCATGATGGGATCCTTGTCGTTCAAAAGAATGTTGTTCAGAGGAATATCGTGCCCGCCAGATAGGAAGCCGAACGCCGCCTGTCATCCTCCGCGCCCGTTCCTGCCCACGATTGTCATGCTGCTGTCGTTGAATTGCACGCCTCAAAAGCATAAGTGCGCAGGCATGACCCAGCTGACCGTCGCCGCGCTGCAACTTGCGCTCGCCTCGCCCGATCCGGCCGACAACATCGCCGCCGTTGCCGCCCAGGTGGAGGCCGCCGCCGCGCAAGGCGCGCAAGTGATCCTGCCGCCCGAACTGTTCGCCGGTCCCTATTTCTGCGTGACCGAGGACGAGGCGCGCTTTGCCCTCGCCCACACACTGGAGGAAGACGCCTCGGTCAAGGCCATGCAGCGCCTCGCCAAGGCGCTGGGCGTGGCGATCCCCACCAGCTTCTTTGAGCGCGAAGGCCCGCACTACTACAACACCCTCGCCATGATCGACGCGCAGGGCGAAATCATGGGCATCTACCGCAAGAGCCACATCCCCGATGGCCCCGGTTACGAGGAAAAGTACTATTTCCGCCCCGGCAACACCGGCTTCAAGGTCTGGGACGTATTCGGCACGCGCATCGGCGTGGGCGTCTGCTGGGACCAGTGGTATCCCGAATGCGCGCGCGCGATGGCCCTGATGGGCGCGCAAGTTCTGTTCTACCCCACCGCCATCGGCAGCGAACCCTATGACGCCGATCTCGACACCAGCCGGGTCTGGCGCCGCGCAATGCTCGGCCATGCCGCGTCCAACTGCATGCCGGTCGTTGCGGCCAACCGCATCGGTGTCGAGGAAAACGGGCAGGCCTTCTATGGCCACAGCTTCATCGCCAACCAGTGGGGCGATTTCCTGGCCGAGTATGGCGCTCAGGAAACCGGCGTTCTGGTCGCCACGCTCGATCTGGAAGAAGCCGCCCGCCACCGCGCCGGCATGGGCTTCTTCCGCGATCGCCGCCCGCAACTCTATGGCCGCCTCGCACAAGACATCTGAGCGATGCATCGCTATCTGATCGCGCTGGGCTCCAACGTGCGCCACCCGCGCCACGGAGCCCCGCGCGAAGTGCTGCGCGCCGCCGCGCGCGCGCTCGACAGCGCGGGTATGGACCTTGAGGTGCTCTCCCCGATCATCGCGAGCGCCCCGCTCGGCCCCTCGCGCCGCCGCTATGCCAATGCCTGCGCGCTGGTCTCCAGCCCGCTCGCCCCGGCAGCCCTGCTTTCCCGCCTCCAGTCCATCGAGCACACCTTTGGCCGCGTCCGTCGCGGCTCGCCCTGGCGCGCCCGCACGCTCGATCTCGACATCGTGCTGTGGTCAGGCGGCGCACTGGCCGACATCGAAGCCAACCTCGTCATCCCCCACCCGGCCTACCGCACGCGCCCCTTCGTGCTCGGCCCCGCCACGACCATCGCCCCCGACTGGCGCGACCCACTCACAGGTTTGGCCACAAAACACCTGGCTTCCCGCTTGACCCGCCGCCGCCCCACGCCTAGGTGACCAGCCCAACCACGCGCCAAACCGGCGCCACGGGGGCCCTTAGCTCAGTCGGTAGAGCAACTGACTTTTAATCAGTAGGTCGCTGGTTCGAACCCAGCAGGGCTCACCATATTGCTTTCAAACGCTTTTTTGGCGTTGAGCAGGTCCCGAAATTCTGGGCACTTTCAGCTTGCAGTAAGCACCGGGTAAGCACGGGCGCGATTCATTTTACCGGTAAAGCAGCCTTGCCTGCGTTCAATTGCCGATGCGCGAACTGCGGGCCTGGGCGGCGCAGGCCGCACGAAGGGCCTTCAAGGCGGCTCTTTGCGGATTGGGCCAGCCGGTGAGGTTCAGAGGCGGCTCAAGCGAGGCGATCAGGTCTTTCTCGATCCGCGCGAGATCGCCGGGGAGCGCCATCTGCGCGATCAGCAGATGACGCTCCATCCAGGCTGTCAGCGCCCGTTCGCCTTCATCGGGAAAACGATAGTTCTGGACATTGGATTTCGAGGCACCGGGGCCGCGCGGGATCGCGGAAAGGCCCAGATCGCTGGCCAGAATGGCGCCCAGGCTGCGACGAAAGGTGGAAAAACCGCTGTGCGCATGCCGGAAATGGTTGCGCGCCTCCAGCGTGGCGCCGGTCATGCCAAGATAGAGCACCCCCTCGCGCCCGACCGCCACGCCGGGCAGGGCATCGGGGGCCGCCAGCAGGATGGCATAGACACCCGGCGCGCCGATCGGCCTTGCCGCCGAAGGTGCCACGGCCGAGGCGAGGAAGGCCTTTTCGTCATATTGGCCGAGCATCACGCGTTCTCCTTCGCCTTCCGCCCCCGCCTGGCCTTGGGGGCGGCGGCGCGCGTGGCGCGGATGCGGGCGAGGAGAGCGCTGGCAGGTTCGTCGGCGGGGTCCTGGGGGACCAGTTCGCCCCGGAACGCCCTGGCGAGCAGCGCGGCCTCCAGACGATCAATCAGCGCGCGGGCGTGGGCAGCTTCGGCTTCCATGCGGTCGGCCCGGGCGAATGCATTCTCCAAAAATGCTAGAACGGCATCCCACATTTCAGCGGGTGGGATCGCGACAACCATATTTTTTAGAGTTTTCCCGCTAATTTTAGGCATGTTGCCCGCTGTTCCCGTAGCGTTTTCTCGGAAATACTGCCGCGTGGATTTGGAGTTCAGCCTGTACCACATAAGGCGTGTCAGCCGTGGATCGTCGAACCTCACACGCATCATTAGGTCAGGATAAATGAAGGTCTTAACCGGTCCATCGAAGATGGCGGTTGCTCCCACATGCTCCAAGGCGTTTGCACGTTGAATCAATAAATCACCCGGACACAACCAAAGGCTAGATGCATCATCTGGAACTTCGTCGATTCTCTTCACAGGGTCGCGTCCCGGGACGTGGTGTAGGTTCTGACGGTAGCGCTGCTGGCCGGGCGCGCGCTTTCCATATAGCGCTGTAGCGTCCGGCCAGCAGCGCGGGTGGTCACCGCGATTTTCGGATAGGTTTGGGTTGCAAAGCTCGAACCTGGAGAACCACGATGACCGATTCCATGATGCACTTGCGCACGCTGGTCGAGAAGGCCCCTGACGCGGATATTTTGCGCGAGATGATCTCGTTTGCCGCCGGGCGGCTGATGGAGATGGAGGTGGGAGGCCTGACTGGTGCCGGTCACGGCGAGAAGTCTGCCGACCGGCTCGTCCAGCGCAACGGCTATCGCAACCGCGACTGGCACACCCGCGCCGGCACGGTCGAACTGCGCATCCCCAAGTTGCGTAAAGGCAGCTATTTTCCTGGATTTCTGGAGCCGCGCCGGATGGCCGAACGGGCGCTGACGGCGGTCATCCAGGAAGCCTACGTGCATGGCATCTCGACGCGCTCGGTCGATGACCTGGTCAAAGCGCTGGGCATGGATGGCATCTCCAAAAGCCAGGTCAGCCGCCTGTGCGAAGAGCTCGACCAAAAGGTGCATGCCTTCCTCGATCGCCCGATCGAGGGCGACTGGCCCTACCTGTGGATCGACGCCACCTATGTCAAAGTCCGCCAGAATGGCCGGATCGTATCCGTTGCGGTGATCATTGCGGTGGGCGTCAACAGCGACGGTCGCCGCGAAGTGCTGGGTATGGACATCGGCCCATCGGAGGCTGAGCCATTTTGGACGGCCTTTCTGCGCAAGTTGACGCGCCGGGGCCTGCGCGGCGTGAAGCTGGTGATCTCCGATGCGCATGAGGGCATCAAGGCGGCGGTCTCCAAGCTGCTGTGCGCGACATGGCAGCGTTGCCGCGTCCACTTCATGCGCAATGCCCTGGCCCATGCCGGCAAGAGCGGTCGCCGGGTCGTCTCGGCCTTCATCGGCACCGCCTTCGCACAGGAAACGCCCGAGGCAGCCAGCCAGCAATGGCGCTCTGTCGCCGACCAGATGCGTCCGAAGCTCCCAAAACTCGCCACCTTGATGGACGATGCCGAACCCGACGTGCTGGCCTACATGACCTTCCCAAAGGAGCACCGCGCCAAGTTGCACAGCACGAATCCCATCGAGCGGCTGAACGGCGAAATCAAACGCCGCACCGAGGTTGTCGGCATCTTCCCGAACGAGGCTGCGATCACCCGCCTCATCGGCGCCATTCTCATGGAACAGTCCGATGAATGGGCCGTCCAGCGTGGACGATACATGTCGCTTGAAACCATGGCGCCGGTGAGCGACAATCCCATCGTCGTGCTCTCGGCTGTGCCAGGCGCATGATCGGCTCAAGCTGATGCCGAATTTGGCGGTGGCCCAGATAAGCTACACCATGCCGTGGGACACGATCCTCGGTTGCGGCCTCGTTGATATCCGCCTCCAGTTCATGAAATGAGCTCTTCCTCTCCGTAATAAACAAAACCTTGCACGTATTGTTGCAAATATTTCGAATTGATCTTCTTGTCTTTCCCATTCCTGCTGGTGACTCGTCGCAATATACCTTCATCCACATACCTTTTGTATTGAAGGCTTAATATAATTCACCTACTTCATATCACGCAATATTTATTTGTCCTTTCGCAGATCTAAAATCTGTCCGAGAAAACTCTGTAATACATATGAAGTTTACTTCGGACACCGACACCCCCCCAACTCCCTGCTTCATCTCTGCCGAAGGTGTTTGCTCGACCTTTCTGGTGTGGCCTTGCGCCCGCCAGAAAGGTCGAGCAAACATCAAGGGCTCAAGCGCGGTTTGCCGCGCGCTGTTCACCTTCCTTGGTGTATTGAGGCGTCGTCCTCGCCGTTCCCGCAAGCGGTCACGCCTCGCCCACCGCGAACAGGTTCGCCGCCCCGACATCTGAGATGTCGATGCGGTTCCCTGTTCGGTTTTGGACACAAATGGATTGGCGCCGACCCGTTGTCCCCTGTTCGGACGATGACTATACCCGGTGTCGGTATGCCCGATCTACTCGTTATATGGGGTTCGGGGCGACAGCCCCGCTAGAACTGCGAACGGACATGACCAAATGCCCCCTGAGGGGCGGCGGGCCTCATTCCAATACCCCCCCGATATCGCAGGCCCAAAACTGGCGGAATTCCGTGCCTGCCAACCGCCCATTTCGGCCATTCCCAAACCAGTTGATTGGGGAACGAACCACCAACCCGCCTGAACACGAAGATGATCGACCGCGAGGTGCTGCCCAAATGCCATTGATATCAACAGAGCCTCACTGCACCGTGGTACTTTTTGCCCCCGACAGGGGTGGCCTCTGCGCCGACCCCATATTTTGAAAATACGCGACATGGTACCGGAAAACAGGTTTGGGCTCCGTCAGGGGCGGCCTCTTCGCCGTCCCCATATTTTGAAAATACGCGAGCGTGATACCGGGAAACGGGTGTGGGCCACGACAGGGGCGGCCTCTGCGCCGTCCCCATATTGAAAATTCGCGAACATGATCCCGGAAACAGGTTTTGCCCCCGACAGGGGCGGCCTCTTCGCCGTCCCCGCATTTTGAAAATATGCGAAAGTAATTATTGCGGGATTCTCCTATGGAATGGTAAATTTCGTTCGTCGGTAAGTTTTAATAAGCGCAAAGAAAGGATTCTGCAATTTATATGGAAAGAGTTGATATCTTAAAAATATGCGGTGATCATCATGGCTAGGCGCTTTAACTGGGATGCCCACCGTTACAGGAAGCGCAACGGCCCTCTTATTAGTAAAGAGGAGGACCGTGATAATAAGTTGAAGGCGCAGAAGCTTAAAGAAAGGGTGGCCAAAGGGCACAAATCGCCCCAAGCGCACCTCCACGGGCCAGTCCGCCATCTCTCTCCTGAAGAAATCGCCGCATGGGCTGCGGAAAATGGCTATACTGTGAAATCCCCCAAGGGCCCGGCCAATGACAATCCTTCGGGATGATTTGCCGCCTTGGTGAGGGCTGCAAAACGATTTCAAGGCTGGGGCATTCGGACTGTGTCCCAGTCGTGGATTCTTTAAATTATTCAATCAAAATAAATGCTTGATTCATTTTTGGACTAAGGAGATTATCCCTGAATGATCAAACGCATTGCCATCTACACGCGCGTCTCAACGGACCAGCAGACCACCGAGAACCAGCGCCGCGAACTGCTCACCGTGGCTGAACGCAATGGCTGGGAAGTGGTCGCCGAGTTCACCGATCAAGGGATCAGCGGTGCAAAAGGAAGGGAACAGCGTCCCGGGTACGATGCCCTCATGAAGGCTATCGCCCGCAAAGAAATTGATATGGTGGCAAGCTGGGCCGTGGATCGTCTGGGACGCTCATTGCAAAACCTCGTTGGCTTTCTCACTGAGATCAACGCCAAAGGGGTGGACCTTTACCTGCACCAGCAAGCCCTTGATACAAGCACGCCCAGCGGACGTGCCATGTTCGGCATGCTGTCCGTGTTCGCCGACTTCGAACGCGAGATGATCCGCAGCAGGATCATGGCAGGCCTTCAGCGCAGTACCAAGAAGGCTGGCCGTAAACCACTCGATCCCGAGAAGGTCGCCCGGATCAAGCGTTCCCTCATCGACAAAATTTCTATCAACGAAACGGCACGGAAACTCCGGGTCGGTGTTGGTACCGTACATCGTATCAAGGTCCAGATGTGTGCCGAAGCCTCCGCCGGGGTGGAGGTCAGGCCGGGCTGATCTCCTCGTTCACCTCGACACCGGCATTTCTCTCCCGATGATCAAGGGCCTCTTCCAGCAACAGGCGGATAAAATCACCCTGACGCATCTTACCGCGCAGGGCGTCGATACGCGCCTTGGTGCCTTCGCGCGCCCGGAAGTGGATGGCTTCATCAAAGATCTTGGGTTTCGTCACGTAGAAACGAATAGCGGTATCGGTTTCTATCATCCAGCCCTCATCGATACGAGATTGACGCGCATAAGTGATACCGCTTATCCTTAAGCGATACCGCTTAAGGAAGGCAAGGCATGACCGATGATCCCCACCTCAATCTGTCCGATGATATGATCCGCGAGCTTGCACAGAGACTTGCTGACCACCTGCGTGTGGAACTGGGGGATCGGTTGATCCCCTTCCAGCGGGCATATGCCACGGCCCGCGATCTCGAACGCCAATATCAAAAAAATATCGAAGGCGATGCCGAGGCCCTGCTCGGCCCCTTCGCCAGTCCTAGGAAGCGCTGAAACGGAAAAAATGTTCGCCCCATGCCCAGCCTTCACAAGGCCATGATCCAGCCGAGGATATCATTCCTGCCCCCAAATCACTTGCGTGGAGATCAACGCCCCGGTCTCTGCCGGAAGGCCTATGGCAAAAATTATGGGCCAGCAGTGACCCGGAATCATCGCAAGCGCTGGATCATACCGCCAAGGGCAGCGATGATCCCGATCAGATATCCCGAAGCCATGCGATGAACTGATCGGCGGTCATGGGCTCGGATGGGGCAGCCGCACCAGCCTGCCCGATCAAAGAAACCAAATCTTCCGGCAGTTCGACGCCCTGACAGATCGGGCAGTCTGAACCTTCGTTCCTTGCGCACATCGTTCCACTCCCGCTCCCCTGAGCGCCTCCCCATCATGCCCCATGGTCGTAGCCCGTTTATGCCCTTGCGGGCCTATGCCACCATCGAGTCCATGACCAACCATAACGCTGATCCGGACGCCATAATGACCGACTTCGCATCATCCTCAAAACCCTTCCCGGATCGCCAAAAAACGATGCCCAAAAGGGGCAAAAATGATCCGGTTCAAGGAGTTGCTTTCTCGAACCCAGCAGGGCTCACCACCACCACCTCAGAACGGCACAATTTGCTCGCCGGGAAGCGAAACAATTTCTGCCTTCGGGGGAACTGCGGGCTGGCACAGGTATGCCCGCAGTTCACATGAGATTGGCCGGGCGCGTCAGGCGGGAACGGCCACCCGGGCCGCGATTCCGTTTCGTCCGGGAAAGTCCGGGGCAAGTTCGCGAGGCTCGGCCATCTTCAGCCAGAGGCGCAGCAACTTGCGCCGTTCATGCGGCGTTTCGTGGTCCTCGAAACCCGTGCGCGAGTGGAGCACCGCGTAGTTGTTCGCAAACTGGATGTCGCCTGCTTCCAGAAGCATATCGAGGCGCAAGTCCGGCTCCGCAAGGATGCTGTCGAACAGATCGAGCGCTTCCATTTCGATCCGCGACAGCGGAAGACCGCGCAGATCATGCCCCAGTTCGATATATTGGCGCATGTAGCGGCAGCTCAGCTTGCCGGCGTTGTACGAGAATATCGGCGAAAGGCTGGGAAGCGCCTCGCCCAGGTGCGCAAAATAGAACGGCTTGTAGAACAGCGCGAGGTATTCCGGGTAATCCCGCAGGATCCGGTTGTAGATTGCCGCGACGCTGATGAGGCTGCTCACCCCGCCTTCCTTCGCTTTTCTGAGTGAAAGCAGGCCGACGACGTCCGAAAGGTCCGAATGATAGGGAAGGTAGGCGTTGGTCTGATAGACGCGCGTCTTGCGGTCCCCCTTGTCGCCCACGTTGATCACTTCGGCGATCAGTTCTCCGCCTTCATTCTGGGTGACCGGAATCCCCATGTGCAGGCCCATGCCATAGTACACGATGGCCATCTCGTCTTCGCTGTACCGTTCGGCGGGCAGGCCGCGAAGCGCCAGAAAGCCCTGACCATGCTGCAATTCGGCGACATAGGTGGAAAGCTCATCCTCGACGCCGTGGAGAGGGAAGTCCGCCTTGCCGAAGCCGGGCGCCCGCAGGCCTCTGGCCTTCACATGCTCAAGCGCGCCCTGCAAGGCAGCCAGCAATCGGGGGGAAAGGAAACGCAAGTAGCCGCGCGCATTCAGCTCAGCGCCGGTCCACGCTTCAGCCCCCAGGATCGGTTTCTTGAGAAGAAGGCTCGTCATTGGTCACCTGTGTCGGAAGTTTTCGGAGCCGCATCATGCTTCGATAAGAAGAATGGTTTCCAATAGCGAAATTTTCGATTGCATTATAAGACCAGTTTATGATGCCAGACCTCAACCTCCTGCTGGTGTTCGATGCGCTGATGCTTGAGCAGCACGTTGGGCGTGCCGCGCGCCGTCTGCATCGCTCGCAACCCGCGGTCAGCCAGGCCCTCGCGCGTCTGCGCGACTTGTTCGGAGACCCGCTGTTCACCCGCCATGCACGCGGCCTGACCGCGACTGCGCGCGCGAAACAGCTCTGGGCCGAAATTCAGCCCCCCTTGCAACGCCTGAACGATTCTCTCTCGCCCCAGACGTTCGATCCGTCAAACGCCCGGCTGAACCTGACGTTCGGCGCGGCCGAAGACGTGGAATTGCTGTTGCTTCCCGAACTGATGGCCGAATTGCGCCAGAAGGCACCCGATGCGCGTTTCGATGTGCAGCCCACTGATTGGCAAGTCGTTGACGATGATCTCCTGCGCGGCAAGTTCGACATCGCCTTCACCATCGCGCCGGACGGTCCGGCCGGAATTCGGCGCGAGTCCCTCATGGTCACGGGGTTTTCCTGCCTCTACGATCCGGTCGAGGTGACGCCTCCCGATCCCGCCCTGAACTGGTACCTTGGATCAGAGCATGTGATTGTCACTTTCTCCGATGCAAGGCCGACTTTCATCAGCGATTATTTCCGCAGTATCGGGCGCCCGCGCCTCAGGGCCGTTTCGACGCGCAACATCCTCGCCACGCCATACTATGTCGCCGGAAGCAAGGCGGTAGCGACAATGCCGACACCGCTCGCTACCCTCTTTGCCGCACAATTCGGTCTGGCGACCATCCCCCTGCCACTGGCTGCGTGGCAGATCGATTATTCGATGCTCTGGCCCCAAAGGCGGGCTGCGGATCGCAGCTTTCAATGGGTGCTCGACGAGATACGCCGGTGGGCCTTGCTGCGGGAGGGCCAGACCACGGCCTGAACAGGCCGCTTCATCCTGCCTCCCCCGCCTCGTCATTCGGCGAATTTGCGGCGGGCGGCGGCCAGGGAGGCCGGTTCGGGCAGGCCTTCGGGGGTATGGTTGTCGGCGATGCCGCGGCCAAGAGCCGTTACGACCGGAACCACGCCAGACCACAGCCCCAGGGTCAGGTCGTCTTCGTCGTCGACCGGGGGGCCGGTGCGGATCTTGGCGGAAGCGGTCTCGATTTCCAGGGCGACAACGCCGGTGGCCTTGCGTTCCTTGGGCAGCATGGGGCGCACTTCGCCGTAGCGGCCCGGCAGGAGATGTTCGGTGATCAGTTGCAGCGCGTGGTCGTGCTCGGCGGCATCCTCAACGGCCCGTGCATGGCCATGGACAATCGCGCAACGATAATTGACCGAATGGTGAAAGGCCGACCGCGCGGCCACGATGCCGTCGAGGATCGTCACCGACAGGCACAAGGGCGCCGCATCGCGGCACAGCTTGACGAAGCGCGTCTTCGAGGCCCCGTGCAGGTAGAGGCATGCCCCATCGCGGGCATAGGCCAGCGGTACCGTCATCGGGCGGCCATCGGCAATGAACGACAAGTGACCGACCAGCCCCGCATCCAGAATCGCATGGACAGTGGGGGCATCGTAGTGAGCACGCATAGAATAGCGGATGCGGGCGTAGGCGGGAAGCGGGTCGGTGGCCATGCGGGTCTCCAATGCAGCAAGCGGCTTGATGAAGCCCGGTGATGCCGCCTAACCTGGTATTCCGTAAGATCCACAAACTGGCATTTTCATGGAACCACTTACTCTCCTCCAGTTCACCCGCCCCGATCCCGGACGGACCGAAACACTGGTCAGCCAGATCTATGCCGATTTGCGCACGGGGATGACCAGCGGCGCGATCCCCGTCGGCACGCGCCTGCCATCCAGTCGGCGGGCTGCCGCTATTCTGGGGGTTTCGCGCAACACGGTGAACACCGCCTACGACCTGTTGCGCGCCGAAGGGCTGGTCGAGATCGCCCTCCAGCGGCGCCCTGTGGTAACGGGCGGATCGGCCATGCCGGTGGTCGACATGCGCGCAGCACCTCTCGCGCCCACGCCCCCTCGTGTGGCCTCGAACTGGACCTGCGACCATCGCGAGCCCTGTTTCATCGACCGCAATGGCGCGATGGCGCCCGGTCGGCCCGATCCGGCGCTGTTCCCGCATGAAGCCTGGGCGCGCACCTTGCGCCGCGCCTCGCGCCATAGGCTGGCGGCGGGGGATTTCGCCCCCCCTTCCTCCCCGCCCTCCCCCTCCCTGCCAGCCCTGCGCGAGGAACTCGCCCGTGGACTTGCCCGCGACCGCGGGATGACGGTCGATCCCTCGCAGATCATCATCACTGGCGGCACGCAGGCTTCACTCGCGCTCGTTGCGCTGGTGCTGGCACGGCCGGGCGACAGGGTGTTGATGGAAGACCCCGGCTACATGGGCGCTCGGGCCGCAATGCTCGGCGCGGGACTTGTCCCCGAACCGATGCCACTCGACGAGGAAGGCGCGCGCGTGCCGCCAGCAGGCGACAGGGCCAGGCTCGTCTACCTCACCCCGTCGAACCAGTATCCGCTCGGGCACAGGCTGTCGCTGGCGCGGCGCCTTGCCTTCATCGACCATGCCCGGCGCACGGGCGCGATCATCCTCGAAGACGATTACGACAGCGAGTTCCACTGGCGCGGGCGCGAGATCGCCGCGATGCATGCCCTGGGCTCCGGGCGAGAGGTCATCTATCTGGGTACGACCTCAAAGGCGCTCGCCCCGACCCTGCATCTGGCCTGGATGGTCGTTCCGACCGAACTGGTAAAACCGTTCACGCAGGCGCAGCGCAATCTGGGCATGATGGCCAATCTCCAGATACAGGCCGCCTATGGCGACTGGCTGGCCAGCGGCGAGTACCGCGCCCACTTGCGCCGGATAAGCCGCTGTTATGCCCGGCGCGGAGCCATGCTGGCCGAGCGGCTGCGAGAGGCCTTTGGCAAGAGAGTCTCGCTGCATGGGCCTGACGGTGGCCTGCAACTGGCGCTGGTGTTCCGGGCCGGACAGGACGAGGACGCTGCGCTTCAGGCGCTGCATGCCGCCGGATTTTCACCATCCCGGTTATCCGCCTTGTGCCTTCAGGCCGGGATGACCGGGCTGGTGATCGGCTTTGCCGATGCGACGGAGCAGAAAATCACGCGCTTTTGCGACACGCTGGCCGCCAGTTTTGCCGGGGCAGAAACACCCTGAAACCGGCCATCCCGTCCGCATCTGTGGGCGGACAGAAGCCCCCTGCCCGCGTGCTCTGCCTCGCGCGTTCTACCTCGCGCGCCCTGCCTCGCCACCACCACCCAAACGGCCTTGTGTGTCCTGCCAGACATGGAACGTGATCGTTGCGTAAGCAAAGACGTCTGCATTTTTGGCGTCTGGTGAAGAAGTGTTGCTGGCCAGCACAGCGTGCCATCCCGGTTTGCATCGCCCCCGGAATTGTGGCTGACCGGGCCCATGCGGATGAAATGGATTGAAACAGGGGCGCGCCGTGGCGAGTGAGAACATCGGCCTGCGTCAGGCGGTCGCCTGGCTGAGGGAGATCGTCGGGCCTGACCGGGCCTATATCAACTTGTGCATCGTCTATTCGATGGCGATCAGCCTGCTCTCGCTGGCCACGCCCATCTCGGTGCAACTGCTGATCAATTCGGTGGCGCGCACCGCGCTGGTGGCGCCCTTGTGGATCCTCTCGGGGGTTCTGCTGGCACTGCTGCTGGTGGTGGCCGGGCTCAGTTCGATGCGGCTCTATATCCTTGCCCTGTTCGAGCGGCGCCTGTTCGCCCGCGTCGTGGCCGAGATCACCGTGCGCACGGTCCATGCCCAGAACCCGTTCTTCGTGGACGAAAGCCGCAGCAGCTTGTTCAACCGCTATTTCGACACCGCGATCATCCAGAAATCGGTGCCCAGTCTGGTGATCGGCGCCTTTACCATCGTGCTGCAAGGCGCGGTGGGGCTGATGGTGACGAGTTTCTACCACCCGTTCTTCCTCGCCTTCAACCTGATCCTCGTGCTCGCGTGCCTGGCGATCTGGCTGATCTGGCGCCGGGGGGCGATTGCCGGCTCGGTCGGGGTCAGCCATGCCAAGCACAATGCCGCGCAGTGGCTGGAAAGTCTGGGCGGCTCCAACGGCTTCTACAAGTCGGCCCGCCACTTCGACTTTGCGATGGACCGCTCCGAAGCGGTGACCGCCGACTATATCCGCGCGCATCGCTGCTTCTTCCGCTACAGCTTTGCCCAGACGCTCGCCTATTTCCTCGTCTATGCCTTTGCCGCCTCCGCGCTGCTGGCGCTGGGGGGCAATCTCATTCTGGCGGGCGAGCTGTCGATCGGCCAGCTGGTCGCCGCCGAGCTGATCCTGTCGGGCGTGTTCTACGGGATCTACCAGCTCGGCTCCTACCTCGACGTGTTCTACGATCTGGTGGCCAGCGCCGAGGAACTGTCGCAAGTCTTCGCGATCCCGCAGGAACGCAGCGGCGGCAGCGGGCAGGCCCCGGCCGACGGCGCGGTGCGCTTCCGCGAGGTCGAGATCGGCGAGAACAGGATCGGTCTCGCCCGCCTCGACTTCGAGATCGCCAGCGGCGAACAGATCGTCTTTGCCGCAGCACCGGGCATCGAGAACGAGGTCGCCCTGCTGCTCAAGCGCCATCACACACCCCATGCCGGGATCGTCTCGATCGGCGGCAGCGAACTGGGCAGCCTCGATTCCTACCTGCTGCGCTCGGCGGTCACCGTGCTCAGCCGCCCGACCATCGTCGACATCACCATCCGCGAATTCCTCGCCCTGGCCTGCGGCGGCACCCCGGACAGCGTGCGGATCATGCAGGCGCTCGATCTGGTCGGGCTGGGCAGCCGCATTGCCAGCCTGCCCACCGGGCTCGACACCCGCCTTGCCGCCTCCGGCTCGCCCCTTTCGATTGTCGAGGTCATGCAGCTCAAGCTTGCCAATGCCGTGCTCGCGCGGCCCCATGTCCTGCTGCTTTCGCCGCTCTACGACATGATGCCCATCGCCGCGCTCCGGGCCACGCTGGACGAATTCCGGGCCATGGGAACGACCGTCCTGCTCAGCACCGGGCGCCCCGAAGCCCTCGATACCGATGGCCACGCCGACGGCGGAAAGGGCCCCGACGCCTGGTACTGGCTGGGCAGACACGCCCAGCACCGCTTCACCAGCCGGGCCGATCTCGCCCGCTTCCTCGCCGAACGGGAGCGCCGCGCATGACCGGCCAGAACAGCACGAGCTCCGAAATGCCGCTCGAAGCCGCGCAGATGGCGCACTTCCCCTCACTCGCCCGGCTCCGTCCGCCGCGCATCATCAGGACGGTCGCCTGGCTGATCGTGCTGGGAATCGCGCTGGCCATCGCGATCCTGTTCGTGCCCTGGCTCCAGACCGCCGAAGGGCGAGGGCAAGTGACAACCCTCAACGCCGACGACCGCGCCCGGCAGGTCTCCTCGCTGGTGAGCGGGCGCGTCGAGGAATTTTACGTGCAGGATGGCGATTTCGTCAAAAAGGGCGATCCCATCGTCCGCGTGGTCGATGTCGACCCCGACCTGCTCGACCGGCTGGCGGGTGAAAAGGCGCAAGTCGAGGCCCAGATCGCCGCCGTCGAACAGGCCCGCTCGACCGCCGCGATCGACGTGGCGCGCACCCTGCAACTCTATCGCGAGGGGCTGGCCGCCCGCCGCGACTACGAACAGACGCTGATCAAGGTCGCCGATGCGGGGGCCAAGCTTGCCGAATCGCGTGCCAAGCTCCAGCAGATCAAGGTCAAGCTCGCGCAGAGTTCCGCCCAGCTCGTCCGCGCGCCGCGTGACGGTCGCGTGCAGAACCTCAACGCCGCCTCGGGGGGCGCGCTGATTGGGTCGGGCACCGTACTGGCCACGATTGCGCCCGAACATGTCGAGCGCGCGGTCGAACTCTATGTCGATGGCCGCGACATCCCGCTGGTCGAGGCCGGACGCGCCGTCCGCCTCGAATTCGAAGGCTTCCCGGCGATCCAGTTCAGCGGCTGGCCCTCGTTCGCGGTGGGGATCTATGATGGCCGCGTGCGCGCGGTCGATCCGACCCCGCGCGGCGACGGCCTGTTCCGCGTGCTGGTCGAACCCGCGCCGGGCAAGACCCCGTGGCCCGACCTGCGCTTCGTGCGTCAGGGCGGCAAGGTGCTGGGCTGGATTCAGGGCGACACGGTGACGGTCGGCTACGAACTCTGGCGCCAGCTCAACGACTTCCCGCTCAACTTCGGGCAGGAAAAAGTCGGCTACGGGCAAGACCAGAAGGCGGGCGGCGCCAAGGCCGATGGCGGCAGCAAGGGCGCAGGCACGGGCGAGAAGAAGAAGTGATGATGCTTCCAGCCCGCTTCCTCCCCCTGCTGGCGCTGTCCGCGAGCCTCTGCCTTGCGCCCGCGCAGGCCGAAACCATCCCGGCTGTCCTGCCCGGTGGCGAACTCGTGGCCACCCCCGGCCAGAGCGCCACGCCGCTCCTGCTCGACGAAGTGCTGGCCTCTTCGGCCCGCGCCACGCCCGACATCATCGCCGCGCTGGCCCGCACCCGGCAGGCCGAAGGGCGCTCGCTGACCGCCGACGGCGCCTTCGACACCGTGTTTTCAGTCGATGCCCGCAGCCGCGTAGCAGGCTATTACGACGGCACCGAGGTCACCGGCCTTGCCGACACCCCGTTTGCCAACAACGGCGGCCATTTCTACGGCCAGTACCGCAATTCGCGCGGCGCGTTTCCGGTCTACGAGGACAAGGCCTACACCAACGAGGCGGGTGAATTCAAAGTCGGCGTACTCTATTCGCTGATGCGCGACCGCCTGATCGACGCCCGCCGCGCCGGGCGCAGCATGGCCGCCAACGACATCGACATCGCCCGCTTCGAAGCCCGCGCCACCAGCATCGGCGTTCAGGCCCGCGCCACGCAGGCCTACCAGAAATGGGTCGCCACGGGGCTGAAACTCAAGGCCTATCAGGCGCTCTACGATCTGGCCGCCCGGCGGGGCCGGGGCATCGGCCGTCAGGTCGTACTGGGCGCCAAGCCCGACATCCTGCTGACCGAAAACGAAGCCAACATGGTCAAGCGCGAGGCGCTCGTGCTCGCTGCCCGTCAGGACTTCCTCGACGCGGCCAACAAGCTCTCGCTCTACTTCCGCGACGATCAGGGCGCGCCGGTGATCGTCGATGCCAGCCGCCTCCCCCCCGATGCCAGCGCCTTTTCCGGCCTGCGCCTCGACCCGGTGTTCACCATCGAGAACCGGCCCGATTTCGGCATCCTGATGGAAGAAATCGATCAGGCCGGGATCAAGCTGGCGCTCGCCCGCAACGAATTGCGCCCCAAGCTCGACCTCAAGGGCGAAATCGCCAAGGACATCGGCCCCGAGGGACTGGGCGGCCACAGCCGCACCGCCACCGAAGTGATCATGGGCATCAGCCTCAAGATCCCGCTGCAAAACCGCAAGGCCAGGGGCAAGCTCGCCGAAACGCAAGCCAAGCTCGACGAGCTTTCGATCAAGCAGCGCTATCTCGGCGAAAAGATCCGCGCCGAAGTGGCGGGCATCGGCATCGAGGTCGAAACCGCGCGCAAGCTCGTCGACACGACCCTGCGCCAGCGCGACCTTGCCGGGAAACTGGCGCAGGCCGAGCGCCGCCGCTTCGAGCTGGGATCGAGCGACTTCTTCCTCGTCAACCAGCGCGAGGAAGCCTCCACCGACGCCGAAGTCAAGCTGATCGAGGCCCGCGCGCGCATCGCTGCCGCCCATGCGGAACTGGCCGCCGCGACCGCCGACGAAGGCGCGCTCAGGCTGCAATAGCGGTCTGTTTTCAGAGACAAACAGAAAAAGGGATATCGAAGGGGGCATCGCCCCCTTCACCCCATTATCTTTGGCTGGCGCCGTGCCATGGGCCACGGCGGGTTTCGCAGCGGGCATCTGTCACTGGAGCGTGCCTTTCCGTTTATGACTTGCACATGAGAATGACTCTCATTAGTTGACCTGCCATTCAGGCAGCCGGGCACCGCCACGGCATCCCTTCATCGCGGATCAAGGCGCGATGCAACGGGACAAGGTTGACAAGGACAAGATCATGCACGCTCGTTTGAGGGGTTTCGGGAAAATTGGCGCCGGCCTGATGCTGTCGGCCTCGCTGCTGGCGCTCGGCGCTCCTGCGCGCGCCGCAGAATCCTCCGATGCAGCCAGCCCCGAAAGCGCCTCGGGCGACAGTGAAGGCCAGATCGTCGTGCGCGGGCTTCACGATGACATGGAATCGCTCGCCGCTACCAAGTCTCCCCTCCCCATCGCCGAAACCCCGCAATCGATCAGCGTGGTCACCGCCGACGACATTGCCCGGCTGGGCCTTGCCAATCTCAACCAGTCTTTGCGTTATGTCGCCGGGATCACCCCCGAAACGCGCGGGGCCAGCGCCGAAGTCTACGACCAGTTCAAGCTGCGCGGCTTCGATGCGCCGGTCTATCTCGACGGGCTGAAGCAATTCGCCAGCGCCTCGGGCTATGCCTCGCCGCAAGTCGACATGTCGCGCCTCGATTCCATCGAGGTGGTCAAGGGGCCCGCCTCCGCGCTCTATGGCCAGTCGAGCCCCGGCGGTCTCGTGGCGATGAGCAGCAAGCTCCCGCTCGACGAGGCGTTCTATGGCGCGGCTTCGGCCACGTATGGGTCCTACAACCTCTATCGCGTCGATGCCGATGTCGGCGGCAAGCTGTCCGATGCGGTCAGCGTGCGCCTCTATGGCAGCGCCAACGGCGCCGATACCCAGCAATATTACGGCAGCCGCGCACGCCAGACGCTCAGCGGCGCGGTCACCTTCAAAATCGACCCGGCCACCACCCTGACCGTGCTCGGCGCATGGTCGCACGATCCCAAGAACGGCAACTACAGCGGCGCGCCCGGCTATGGCACGCTGTTCGACAACCCCAACGGCAAGATCGACACCCGCTATGCCGATGGCGAACCGAGCAACTATTTCCGCCGCAATCAGGAAGCGGGAACCTACATCCTGACCCACGATTTCGGCGCCAGCTGGCATTTCCGGGCCAGTGGCCGCTACCAGCATGTCGATACCGATCTGGGCGCGATCTATGAAACCGGCGTTCCGGCCGATGCGGCCATGGCGCAATTTGCCCGCGCCAGCTACGCCACCCACGAAACCCTCGACAACTGGACCTTCGACCACCAGCTTTCGGGCACGTTCACAACCGGCCCGGTCCGGCACGCGTTGCTCGTCGGCGTCGATTACCAGACCGCCCACTCGTTCGAGGCCGCCGCCTTCGGCACCGCGCAGCCGATCAATGCCTATGATCCGGTCTATGGCACCCAGCAGGCGCCCACCTCGCCCTACACCGTGCCCGGCTACACCCCCGGCGCCTATGCCGACGTCACCACTTACAACATCCGCCAGCACCAGACCGGCATCTATGCCCAGGACACGATGAGCTGGGGCGGCCTGCGCCTGATGCTCTCGGGCCGTCACGACTGGGCCAGCATCCGCAGCGGCACCGACAGCCAGACCGACCGCAAGTTCACCGGGCGCGCGGGCCTGCTCTACAAGACCTCCTTCGGCCTCGCGCCCTATGTCAGCTATGCCACCTCGTTCGAGCCGCAAAGTGCCAGACTCGCCACCGGGGGCCTTGCCCGCCCCTCGCTGGGCAAGCAGGTCGAAGTCGGCGCCAAGTTCCAGCCCAATGGCTCCGCGATCCTCGTCACTGCGGCCTGGTTCCACATCGAGCAGACCGGCGTCGTCACCACCAATCCGGTCACCTTCCTCTCTTCGCAAAGCGGCAAGTATCGCTCCGAAGGCTTCGAGATCGAAGCCAGGGCCCCGCTGCCCTATGGCTTTGCCCTGCGCGCGGCCTACAGCCACCAGCGCGTGCGCGACGTGGCCGACGATGACGCGCGCTATGTCGGCGGCGGCCTGATCGGCGCGGGCGACGGCAATCTGGCGGTCAACCTCGACTGGACGGCGCGCAGCGGCCCGCTCAAGGGCCTGAATCTGGGCGCGGGCCTGCGCCATGTCGACGGGGTCTATGGCGGGGTCTTCGACCAGACGCTGACCGGCAATGCCTATCGCCAGTACTACACCCCGTCCTACACCCTCATCGACGCCATGGCCCACTACGATCTGGCCAACCTCGATCCGCGCCTGCAAGGCCTAAACCTTGCGCTCAACGTCACCAACCTGTTCAACAAGAAGTACCTGACCAGCTGCTATCTCTATCCGGCCTACAGCGCGTGGTGCTGGTATGGCCAGCGCCGCACGATCCAGGGCACCATCAGCTTCCGCTGGTGAGCACGGCAATGACGCGCGCGCTGCCATCGCGAAAGGTCTGGGTGCTCGTCCATCGCTGGGCGGGCCTGAGCCTTGCGCTGTTCCTGGCCATCGCCGGGCTGACCGGCATGGCGCTGGCCTGGGAAGACGAACTGGAAGCCTGGAGTGCGCCGGGCCTGCTGCTGGCCGCGCCACCCGTGCCCGGCGCACGCGCGCACGATCCCGTCGAACTGCGGGCGCTGGCTCTGACCCGCCACCCCGGCATGGTCGCCGATTTCCTGCCGCTCACGATCGAACCGGGCCACAGCCTGCGCCTGCGCGTCAGTTGGCGCGATCCGGCCCATGCACAGGGGTGGGACGAACTCTTCATCGATCCCTACACCACGCGCGAACTCGGCCATCGCCACTGGGGCGACATCACCGAAGGGCAGGTCAACCTGCTGCCTTTCCTCTATCTGCTGCACTATACCCTGCTGCTCGGGCCGACAGGCAGGCTGGTGATGGGGCTGGCTGCGCTGGTGTGGACGCTCGACTGTTTCGTGGGCTTCTATCTCACGCTGCCCGTGCGCCTGAAAAAGCCGCCTGTTCCAATCCCGCGCCCGGTCCGCCGGACCAATACGCCGCCCGGCTGGTGGAAGCGCTGGAAACCCTCGTGGCAGGTGCGCTGGCGCGCGAGCGGCCACAAGCTGACCTTCGACCTCCACCGCGCGGGCGGCCTGTGGATCTGGCTCGCCCTGCTGGTCTTCGCCTGGTCGAGCGTCTCGTTCAACTTGCGCCCGGTCTATACCACGGTGATGGGCGTGATGGGCGCGAGCGACCGCCGCGCCGATCTGGCCAGCCTTGCCGCCAGTCGCCCCGTCCTGCCCCGCCCGATGCCCGCGCTCTCCTTTGCCCAGGCCGCCGCCCGCGGCGCGCAACTGGCCCGGAACGAGGATGCCCTGCCCCACGCCGGCGCCCGCTGGCTCTGGCACGTGCCGGCCAGCGGCGTCTATGTCTATGGCTTCACCACGCGCGCCGACATCCCCGACGAAGGCGGCGGATCGCAGATCGCCTTCGACGATCGCACGGGCGTCCTGCGCCTCGCCCGCCCGGC